>NZ_JBEZDO010000001.1:282100-711710 GCF_040648355.1 Nonomuraea sp. NPDC049152 | reverse complement strand
CCTCGTTCCTGTTCTGGTTCCTTTTTGTTGTGTTGTGGGTGCCGGGGGGGGGGGGGTGTCCCCCCCGGGGGCCCCCGCCCCCCCCCCCCCCCGCCGCGGGGGGAGCCGAGGAGCCCGGCGCGCACGCGGCCGCGGCGAGAGCCACGACCCCGGCGGCGAGTACGGCACGCACCCGGGCGCCGCGCGGGTTCCGCGTCCGAACCCCGTGGGCCGAGGCGATCGTCGAGGCGATCATGGTGTCACTCCTTCTGGGCAGGCACGCGAGACGTCTCCGGGTTCTCGGGATCGCCGTGCGCTCCCGGCGGGGCGGCCTCGGACGCGGCGTGTGTTTCGTCCTTCGCGGTGTCTTCGGGCTGTCCGTACGGCCCGGCGGCCTTGGCCGGCGGCTCCTCGGACAGGGCGGCCATCCCCAGGTCGGCGTGCCGGGCGATGGTGGCGGCGGCCCGCCGTACCGCGCCCACGGGGACGGTGGGCACCAGCCTGTCGAGGAAGGCGTACCTGCGCGCCAGCGAGTCGGCGTAGGCGCCGCCGTGACCGGCCGCCGCCCGCACCTCGTGCCACCAGTCGGCGATGTCGCCCCAACCGGGCGCGGCCAGCGATCCGCCGAACTGCTGCACGGCCAGGGCCGCGCAGACCCCGGCGAACGCGAGCCTGTCGGCCAGCGGCCACTTGCAGAGGGTGCCGAGCACGATGCCCGCGCCGAAGACGTCCCCCGCGCCGGTCGGATCGAGCGCCGTCACCCGCGGTGCGGGAACGTACGCCTCCTCGCCGGTCAGGGAGTCGATGGCCATAGCCCCGTTGGCCCCGTCGGTGACGACGGCGAGGGGAACCCGGTCGGCGAGCTCGTACAGCGCGTCGCGTGGAGTGTCCGTGCCGGTGTAGGCCATCGCCTCGACCGCGTTGGGCATGAACGCGTGGCAGGTCGAGAGCTGGTCCAGCAGGGCGGGTGACCAGGTGCCCGACGGATCCCAGCCCACGTCGGCGAAGACGAGCGCGCCGTTGCGGTGCGCCAGCTCGGCCCATGAGCAGTTGTCGGACACGCCGAGCGGCTCGTCGGCGGACAGCGCCACGATCACGGCCCTCGACCGCAGCGGGGAGCCGATCATCTCCGAGGCCGACATGGGAGCGGGGTGGCCGTGCGTCACCATGCTGCGGTCGCGGTCGACGGCCATGGAGACCGTCACCGGTGAGTGCCAGTGCTCGAAGCGCCGCGACCTGGACAGGTCGACCGATTCCTGCTCGGCGAGGGTACGCCAGCAGAAGTCGCCGTAGTCGTCGTCGCCGAACGCGGCGGCCAGCGAGGTGCGCAGACCCAGCCGGCTGGTCGCGATGGCCAGATTGGCGATGCCTCCCGGGCACGAGCCCATGCCCTCGGCCCACATCTCGGTGCCCGCCGCGGGCATCGCGGCCAGCCCGGTGAAGACGATGTCGAGGAACACGGTGCCCGCTAAGAAGACGTCGAACTGCGGCCCCCCTGGGGTGCGCTGATCGGCGAGAGGGTCGTACGCCTGGACAGACACGGTGATGAGTCCTCCTCGACAGACCGAGATGTGCGCAATCTTGCACGTTTAACCGCGCATATCAAGTGTTTCGCGCGAGTAATTGGACCATCATGCTCGCTTCTGCGCGGAAATGACTGATAGGATCCACCCGTGCTTCAGCACCTCAGGCATGCGGAGATCATGCGCCGGGTCCGGCTCTCAGGTGCCACCAGCGTCGCCGACCTCGCCAGGCAGCTCGGCGTGAGCCCGTCGACCATTCGCAGGGACCTCGAGGTGCTCGACCGCGACGGCACGCTGAAGCGCGTGCGCGGGGGCGCGCTCGCCGACATGGACGCCGACGACGACCTGCCCTTCGCCGAGGTGGTGGCGCTCGCCGAGCAGGACAAGGAGGCCGTGGCCGTCCGCGCCGCGCAGCTCGTCCGCGACGGCGACGTGGTCCTGCTCGACATCGGCACCACGACGATGCGCCTGGCCCGCCACCTCCGCGGCCGCCGCATCACCGTGGTCACCTCCAGCCTCGCCGTCCTCGACGTGCTCCGCACCGATCCCGCGGTCGAGCTCCTGCTGCTCGGCGGCATGGTCCGCCGTACCTACCACTCGCTGGTCGGCGTGCTGACCGAGGAGGCGCTGAGCCAGGTGGTCGCCGACCGCGTGTTCCTGGGCGCGAGCGGCGTACGGCCGGACGGCCAGCTCGTCGACACCACGCTCGCCGAGGTGCCGGTGAAACGCGCCATGATCGCCGCGGCGGCCCAGGTGGTGCTGCTGGTCGACCGGCACAAGTTCCCCGGCACCGGCGCCCTGCGAGTGTGCGGGCCCGAGGACATCGATGTGATCGTCACGAACGATGGCGCCGACGGCATGACGCTGGGCAACTGCGCCGCCGCCGGCGCTGAGGTGCTGCTCGCGTGATCGCCTGGGCGCCCGCAGGTCCGATGAGAGACACCAGGCAGCTGAGGAGCCGCGATGAAACTGGCCGTTCTCGGAGGCGGAGGCTTCCGGGTCCCGCTCGTGTACGGCGCGCTTCTGCGTGACACCGCGAAGCCGCGCGTGGAGGAGGTGGTGCTGTACGACGTGTCGGCCGAGCGGCTTGCGGCCATGAGGCACGTGCTGGACCAGCTCGCCGCGGGACACGACGATCCGCCGCGGGTGCGGACCACCACCGACCTCGACAGCGCGCTGCGCGACGCCGCCTTCGTCTTCTCGGCCATCCGCGTCGGCGGTCTCGCGGGCCGTACCGCGGACGAGCGGGTCGCGCTGGAGCTGGGCCTGCTCGGTCAGGAGACGACAGGACCCGGCGGCATCGCGTTCGGGCTGCGCACCATCCCGGTGGCCGTCCGCATGGCCGAGCGGGTGGCCGCCCTCGCGCCCCGGGCCTGGGTCATCAACTTCACCAACCCGGCCGGCATGATCACCGAAGCCATGCGGACCGTCCTCGGCGACCGGGTGGTGGGCATCTGCGACTCGCCGATCGGACTGATCAGGCGGGCCGCCGCCGCCCTCGGCCTCGATCCGGCGCGCGCCTCACCCGACTACGTGGGGCTCAACCACCTCGGCTGGCTGCGCGGGCTCACCTACGACGGCCACGACGTGCTGCCGGACCTGCTCGCCGACGACACGGCCCTGCGGCAGGTCGAGGAGGCACGGATCTTCGGCGGCGACTGGGTGCGGACCCTGGGCGCGCTGCCCAACGAGTACCTGTACTACTACTACTTCACCCGCGAATCCGTCGCCGCGCTCAACGGCGCGGAGCAGACCCGCGGCGAGTCCCTGGTCGGGCAGCAGAGCCGGTTCTACGCCGCCGTACGGGAGCGGCCCCAGCACGCCCTCGCCGAGTGGATCAGGACACGCAGGGAACGCGACGAGACCTACATGGCCGAGACCCGGGACGTCGCCGACGCGGGTGAACGCGACGCCGCGGACCTGGAGGCCGGGGGGTACGAAGGCATCGCGCTCGCCCTCATGGCCGCCATCGCCCGCGGCGAGTCCTCGACCATGATCCTCAATGTCCGCAACGGCACGGCGGTGCCCGGCCTGCCCGCGGACGCGGTCGTCGAGATCCCCTGCGTGGTGAACGGCTCGGGAATCCGGCCGCTGGCCACCCGCCCGCTCCCCGGCCGCTTCCTGGGTCTCGTGCAACAGGTCAAGGCGGTGGAGCAGACGGCCATCGAGGCCGCCCTGTCCGGCTCGTCCCGCCTGGCGGTCGAGGCGTTCGCCCTGCATCCCCTGGTCGACTCGGTCGACACGGCGCGCAGGCTGCTCGACGGCTATCGGGCCCGGATCCCGGAGCTCGCCGCCGTTCTCCCCGGCTCCCCGTAGGACTACGTAGGTACCTACCTGCGGCTAATAGGTACCCATACGGGGGTTTATCCCGTCTCGCTCGTGCCGGTCCCCGAGGCAGGCTGAATGCTTAGCAAAGACCTCAGCCAACCGACGACCAGGTAAAGAAGGGTGCGAGCCGTGTGCCAGCACCAACCACCGTGTCCGCCAGCGGACGCTCCGCATCATGATTCTGCCCGGCTTGTGGCCTTCCACCCGGAACAGGGGTGGGGGCTGCTCTGCAACGGTGTCGTCATCTTCGATGACGCCGGTGAACTGCTGCCGGACGGCCGGAGCATCTCCACCGGACTTGTGCACGCTGGGAAAGAGGCATGAGGCGCGTGACCCCGAACCGGCTCCTGGCCTTCGCCGACGGCCTGCTCACTCGCGCCGTCCCCGGCGGCGGCGACCGGACGGCATCATGGGTGCTGTCGTCCGCGCCCTCCGCCCTGCCCACAGCACGGCGCATGACCCGCGCCCGGCTGGTGCGATGGGGACTTCAGGACCAGATCAAGGTGGCGGACCTGCTGGTCAGCGAGCTGGTCACCAACGCCCTGCGCGACAGCGGTGACAGGATCCGGCTCACACTCACCGCCGAGGACGGGCTGCTGCGCTGCGAGGTCGAGCACGCGGATCCCTCGCGCTCCCGGTGTCGCATGGGGCGCGAACACCTCCTGCTGGCCGACCTGGCCTGCTGCTGGGGCACCGCTCATACCTGCGAGGGGAAGGTCGTCTGGTTCGAGCTTCCCGCGCCCGGACTCGTCTGAGGGAACCGTCACCGTGCGAAGAATCCGGACCTCCAAGCCGAGGAGGCCGACCGACCTCCAGGCCCAGGACCTGCGGACACCGTCGGGACGGCCGCTGCCCTATTGACCACCGTTCTCAGGCGGCTCGTCGTCGGCCGCGCGGGCCTGCTCGCCGACCCAGACGGCGATCTGGGCGCGTGAGTGGAAGCCGAGCTTGCTCAAGATGTGTTCGATATGCCCCTCGGCGGTCCGCTGAGAGATCACCAGGGAGGCGGCGATCTCCTTGTTGGTCATGCCCTGGGCCACGAGACCGGCGATCTCCGTCTCCCGCGGGGTCAGCGGCGACGGGGCCTCGGCCGGCGTCTCCTCGACCTGCTTGTCCTCGCGGAGCGCGTAGGCGAGCGCCTCGTCGTAGGTGAGCTGGGCGCCATGCTTGAACGCGGTGTCGAAGGCCGAGTCGCCGAGTGCCTGGCGCGTGTGCAGCACGCATTCGTCGTGGTAGTGCGATAGGTGTCCGAAGCCCGACAGGGGGCCTCCTGTCGCCTGCCAGACAGTTTCCAGGATGCCCAGCAGCCGGGCCGCTCGCCGATACTGCTTCTCGGTGGCGGCGATCCAGGCCAGCACCTCCAGGTTGACCCCGACGCCCAGCGGGTCGTCGAGCTCGCGATTGAAGGACAGGCTCCTCGCCTCGAGCTCCGTCGCGCGCCCGGCGTCGCCCTGCCGCCAGACCTCCACGCCGAGCGCCATCATCATGTACGCCTTGTGCCAGCCTTCCCCGTGGGCGTCGCACAGGGCAAGGCACTCGTCGCCCAGCGAGATCGCCGGCTCCGAGTCGCCGCGGAAGGTGTACGCCAGGGACAGCCGGATGAGGGTCAGAGCCCTGCCCACGGGGTCACCGGTGGCGCGATGCCGGGCCAGCGCCTCCCGGTAGTGCGTGACGGCGCACTCGGCGTCACCCCCGCACATGGCGATCATTCCGGAGTAGAGCGCGACGTAGGCGAGGACGGAGTCGAGCCCCAGCCGCTCCCCGATGGACCGGCTCTCCTTGAGCATCGTCGTGGCGGAGGCGAGGTCGCCCTGGATGATGGCGAGCCAGCTGCTGGCCCACAGTGCCCGCGCACGTGCCTCGCTCGGTTCGGAGTCGGCGGCGAGTCCCCTGTCCAGCCAGCGGCGGCCCTCTCCCAGGTAGTAGCCGCTGATCCAGTGGTAGAGCAGGTCGGCGGCCATGTCGAGGCCGCCGGCGACCTGCGAGGGGTCGCCGAAGCAGTGCTCGAGAGCGGTGTGCAGGTTGGCGTGCTCGAGCCGCAACCTGGTGAACCAGGAGACCTGCGACGGCCCGAACAGCTGTTCCTGTGCCTGTGCCGACAGCGCTCGGTAGTAGTCGAGGTGCCGCTGTTTCAGCGCGGCCTCCTGGCCCGTGGCGACGAGCTTCTCCATGCCGTACTGACGGATGATCTCCAGTAGCCGGTAGCGGGCCTGCGGCCCGTGCTCCTCCCGGATCAGGATGGACTTGTCCACCAGCCCGCACACCAGGTCCAGGATCTCCTCGCGGGCGATGCCGTCGCCGGAACAGACGGCCTCGGCCGCCTCCAGATCCAGGCTGCCGGCGAACACCGACACGCGAGCCCACAGCGACTGCTCCTTCTCGGAGCAGAGGGCGTAGCTCCAGTCGATCAGCGCGCGGAGCGTCTGATGACGCGGGAGTACGGCCCGCGAGCCGGCGGTCAGCAGCCGGAACCGGTCGTCGAGGCGCTCGTGCAGCTGCTGGACGGACAGCGCGCGCAACCTGACGGCGGCCAGCTCGATCCCGAGCGGCAGGCCGTCCAGCCGCCGGCAGATCCCGACGACGACGTCCCTGTTGTCCTCTGTGAGGGCGAACGACGGGAGGACGGCTCTGGCCCGCTCGGTGAACAGGCAGACGGCGTCGCACTTGGCGAGCCTCTCGATGGGTACCCGCGCGCCGTCGATGTCGGGCAACGGGAGCGTGGGCACGGCCAGCGTCTGCTCGCCGGCGAAGCCGAGCGCCTCCCGGCTGGTGGCGAGGATGCTCAGCTGAGGGGCTCGGCGCAGCAGCATCTCGGCCAGTACGGCGCACTCGTGCACCAGATGCTCGCAGTTGTCGAGGATCACCAGCGTCTGCTTGTCCCGCAGATACTCGGCCAGCACCTCCACGGGCGAGCTGAGGCTGTGGTCGCGGATCTCCAGGGCCTCGGCCACGACCTGGGCGAGCATGTCCGGATTCTCGACGGCGGCCAGCTCCACGAACCACACCCCGCCGCGGAAGTCTCGTGCCACGTCGAGCGCCACCCGCAGAGCCAGCCGGGTCTTGCCGACGCCGCCCACGCCGGTCAAGGTCACCGCACGTGATAGGGGCAGGCATCGCTTGACCTCGGCCACTTCGTGCCGACGGCCTACGAAACTGGTCACCTCGGCCGGCAGCCTTGCCGTCTGCTGTCGCCTGGAGGCGCTCGTCGCTGTCATCGATTACCTCGCCGGCTCGGCCACCGATGGAGCGGAACCGAGACGTCATTCTTCAGGTTATGCGCAGGCCCTCACAGCTCTCCAACCTCAGTATCCTTGTGGCAATTCCTTACAAAACGGTAAAACCCTACGGAAACGCCCAAGCGTACTCTGGGTTCCATCGGCTCGGTCCCGGCGGCAAGGGCGCCTCGAGGGTCCGCGCCGGTGGAGCGTTCATGGGGGTGGCATCCAGGGGTTCGGAGATGCGGGGGCTGTCGGCCGAGCTGACCAGCTTCGTGGGCCGCCGGCGTGAGATAGCCGAGGGCAAGCGGATGCTGGCCGGCTCCAGGCTGGTGACCCTCGTCGGCGTGGGCGGCGTCGGCAAGACCCGGCTGGCCCTGCGGGTCGCGGCCGACGTGCGGCGCGCGTTCCGCGACGGCGTGTGCCTGGTCGAGCTCGCGGCGCTGGAGCGCCCCGACCTGCTCGTCCAGACGGTGATCGAGGCGCTGGAGATCGCGGACCTCTCCACGCGACCCCCGATCCAGGTGCTCGCCGACCACCTGCGCGACAGACAGCTGCTGATGGTCCTGGACAACTGCGAGCATCTGCTGCACGACTGCGCCGTCGTGGCGGAGACGCTGGCACGCGCCGCGCCCGACCTGAGGATCCTCGCCACCAGCCGGCAGGCGCTCGGCGTCGCCGGCGAGCAGACGATGGTCGTGCCGTCGCTGCCGCTGCCGGACGGCGACCTGTCGCGGCTGTCAGGAGAGTCGCTGGAGCAGTCCGACGCGGTGCGGTTGTTCGCCGAGCGGGCCAGGGCCGTCCTGCCCGGTTTCGCCGTCACCGACGACAACAGGGAAGCCGTGGCGAAGATCTGCCGGAACCTGGACGGCATTCCCCTGGCGATCGAACTGGCTGCCGTCCGGCTGCGAGTGGTCTCCGTTCGGCAGCTGCTGGACCGGCTGGAGGACCGGTTCAGGTTGCTCACGGCGGGACCCCGGGTGCTGCTGCCCCGCCAGCGGACGTTGCGGGGTTTGATCGACTGGAGCTACACCCTGTGCACGGAGAAGGAGCAGCTGCTCTGGGCACGCCTGTCGGTCTTCTCCGGCAGCCTCGACCTCGAGGCGGCCGAGCACGTGTGCTCAGGCGACGGCATCGCCGCCGAGGAGGTCGTCGACCTGGTGATCGGCCTGGTGGACAAGTCCATCCTGATCAGGGACGAACACCGGTCGAGGGTGCGATTCCGGTTGCTGGAGACCATCCGCCAGTACGGCAGGGACCGGCTGCGCGAGTCCGGCATGGAGGAGAAGCTCAGGCGCCGGCATCGCGACTGGTATCAGGACCTGGTGCTCCGCGCGCAGCACGGCTGGTTCGGGCCGGATCAGGTGGACTGGTACGCGCGCCTGCGCACCGAGCACGACAACCTCCGTACCGCCCTCGACTTCTGCCTCGCGGTGCAGGGAGAGGCGGAGTCCGGCCTGATCATCGCGGCGGCGCTGCGGTACTACTGGATCGCGTCCGACTCCCCTTACGAGGGCAGGATCTGGTTCAACCGCCTGCTCGCCGCCGATGGGCGGGCGACTCCCGTCCGCGCCCGTGCCCTCTGCGTCAAGGCGCGGCTCGCGGTCCTGCAGAGCGACTTCACGATGGCCGCGACCTTGCTGGACGAGTGCCGAGAGCTGGCCCGCGCGTTCGACGACCCGGCGATCACGGGAGCCGCCCAGTACGTCGCCGGCCTCGCGGCCCTGCTCCAGCAGGACCTCCCAGGGGCGCACACCCTCCTCAGCGAGGCGCTGGAGTACAGCCGCATGACGGACGACCAGATCGGCGTCGTCAACTCGTTGATCTACCTGGCCTCCACGCTCTCGATCCTCGGCCATTCCGACCAGGCGGTGGAGACGTTCGAGGAATGCCTGGCGATCTGCGAGCCGCGCCGCGAGAACTGGTTCCGGTCGTACGCGCTGTGGACGTACGGCATCGAGGTGTGGAAGCAGGGCGACACCCGGCGGGCGGTCGAGATGGAACGCGAGGCCATACGGCTCAAGGAGCCCTTCGACGACCGCCTTGGCATCGCCCTGTGCATCGAGGTCCTGGCATGGACGAGCTGCGGCGACGGCGAGCGCGCGGCGACGCTTCTCGGCGCCCTGCAGGAGATCTGGCGCTCTTTCGGCGGCCCCCTGTTCGGCTACCTCGCCGAACAGCACGACGCCTGCGAGCTGGCGGCCAGGGAGAGCCTCGGCGCCAGGGGGTTCGAGGCCGCCTTCCGCAAGGGCATGGCGCTCACCCCCGCCGAGGCGCTGGAGTACGCGATGCGGGAGGATACGCCGGAGCACGAGCCGTCGGCGAGTCCCTCACCGCTGACCCGCAGGGAGATGGAGATCGCCCGGCTGGTCGCCCAGGGCATGAGCAACAAGGCGATCGCGGCCGCGCTGGTGATCGCGCAGCGCACGGCGGAGGGACACGTCGAGCACATTCTCGGCAAGCTCGGGTTCAGCTCGCGCGTCCAGATCGCCGCCTGGGTCAGCCGGCAGGAACAGCCAGGGGACGATCAGAGCGATGTCGGAGGTATGCAGTGAGCCGGACCGAGAGCGTTCCTGTGGCCAGGACCGATCCGCTGATGGAGGGGACCACGTTCGTCGGACGCCGGCACGAGGTGTCGGAGGCCAGGCGGATGCTGTCCAGGACGCGGCTGCTGACCTTGACGGGAACGGGCGGTGTCGGCAAGACACGGCTGGCGGACAGGGTCGCGGGGACGCTCGAGCGCACGTACAGGGACGGCGTGGAGGTGGTCGAGCTGGCCACCCTGGAAGCCGGTGACCTGCTGGGACCGACCGTCGCCGCGGCGCTCGGCCTGCGGGACGCGGGAACCGACCCCATGACCATGCTGGTGGACTACCTGGCGGACAAGCGGATGCTGCTCGTGCTGGACAACTGCGAGCATCTGCTCGAGGACTGCGCCCGCCTCGTGGACCGGCTGCTGCGAGGTGCTCCCCGGTTGCGGATCCTGGCCACCAGCAGGCAGAGCCTGGGGGTGAGCGGCGAGCAGGTGCTGTCGGTCCCGTCGCTGCCCGTCCCTGACCGCGGCCACCAGCTCCGCGACATCGCCCGCCACGATTCGGTGCGGCTGTTCGTGGACCGCGCCGCGAGCGTGCGGCCCGGCTTCTCTCTTGACGCGAGGAACGCGGAGTGCCTGGCGCGGCTGGCCCAACGCCTGGAGGGGATTCCGCTGGCGATCGAGCTGGCCGCGGTGCGCCTGCGCACGGTGCCGCTGGAGCAGCTCAGCCGCGAGCTGGAGGAGCGCCTCGACATGCCGGCGCACGGGAGCCACGCCGCGCTGCCACGCCATCGGACGCTGCGCGCGACCATGGACTGGAGCTTCGATCTCTGCTCGCCGGCGGAACAGCGGCTATGGGCCCGGCTGTCGGCGTTCCCCGGCGGAGCCGACCTCGACACCGTGGAGGCGGTGTGCGCCGACGACGTGATCGACCTCGCCGATGTCGTCGATCTGCTGTCCGGGCTGGTGGACAAGTCGGTCCTGGTGGTCGATCACTGGGAGGCCGGAGTCAGGTACCGCATGCTGGAGAGCATCAGGGCGTACGGGAGCGAGCGGCTGGAGCCTTCGGAGGCGCTGGCGCTGCGCGGGCGGTACGTCGACCACTACCGGGACGTGGTGGAGAGACACAGGATCGACCGGCTCGTTCCCGACCAGCTCGAGCGCTACCGGCACCTGCAAGGGGAACTGCCCAACGTGCGCGCCGCGCTCGAGATGTGCCTGAGCGAGCAGAGCACGGCGGGCAAGGGCCTGGAGATCGCGACGGCGATGTGGTTCTACTGGCTGCTCGCCGGTTCCCTCACCGAGGGAAGGTACTGGCTGGAGCGCGGCCTGGACCTGGTGCCCGGATCCGGCGGCGCCCGGGGGATGGCGCTCTGGGTGGTCAGCATGCTCGCCCTCCGCCAGGGCGACCTGGACGTGGCGATGCCGCTGCTGGAGGAATGTCACGCCGTGGCACGGCAGGCGGGGAACGAGAGTGTCCTGCCGTTCGCCATCCGGACCTCCGGTGTCGCCGCGTTCTCCCTCGGCGACGCGCCACGCGGCCTCGCGCTCCTGGAGGAGTCGCTCGCCCTCCACCGCGCCGCGGGCGACATCGACAGCGTGGCCTTCAACCTCTACTACGGGGCCGCCTACGGCTCGATGGAGGACCCGGCGCGAGCCGTCCGGTTCGGTGAGGAACTGCTGGCGCTGTGCGAGGCTCATCACGCGCTGATGTCCCGTGGCCATGCCCAGCTTTCGCTCGGCATCGCCGCGTGGAACCTGGGTGACTGCGGCCGCGCCGAGGAACTGGTGAGCGAGGCCGCCGAGTTCACCAGGGAGATCAACGACCGGTGGTGCCTCACGCAGTGCCTGGAGGTGCTGGCCTGGACGGCCTGCCACCGGGAAGACCACGAACGGGCTGCCCGGATGCTGGGCGCGGCGCACGCGTTGTGGCAGGCGGTGGAGGCCTCGCCGAGCCGGCTGTGGTACCACGCGAGGTGGCACGAGCACTGCGCGGAGCGGGCCCGCCAAGAGCTGGGAGAGCGAGCGTTCACGGCGGCCTTCCGTGAGGGGGCGAGGCTGGGCCTGGAGCGCAGGGCCGTCTCCGCGGTCGGCGCGTGACGGTTGCGCCGCCCCGGCAGGTGAGGGGCTACCCGCACTTCCCGTTCAGCCAG
Source organism: Nonomuraea sp. NPDC049152 (assembly GCF_040648355.1). NCBI lineage: Bacteria > Bacillati > Actinomycetota > Actinomycetes > Streptosporangiales > Streptosporangiaceae > Nonomuraea > Nonomuraea sp. NPDC049152. Next base: position 699,979 of record NZ_JBEZDO010000001.1, on the reverse strand, counting down.
GCGCGATAGTCCTTGGTGTAGTTGGTCATCACGCTCTTCGGAGCCTGGTTCAGAACCGCCTGCCATCGGGCCGTGTTACCGCGCCAGGCCGGAGGCGGCTCGTTCCATCCGACGCTGTCGGTCCACCTGGCGGCCGATCCCTTGAGGAGTCCAGGGTGGCGCCTGGCGAGCTCCCCCTGAATCCAGGAGTCCGTCGAATAGACCATGATCCGCTGGGCGCTCTGCCGTTCGACGATGGGGTCCGAGATTTCCTTCCACGCGTTCGCCGCATGGCTGGAGGTGAGAACGGCCTTCGCCTCGGGCTTGATCTCCAGCAGGGCGACCAGGTCCTTGGAGCGCACGTGGTCCAGCCACTCGCGGAGGGTGTACACCGGCTCGCCGGTGTAGGGGCCGCGGAGGATGCGGCGAGCCCGCAGGTTGTCGCTCCCGTAGGCCCACCAGATATCGGTGATGTTCCGCCTGGCTCCGGTCAGGCCGTTGGTGGACGTGTTGTGCCACATCACCGCCTTGGTGCCCTCCTTGGTGAGCTGGACGTCGCCTTCGACGCCTCCCGCGCCCCAGGACTTCTGGTCGTCGACGGCACGGTCGTTGTTGGGCTGGCGAACCTGGTCCTTCGCCATGTCGCCCGGGTTCTCGGGATAGCCGCCGTGTCCGAAGATCAGCGGGCAAGCCGGTGCGCCGGAGGCGGCGGCGGACGTCGGCGGGACCCCGGCAAGCGAGCCTGCCGCGAAGGCGGCAACCGTCAACGCGACCCTGGCCCTGCGATTCGTCATCATGCGCCACCCCGGGGAGACTGCCGAACAGAACGGATGATCTACGTGGTGCAGCCTAGCCGGGGCGCGGGGCTAGCTCATGCGGAAGTCGTACGCGGCAGGGAGAGCGGAGTCCTCGCCGTGACAGGCGAACCAGAGGTCGTCCAGGGCGTTCTCGCCCTCGCGAAGATCGGGCACGACCAGGCCCTCCTCCAGGATGCGGCCGGCTCTGGCGCGGTCGCCCGCGGCCAGGGCGGCCTGCGCCTCAAGCAGGCGGGTACGCCCGTGGGCCCGGTCGTCGGGATCGAGGTGGTCGACGAGCGCCAGCGCGTCGGCAGGGCGGCCGGCGGCGATCAGGGCGGCGAGGGTCTCGATGGTGAGCGGCCGTACGGCCGGCGCCAGCGTGTGCGCCTCAAGGAGAAGAACGGCCGCCGCCGCGTCGTCGCCGTCGATTCGATGGGACTCGGCCAGCGCCCGTAGAACCAGGGGGTGGCGCCGTACGGCCATCGCCTTACCCCATGCGCCCAGAGCGCCGGCCCGGTCGCCGGTGGCCCACAGGTTGAGGCCCAGGTGGTAGAGGCCGTGCCAGTCCGCCGCCTCGCGCAGCAGGCTCAGCCAGCGCGGCCCGACCACGCACACCGCCTCGCCCGGCAGGTCGCCCTCTTCCAGGAGGGTCAGCCACGGCGCCTGCTCCTCGCCGAGCGTGTCGTCGGGGAACGGCGTGGCCGCCGAATCCGGCAGCCCTCCGGCCCGGCGCTCCAGCGCTCCCCACCCGGACCCTCGGTAAATCACCTCCGTGATGGGGCGATCGGTCCACACGCCGGCCGCCGGCCGCTGCGAGGTGGGCCGAGTCCAGGGGATCGTTCGGGCGATCGCCTCGGCCGCCGCGCCGGCCTGCTCGTAGGGGGCGTGCGGGTGGGGGAGGATGAGGGGGCTGTAGGTCTCCGTCCAGGTCCAGGTGGTCATGCCGGGGAGGGGGAGGTGCTGCAGCTGGGTGCGGGCCAGGCCGCCCTGGATCTCCAGGTAGGGGGAGTGGGGGCCGGAGAGCCAGTGCTGCCAGTTGGTGCCGCCGGGAGAGGTGCCCCAGCCGAACAGTTTGCGGCCCTTCATGCGGGGGGTGGAGGTGTGGAGCAGGCCGTGGCCTTCGGCGTCGACGGCGGCTATCCAGGGAGTGTCGGAGGTGACATGGAAGAAGTAGTCGGCGGCTGAGCGCCAGGTCCCCGGACGGCTGGTGTCGGGGTCGCCCGGGTAGGGGACGGTGGTCAGGCGCTGGGCGTGACCGAAGTGATCGGCCTGGGTGGCGGGGGCCAGCACGCGGGTGCCGGGGGTCTGCGGGACGGCGATGTTGGACCACCAGTAGACCGGTACGGTCTCCTGGCGCGGGTTGCGGACGGTGACGGACACGACCAGAGCGGGAGAGCCGGGCGGGAGACTGGCGTCGATCTGGACCACCAGGCCGCGCATGCGCTCGTACTCGTACAGCCGAAGCACGGGGTACGGCGCGTCCACCCAGGCCGCGTGCAGCGGGTCGCAGGTCAGAGCCCAGTGGCCGGTCGTGCCGAGGTTCCACTCCACGCCGCCGGCGAACCACGCGTCACGCAGGGCGAGGTTGGCCGGTTGGATCACCGGGTTGCGGTGCAGCAGCTCCCGGCCGGTGGCGAGGTCGACCAGAGACCACAGCCGCCCGCCGAGCCCTGGCAGGAACACCGCCCGCAGCCGCTCGTTCTCCAGCGTGATCGCGGGCACCTCCCGCACGACCGGGTCGCGCCGGTAGGAGTCGCGCTTGCCGTACGGGAGCATCGAGGGCGGGTGCCCGAAGTCGGGGATCACCACGGCGGGTGGCCGCAGGATCGGGAGCGGGCTGACCGGCCCGGCGTCGGCGATGGTGAGCTGCATCCGGTCGTGACCCCTTCGCGCAGAACGTTTTAAGGAGATCTGCTGCGAACGTTAGGGACCTTTCCTGGCCGCTGTCAATGCCGCGAGCGTTGCGTATAACAGTCCGAATACGAGCCATTGACGGCAGCACTGTGCAGCTCTACCGTCCAGTCCAGCAATTTGAAACGTTTTATTGCACGCTCGGGGGAAGACCTCGTGAGGAGCCTGCCCATGGCAGTCAGACCCGCCCCGCTCGCAGCCTTATCCCTCCTGTTCGTCTCCATGCTCGTGGCCGTCCCCGCCCACGCGGCGGCCCTCTCCGTCTGGGTGCAGAGCGCGGCCGACCGGGCGTTCTCGTCGACCACCCGCCCGTCCGGCGCCCCTGCGTCGATCGCGTTGCGGGCGGCCCGCGGTGAGACCGAGGCCGCCCAGATCCTGGTCAGGTCGGCTGCCCCCGCCACCGGAGTGCAGGTCGTGGCCGGCGCGCTGAGCGGCCAGGGCGGCGCCGTGATCCCCGCGTCGGCGATCACCGTCAGGCGCGAGTACAACCACCCGCGCATCTCCAAGATCGGCGTCCACCAGAACCCGCCCGACGGCGGCACCGCCTACTACGACGCGCTGGTGGAGAACACCCCGCAGTCCCTGGCCGCCAACCTCACCCTGCCCTACCACTACAGCGTCCGCGTGCCGGCGTCCCAGGCCCCGGGCACCTACACCGGCACCGCCACCATCAGGAGCGATGCCGGCGACGTCGCGGTGAACGTCGCCGTCACGGTCTACGACGTCACGGTCCCGCCCGCCAACCAGTCGACGTTCAAGATGAACAACTGGTTCACCTCGGCCGGCTGGGACTACAACGGCACGATCAGGGCCATCCCCGCCCAGTACGGCGTGCAGATGTTCGACGCCAACTGGTGGCGGGTCATCGAGAACATCGCGGCCGACCACGCCAGGCATCGCAACAACGTGATTTTCGCCGACTTCCAGGCCCTGCTCATCCCCGACACGACCGTGGACGCGGCGGGCGCCTACACCTTCGGCTGGGGCACCTTCGACAGGTTCGTCCAGACCTTCGTCGACGCGGGGGCGATGCAGTACATCTACACCCCGCACCTGCTCGAGGGCCTGCCGAACGACGTCGTCAAGCTGGACATGATCAAGAAGGTAAACGGCGTCGTCCAGCGGGTCCTCGCCGACCCGAACACCCCCGAGACCAACGCCTACCTCGCCCACCTCTTCCCCGCGCTCAAGGCCCACCTGGACGCCAAGGGCTGGACGAACCTCTTCTACATGAGCGCGCTGGACGAGCCGTCCACCGCCAACCAGGTCAATGCCGCCAAGTGGCTCTACGCCGCGTACCGGCAGTACTTCCCCCACCCGCTGACCAACGAGGCCCACCTGGCCGTGCTGCCCGCGATGGAGGGCGACCTCACCACCGCCACGCCGTACACCGGCCTCTACGACGCGAACGTCGGCTACTACCAGCGCCGCCGCCTGAGCGGTGCCGACCTGTGGCTCTACAACTGCATCGTCCCGCAGGACAAGCGGATGAACCGGTTCATCTCCTACCACCTGGCCTCGACCAGACTCACCCCCTGGCTCACCTGGAAGATCGGCGGGACCGGCTACCTGCACTGGGGCTGGAACTTCTGGTGGGACTTCAGCGACCTCAACCGGCCCTCCGACACCTTCGACGACTGGCAGACCGGCGACAACTGGCTGGTCCGGCCGAACAAGGCCGCCTACGACATCTACGACAGCGTGCGCAGCGAGGCCCAGCTGGACGGACTGGAGGACGTGGAGCTGCTGAACCTGCTGGCGCGGACCAAGCCGGTCACCGCGCGGGCCATCGCCGACACCGTCATCACCGACTCGATCTCCTACGAGCAGTCCGGCCTGGAGGTAGACAACCGGCACCGGCAGATCCTCGACGCGCTCGTCTCTCCCGGCCCCGACCTGAGCTTCCCCTACGCCGACGACTTCGCCGCGGGCGAGACGAGCTGGCGGCACAGCGCGGGCACCTGGTCGGTCAGCGGCGGCGAGTACGTCCAGTCCGACTCCTCCGCCAACTGGGGCATCACGGCCGCGCTGGAAGGCAGGGCCTACCGCGACGTGGTGGCCGGCGTCGACCTGCGGATCACCGGGGTGAACGCCAACGGCGGCAGCACCAACTGGGCCGGGATCATGGTGCGCAACCTGAACGCCACCGACATGGACACCGGCTACCTGGTCGCGCTGCGCGACAACGGCCAGGTCTTCGTCTACCGCAGCGGCGTCTCGCTCGGCTCCGCCGCCGTGCCCGGCTACGTCTCCGGTCAGTGGACCAGACTGCGGGTGGCCGCGCGCGGCGGCACCATCACCGTGTACGCGGGGGCGAAGAAGGTCCTCACCGTCACCGACAACGCCTACCCGGTGGGCGGCCTGGCCCTGGTGACAGGCGGCGCGAGCGCCCGCTTCGACAACGTACGGGTCAACCCGGAGACCAACCCGGCGGAGGGCCGCGTCGTGACGACGTCCAGCTCCTACGAGGGCGACGGCTGGTCCGCCCCCGCCGCCGTCGACGGCACCCGCACCGGCATCGGCTGGAGCAGTTCCACCGCGAACATGGGCGTCAACCACACCGAGTGGATCCAGCTCGACCTCGGCGCCGCCAGGCCCCTGAGCCGCGTGGACCTCCACCCCCGCTCCGACGGCTCGAACACCGGCCTCGGCTTCCCCGTGGACTTCACGGTCCAGGTCTCGGCCGACGGCTCGTCCTGGACGACGGTCGCCACCAGAACCGGGTTCCCCCGGCCGGGCGCGGGCGCGCAGACGTTCCCGTTCCCGACGGCCAACGTCCGCTACGTCAAGGTGACCGGCACGAACCTCAGCACCGACCAGCTCGGGCACTACCACATGCAGCTGGCCGAGATCGAGGCCGTCGGCGGCAACCTCGCCGCGGGACGCCCGGTGACCGCGTCCAGCTCGGTGGAGTACCGCAACGAAGGCTGGCTCCGGACCAACCTCACCGACGGCTCGCGCTCGGCGCTCTGGCACTCCATGGGCTGGAGCAGCCTCCCCGGTACGGCGAGCCGTACCGAATGGGCGGCCGTCGACCTCGGCGGCCCGAGCCTGGTCTCCAGGGTGGACCTCTACGCCAGGTCGGACGGAGAGAACACCGGCAACGGCTTCCCCGTGGACTTCACGGTCCAGGTCTCGGCCGACGGCTCGTCCTGGACGACGGTCGCCACCAGAACCGGACACCCGCGTCCTGGCGCGACGGCGCAGGCCTTCTCCTTCCCGCAAGTCACGGCGCGGCACATCCGGGTCGTCGGGACCGGCCACCGCAACGACCCGTACCACATGCAGCTCGCCGAGCTCGAAGTCCACTAGGAGAAGCATGAGAAGGACATATCTGGCGGGCCTCGCGCTGGCCCTGACCGCCTGCGGCGCTCAGGCGACCCCGGCCGAGGACGAGTTCTCGCTGCCCACCGCCGCCGCGTACTTCACCACCGCCTGCCCCGAGGCGGGGACCAAGCCCGCCACGGACAAGGAGCTGACCTACTGGTCGATGTGGACCAAGGACGAGCCCCAGGGCAAGGTCCTGCGGTACGCCGCCGACTGCTTCACCAAGAAGACCGGCGTCAAGGTCACCATTCAATGGCTGGGCCGCGCCTACCTGCGGCAGAACCTGTTACCCGCGCTCAACACCGACACCGTTCCCGACCTGTTCGACCAGGACCTCACCAACATCAAGGCCGCGATCGTCTCGGCCGGCGGCACCCGCGCCCTGGACGACGTGCTCGGCCTGAAGACCGGTGACGGCACGGTGCGGGACGTGCTGCCCGCCGCCTACAGGGACACCCCGGCGATCAAGGACGACGCGGGCAAGCTGTTCGCGGTGCCGTACATCGTCATGGGCAACGCCTGGTGGTACGACAAGAAGAAGGTCCCCGGGTTCAAGGCGCCCAGGACCATGGACGAGCTGTACGCGCTGCTCGGGGACCGGTCCGTCGCGCTCGACGGCGACATCGGCTACTACGCCGCCTGGTACTTCGACCAGCTGGCCGCCCGGTACGTCGGCCCCGGCGGGCTGGCCCGAGCCGCGCAGGACCCGACAGGGCAGCTGTGGAAGAGCGACCCCGGCTTCCTCAAGGCGGCCGAGCACACCGCCAGGATCGCGTCCCACCTGGTCGACGGCTGGGACGCGGGCAAGTTCCCGCAGATCCAGCAGCGCTGGGCCGACGGCGACGCCGCCTACCTGTTCATGGGCAGTTGGGGCCCGACGGAGACCCGCGAGTACCTGGCGAAGCAGGGCGGCGGCCAGAGCATCGACTACGGCTCCTTCCAGTTCCCCATGCCGGACGGCGCCACCCACGACGTCGTCGAGGTGCAGCAGATAGCGTTCGGCGTCACGGCCAAGGCGAGACATCCCGAGGCGGCCAAGGCGTTCATCGCCTACTTCCTCACCCGCGACCTGCTCGCCGGCATGCCGGCGGTCGCCGACAGCCTCACCCCGCGCAGGGACCTGCCGGTCCCGTCCGACCTGGCCGACCTCAAGGCGGCCCTGGAGGACCCGGCCAAGAAGCACACCCTCTTCATGGACGGGCTGGACGGCGTCGCCGGCGGAAAGTTCGCCGAGCAGGTGTTCTTCCCAGCCGACAACGACCTGCTCAAGGGCAAGCTGACCCCGGCCGCGTTCGTGGACAGGCTGGCCACGGCGACCGCCGCGTTCTGGAAGACGCAGGGCTGATGGCACAGGCCGTGATGGCGGGCAGGCGCGCCCTGCCCGCCGACGTCACCCCCCACCTGCGCAACCGGCGGCGGCTGTTCTGGCCGTTCACGCTGCCCGCGATCGCGCTCTACGTCGTCTTCCTCGTCGGCCCTGCCGTCGCGACCGTGGTGCTCGGCTTCACCCGCTGGTCGGGCGCGGGCCCGGCCACCTTCGTCGGCCTGGAGCAGTACGGCAGGCTGCTGGGCAGCGAGTCGTTCCGCGACGCCTTCGTCAACACGCTGGGCTACATCGTGGTGGGCGGGGCCGGAACGTTCGTGTTCGCGTTCCTGTTCACGATGGTGCTGAGGGGCATGCGGGCCTCGAAGACGGTCCGGGCGATCCTGTTCTTCCCCAACATCGTCGCGCCGGTGGCGCTGGGCATGTTCTTCGGGTTCGTCTTCAAGTACAACCCGGGCCGTCAGGGCCTGGCCAACTTCCTGCTGGAGTCGCTCGGCCTGCCCGCGGCCGGATTCCTGCGCCCCGAGAACGTCACCTGGGTCGTGATCGGGGCGCTCGTGTGGGCGAGCGCGGGCTTCTACATCACGATCATGATGGCCGCGGTCGACCGCATCCCGCCCTACCTCTACGAGGACGCCGAGCTGTGCGGGGCCTCGCCCTGGCAGCAGTTCCGTGCCGTCACGCTGCCCCTGACCTGGGACGTGGTGGGCATCGCCGGGGTGCTCTGGACGATCGGCGCCGTCAAGATCTTCGAGATGGTGTTCGTGCTCGCGGGCCCGGGCACGTACCTGCCGCCCAGCAGGACCTGGACGCTGGCCATCTACGTCTACGACCGGTCCTTCGGCGCGCAGGGCACGCCGGAGTACGGCACGGCCTGCGCCTGCGCGGTCGTGATGATCGTCCTGGTGACCGTGCTGGTGACCGCGCTGCGCCGGGTGATGCGCAGGGAGAGGCTCGAATACTGATGCTCAGACTCGTCGGGAGGGCGGCTGTCTGGCTGTTCACCGGGCTCAACGTGCTCCTGCTGTACTGGCTGGTCGCGGCCTCGTTCAAGACTCCGCTGGAGATCTTCCGCGACCCGTTCGGCCTGCCGTACACCTGGTTCGCCCGTGGCAACCCGTTCCGCAACTACCTCTACGCCTGGAACCAGGCCGAGTTCGGCCACGCCTTCCTGGTCACCGTGGTCCTGGTGGCGGCGGCCTCTGCCTCCATCGTGCTGGTCTCCGCGCCCGCCGCCTACGCCCTCAGCAGGTTCGGCGTGCGCGGCTCCGGGCCGCTGACCGGTTTCCTCGCGATCGGCATGGGCGTTCCCATGCAGACCGTGATCATCCCGCTGTTCGTCGGCTTGGCCGAGCTCGGGCTGACCAACAGCCTGCTCGGCCTCTACGTGCTCTACGTGGCCCTGTCGGTGCCGTTCACGGTGTTCCTCCTGACCGGCTTCTTCCGCACCCTCCCCGAGGAGACGGAGGAGGCCGCCGCCCTCGACGGCGCGTCGCCGCTGCGCACGTTCGTCTCGATCACGCTGCCGCTGGCCCGCGGCGGCCTGGTCACCGCGCTGATCCTCAACGCGATCGGCCTGTGGAACGAGACGCTGCTGGCCATCGTGTTCATCCAGGAGAACTCGGGTTTCACCCTTGCGCGCGCGCTGTTCACCTTCTACGGCGCGGCGACCTACCAGTCCGAGTACGGCGGGCTGATCGCGGGCGTCGCGATCGTCGTGCTGCCCATGCTGGCGCTCTACCTCCTGCTGGCCCGCCGCATCATCACCGGCCTGACCCTGGGCGCGGGCAAGTGAGAGTCATCCGGAGTATCTGTGGCACACCCTCCAAGGGGCGGTCGCGGGAGGATGTCAACGGGCGGGTCGCAGTCGTACCGTGGAAGGTGTTCGCATGCGGCTCAGGCCGTGACGACGCGCGATCGAGTAGAGGCCATGTCCGAGGACCCCGTCACGCCTCCCGAGGAGGAGCTCTCGACGCTCCGGATGCGCCGGGCGCATCTGCGTCGTGCCTGTGACGAGCTCGAACGGGCCCTGGCCGTGCCGCCGGCGGGCCGCGCCGATGACTGGGCCCGCGAGCTGGCGCCGGTCGTGGCCCGGATGCGGGAGGCGTTCGCCGCGCACATCTCGATCGTCGAGGGACCCGACGGCCTGTTCGACGAGATTCGAGCGGAATCCCCTCGGCTCGAGGCCATGTTGCGGCGGCTGCATCGGGAGCACGACGACATCGCCGCCGGGCTCGCCGCGGCCGAGGAAGATCTTTCCGCGCGCGACGAGGCCGCCATGGAGGGCGTGAGAGAGCGGTTGACCACGGTGCTGGCGGCGCTGGGCCGCCATCGGCAGCGAGGGACGGACCTGCTGTACCAGGCCTACGAGATCGACATCGGCGGGGAGTTACCCTCCCGTGCGATCAGGGCCCGCTGACCGGACGTGCCGTACCCCACGAGGAGGGGTACGGCACGCGGCCCGCCTCAGCACCGCCGGAGCGCCCGCAGGCTGTCGGCGGGGTCGAGTGGCCGGCTCAGCCGAGCCAGGTGGTGATCTGGCTCATGGCGTTCGTGGCCCAGCCGAGCTTGAGGTGGTTGAGGGCGAGCGTCGCGGTGGCGGCCCGGTTGGCGACGCCGTCGGCGGCGGCGCAACTGGCGACGAACACGGCGCCGTCGGACGGGCCGGTGTGCTCGTTGTGCATCAGCGCCATGTCGGGGGAGTCGCCGCAGAGCTGGTAGACCGGCACGCTCGCCGGGGTGCCCGCGGTGATGAGCGGCCTGACCAGCGAGCCCCTGTCGATCGCGTACTGGATGCCGCGGCCGGCGGTGTAGAAGCCTGTCCCCCCGTAGTAGGTGGTGTACCAGTCCTGCTCGGCGGCGGGCAGCGGGTAGACGTCGTCCCAGCGGTAGAGCATGTCATCCGATCCCGGATACGCGTCTCCCTCGTAGCTCAGCTCGGGGTGGTTGCGCCAGAGGCCGTAGCAGACCATCTGGGTGTGCGGGGCGGGGGCGTTCAGCGATCCCCCGCATTCAGGAAATATCGCGAAATCGTGGGTCCAGCCGTGGCGGTAGCCCCAGTCGAAGCCCTTGTTCGGTCCGCCGACGAGGATCAGTTTCCTGACATCGCCCGCGTAGGCCGTGCCCCAGGACCTGCGAAGCGACGAGACGTACATGCGGGCGTTGAACGCCCCCTTGGACCAGCCGATCACGTCCACCTGCGCCGCGCCCGTCTTCGCCTTGACCTGGGCGATGGCGTCGTGAATCTGCTCCGACCAGTAGTAGCCGTCCCCTGTGACGTGCGGGAAACCGATCGCGAACACCTTGTAGCCCTGGGCGGTGAGGTGCTGCATGAGCCCCGTCGTGGGACAGCTCGCCTGGCCGCAGCCGTACGAGCCGCGCGCGTTGGGGTTCGCCCAGGCCAGGTCCGCGGTCTGGTTGGCGCCGTGCACCAGCAGCACGGGGTTGGCCTTGGCGCCGGTCTGCCAGCCGGGCGCGTGGTACAGCAGGAACCGCGACGCGTGTGGCCGGGCGACATCGCCGAACAGGCGCCTCGTCTGCCCTGTGTGGTCGCCGCGCCCGTCGGGAGGGTAGGTCTCGGCCTGGAACCCGCTGGAGCCGTCCCTGTAGCGCTCGACGCGCGCCCAGCCGTTCTCCAGTCCGGTCGTATAGGTGGCCTCCAGCGTGACCGGCCCCGCCGCGGTGGCGGGCGCGGCCGGTGTCGTGAACAGTGCACAGGCCACCAGCGTTAAGGTGGCAGCCGCTCGTCCCCAAGGACGTCGTCGCATCACATCTCCCAGAACCGGTTGTGCGCCGAGAAAGATGAGTTCAGTTCGCCGGATCAGGGCGGCCAGGTCAATGTGGGCGGACGCCATGTCCGCGCCCGCCTCCGTGTCGACGGCGTCAGGCTGTGGCTCGAACCGCGCTTCTAGGGCAGCGGCGCAGGGCCCGTCGACCCGCGGACGATCAGCTCGTGCGGAAGCGTCAGCCGCTCGGGCTTGGCAGCGACGCCGGACAGCAGGATGCGTCCGGCGATCTCGCCGATCTCCTGTTTGGGCTGCCTGATCGTGGTGAGACCGGCCTCCTCGGCCGCGCTGTCGGAGAACCCGACCACCGACAGCTCGCCCGGCACGTCGAGCCCGAGGTCGGCCGCCGCGTCCAGGACTCCGAGCGCCAGCACGTCGGTGTTCGTCAGGATCGCGGTCGGGCGCGGATCCCGGTCGAGCAGCGCGTGACCGGCTCGCCTGCCCGCCTCGCGCGAGTTCCTGGCCAGCTCGAAGAACGGCACGGCCGCCCAGTCGACGCCCGCCTGCTCGCAGGCCGTCCGGTAGCCGCGGAGCCTGCCGCGCATGGCCTCGAATGCCGCGCTCTCCTGCCGGGCGGTGTCGGCCCAGCCCGTGTGGCCGTCCTCGTGCAGGCCGACCATGGCCACCCCGATGCGCCGGTGCCCAAGCCCGAGCACGTGCGCCGCCGCCTCGGCCCCCGCCCTCGGTTCGTCGATCCCCACGAAGGGATGTCCCGGCACGTACGGCTCGTCGACCACGACGACGGGTAGCTTGCGGGCCAGCACCTCGGCCAGCGCCGGGTGCCCGTCGGGGAGAGAGACCACGCAGAACGCGTCGACCACGGCGTCGCGCACGGTCTCCGTCCGCCGGTCGCCGTGCGGCAGCGGCAGGATGAGCAGCCCGACCCCCGCGTCCTCGGCCGCCGTGGCCAGTCCTTGGAAGAACGCGATGGCGTACGGGTCGGCGAAGGCGTAGGCCAGCGTCTCGCTGAACAGCAGGCCCAGCGCACCGGCCCGGCCCAGCCGCAGCGAGCGCGCGGTCGGGTTCGGGCCAGCGTAGCCGAGCTCGTCGGCAACTTCCATGATCCGCTGCCGTAGCCCGTCGCTGAGCTGGTCGGGACGGGAGAAGGCGTAGGAGACCGTGGCCCTGGACACGCCCAGCCGGTCGGCGATCGTCTGCAGCGTGACCTTGGTCATGCCTCCCACCGTAGTCCCTGGCCTTGTCTCCGCGCTCTTAATCAATTAAGATCTTAATTGATTAAGGAGGAGATATGGACGCCATGCAGGTCCTCGCGTACAAGTCGGCCATGGGGCACGCGGGCGAGCTCCGTTCCGCCCTGCCGGGCGCGCCGACCGAACCGCCTCGCGAGCGGGAGAGGGTTCGGGCACGGCTGGCCCACACGCTCCGCTGGACCGCGGACCGGCTCGACCCGGTCGCCTTGTAAAGCTTGAGCGTCGCCGGGATTTCCGGGGCCGGCGGACCGCCTCACCGTTCGTCGCGGAGGCGCCCGTCGGCCAAATGGCCATGGTCCCCGTTCGCTGTGACAGCGCGCGCATGGAGGTCGCCGGGGAATGCGCAACGGGTAGATCTGGCAAATCGCTTTTAGTCGGCCAGTCGATAATTGCCGTAGCGGCCATCCCGTCTATGCGCGGCTCATGCCTGTTTAGAGCGGTATGGGGTGATCGGGAACATTTGCCGGCCGGGACCAGTGGATCGTCCCGGCCGCCGCCGCTCGCGTGGCCGCCGAAGAGGAAGGAGAAATTTCCGGATCGGGTCTCTTGTCAACGAGTTCATCACTGATCAAGTATTGGCCCCGTCAGCAAGAGGCTATCGCCCCGGCGACCGAGTGCTGTTCACCACTCTGTTCCGTCGTTCCAAGAGTTGACCCCCACACTCCAACGAGCACGTCGAATGCGACGTTCTCGCTGGTTGTAATGCCTTCACTCTCACTCATGAAAGGTAGGCGGAATGGGACAGAACTCAAATGTCCGCACGATCGACAATCAGGTGATAAGCCTCGACATCGAGGATGTCGAGCCCGACGAGCTCCACGCCTGGACGGGTCACATCCGCTACACCCCCAGGTACGGCGGCCGCGAGACGACCTCAGACGTCTGGGCCCTGGAGCTGGCGCCGAAGTCGGCGCTGGCCGTCGGCGTGACCTCGGTGCGCGGCAGGGAGCGCGAGCGTTTCGCCCTGGGCGGCGGCGAGGTCGTCATCTACGACTGCGAGGACCCGTCGGACGCGCGGTGGGCGACCTGGCTCGGCCCGTGGAACATGGCGCACGGCCTGTTCTACGCGCCGACCTGGGAGTCGCGCGACGTGGTGGCGATGTTCGACAGGCTGCAGTGGACCGACACCCCCGAGGGCCTGATCGCCACGCCTGGCCGGCGCTTCAACCTCCAGCAGGCCGTCTACCTGCTGACCGTCGCGGGCGTCGGCACCCTGCAGGTGGAGTCGAGGCGCCTGGCAGGCGAGCAGGTTCCGCGCTTCCGCGGCTTCTCGGCCCCCGCAGGAGAGGTGTGGCGGGTGCCAAGCACGGACGGTCCCGAGCGGGAGACCCTGCTGATGGTCACCGACAGCGCCGTGATAACGGTGAACCCGTGGGACGCACCGCGCAAGGGCCTGGAGGCGCCGAAGGGGGTGGCGGCACGGTCCGACGCCGGCACGCCGGAGGCCGCCGCGCAGTTCCTCACGAAGGTCAAGCGCGTCTCGTGGGGAGCCTGAGGCGTGGACCCTGTCACTGCGGCGGTCCTGATCCTCTTCGTCCTGGTCGCCCTGTTGCTCGCGGCGGGCGCCGGCCTCTACCGGCGGGTGCGCGAGCTTGAGCTCGCCACCTACCGCGGGGTGGGCGTGCACGTCGGCACGGGCGGCGAACGGAGCGCGGGGATCGGCCGCCCAGGTGCGACCACCATCGCGGTCAAGATCAACCGCCGGTGCCCGGTGTGCGAGGACGTGCTGCTCGCGGTCGGGAAGCTGGCGGCCGACCTGCCCGACGGCGTCGGGTTCACCGTGGTGTCCGACGACCCGGCCTTCGACAAGGAGCTTCCCGCGTCCGTCCAGGTCATCAGGGATCCACAGGTCTGGCGGTCGATCAGCGTGCCGTACGTGCCCGCCCTGCTCGTCGTGGACGAACAGGGAGTCGTCCTGCACACGACGCCCGCGGGATCAGGAGAGATCGTGTCGGAGACAGTCGAACGGGTGATCGCCCGGCGAAAGGAAGCGAAACTGTGAAGAGAATCCTCGACCAGATTCCGAGTGTCACGGACGTACCGGAGTCGCCGGAGCCGTCCAAGTACGCGGTCAGCGAGCGAGGGTGGAGCCGTCGCCGGCTCTTCGGCACCGTCGCGGGCGTCACCGTCGCCGCCGGGCTCGGCGCCCTCGACCTGCTGCCCTGGTCCAGGCCACGGGCGGCGCTGGCGCTGACCGAGTGGACCGACGGGTGCCACGGGTACTTCGACTCGGGCTCCGTGTGCTATCCCCCGTCTGCCTACTACGGCAGCGGCAACTGCTCGGGAAGCTGGCACAAGAACCAGGGCGGCTCGGGCACCTGCTACAACTACCGCTACACGCCCAACACGACGTCCTGCGCGGGCAGGAACGCCTGGCGGTGGACCGGCCGCGTCGCCCGTCGCAAGTGCTCCGACGGCTGGTACGAGTACCACGACTGCGGCGGCGGCAACATCTCCCGTTTCTCCATCTGCCGGACCGCGATCTGACGGATGCTGACTCGGAATCCCGCCACCCGCCTCCTGGTCCCCGCACTGGGACTGATCGTCGCGGCGGAGGTGGCGACACTGGGAGCCTTCGCCTCCGGCTTCGACGTCCGGGGCTTCACCTGGCTCGTGGCGGCCTTAGTGGCGGGCTTCTCGCTGTCCGGCTCGGTTTGAAGTCTCAACAGCGCCTGGGTGCTGTCCTCGTCGGTCCGACGGGGTTCTGACGCGGCCGGCTTCATCGTCGGCCTGTTTCTCGGGGCGTTCCCCACCACGTTCGCCTTCATGGTCATCGGCTCCGTCGTTCGCGCGCCGCTGCCCGTGATCGCGTGCCAGGTCCTGACCGGCCTGGCGGCGAGCGTGTTCCTGCTGCGGGAGCTGCAGGTGTTCAGCTTCCCGCTGTTGCAGAACGCCCGGCTGGTACCGCAGTTCGTCACGCACGTCCCATTCTGGGGTGCGGTGCAGTTCGGCGCGGAGATGGGTACAGGAATGCGCACCTACTCGCCGACGGGGCTGCCACACATCATGGCGATCTCGCTCTTCCTGCTCGGGTCGTGGTCCGACGCGCTCATGGCGGGCGCCGGATTCGCCATCGGCAGGGCGGTGATGCTGCTCACCTTCCTGCTCGCGCGGGACAAGATGAGAGCCGACACCGCGTTCGACTTCGCCCTGCCGAAGATGACGTGGCTGTTCGCCCTGCTGTTCCTTCCCCTGGCGGCCATCATGGTGGCGGCGTGACGCTGCCGCACGGTTCGCTCGCATGGGCGGGCGCCTTCACGGTCCTCACCGTGGAGGCGCTCGCCGCGCGGGGTTTCCAGAGCTACGGCCTTTCGGGAGCTACGGCCTGACGAGCTCGAAGGCCTGGGCGATGAGCTCGTAGGAGCGCAGGCGGTTCGCGCCGCCGTACACACCGGTGGTGATCATCAGCTCGTCCGCCTCCGTGCGGTCGCGCAGCGCGGTAAGGCCCGCGCGGACCTCGGCCCCCGTGCCCTTGACGACGTTGCGGAGATAGCCGTCGACGAACGTCCGCTCGACCTCGGTGTAGGGGTGGGCCTCGGCCTCCTCCGGCGAGGGGATGGGGCTCGGCCGCCCGCGGCGCAGGCGCAGCATCGCCAGGGCGAGCGTGCGGGCCAGACGCAGGGCCTGCTCGGAGGTGTCGGCGGCGACGGCGGTGACGCCGATCATGGCGTACGGCTTGTCGAGCCACTGCGACGGCTGGAACCGCGTGCGGTAGAGCTCGAGCGCGGGCTCGGTGTTCTCGGCGCTGAAGTGGTGGGCGAAGGCGAAGGGAAGGCCGAGCATCCCCGCGAGCTGGGCGCTGAAGCCGCTGGAGCCGAGCAGCCAGATGGGCGGCCGATCGGCGTTGAGCGGATAGGACTGCAGACCGCCGGGCGCGTCGCCGTCGAGGAAGGCGGCCAGCGCGGCGACCTCCTCGGGGAAGGCGTCGGCGTCGCCCCTGCGCATCGCGGCGGCCGTGGCGGGGTCGGTGCCCGGCGCGCGGCCGAGGCCGAGGTCGATGCGGCCGGGGTGGAGGGCGTGCAGGGTGGCGAACTGCTCGGCGACGATGAGCGGGGGATGGTTGGGCAGCATGACGCCGCCCGAGCCGAGCCTGATGGTCTCGGAGTGGGCGGCGAGGTGGGCGATCAGGACCGCGGGGGAGGAGCTGGCGACGCTCGGCATGCCGTGGTGCTCGGCGACCCAGTAGCGGTGGAAGCCCCAGCGCTCGGCCTGCCGTACGAGATCGGTGCTCGTCCTGAGCGCGTCGGTGGCGGTGCCGCCGGTGCTCACGGTGGCCAAGTCGAGGATGGAGAGCGGCACGTCGGCCTCACCGCGCGCGACGCCCCTGATCTGATCGGTCATCTTTCGGCAAACCCACGCGAACCCTGGTCTATTCCACGGCGCGGACCTGCGGGTTGTCTTCCCGTACGGCAAGCATGGGTCGAGCCCACCCCCTGCGCGGGGTGGGCTCTGTCCCAGGGAGACGGCCGACGGGAGCGCGGCTCCGGGGTGCGTGACGACGAAGAGGGGGGCGGCGGCCACCCGGGGGCCGGTGGCCGCCGCACGCGTTACGGCCTGTTCAGTCCGAGCGTGTAGGAGCCCGAGCCGGAGTAGGAGTTGACGCGGTACCTGTAGTAGCCGGCGGTGCCGTTGTAGCTGATCGACTCGTCGGGGTTGGCGCTGTCGCTCTTGGCGACCTGCGCCCACGAGGAGCCGTTCCACTTCTCCAGGTAGAGGTCGAAGTCGACGCCGTTGGGCCCGTCGAGGCAGCCGGCGTGGGTGCCGGACACGGTCGACTGGTAGTAGGAGTTGTTCGGCTGGTACTGGTTCTGGCCGTTGCTCAGCGAGCCGTTGTAGATCTCGCGGTAGTTCCGGCAGCCGGTGGGCGGGTTGCCGCCGCCGGTGACCAGGGTGAGCCCGTAGGCGGAGAGGATCTCGTTGACCGGCTGGAAGTAGGTGGTGCCGCCGGAGGTGCAGTTGCCCGACCCGCCTGAGGTCACGCCCTGCGCCTGGTTGCCGGAGATGTACGAGCCGCCGGAGTCGCCCGGCTCGGCGCAGACGCTGGTTCTCGTCACCTCGTAGACGGTGCCCTGCGAGTAGGTGACACTGGTGTTGAGCTGCTGGACGGTGCCGCAGTGCCAGCCGGTGGTGGAGCCGGCGCGGCAGATCGAGGAGCCGACGGGGGCGACGGTCGAGCCGTTGACGGGGATGATGCCCGCGCTGTAGCCGTTGACGACGCCGACGGGGGTCCAGCTGGTGTTGACCTCGACCCACGAGTAGTCGTTGCCGGGGAAGGAGGAGCCGCGGAAGGTGCCCTGGGCCTGCTGGTTGGCGCCGCGCGTGGTGGCGCCGACGGTCCCGCAGTGTCCCGCGCTGACGAATCCGCCGTTGGTGCCCGGCTTGGTCACCGAGAAGCCGATGGAGCAGCGGGAGCCGCTGCCGATGTAGTAGGCGTCGCCGCCGCGGACGTCGGCGTACGGCACGGGCTGCTCGCTCGACTGCTCGACCCTGACGAGCGCCTTGTCGGCGCCACTGGCCGCGACGAACGCCTCGGCGTCGGCGGGCGCGGAGGAGAGGACCACGACGCTGTTGGCGCGCACGTCGATATACCAGACGGGAGCAGTCTTGGGAGCGCTGGACGCGGCCTTGTCGAGGGCTGCCTTGGCCGCTTCGAGCTGGGCGTGGGAGTGGGCGACGACCTTGACCCGGGCGCCGGAGACGCGGCGCTGGGCGGCGTTGGTCGTGGCGACGATCAGCGTGCTCTCGGGGCCTTCGACCCAGCTGCCCCCGTACTCGCCGCCGAGGCGCTTGGCGAGTCCCGGAGCGGTCTGCGCGGCCCGCTGCTCGTTGGCCAGGCGCTTGACGACCTGTTCCTGGGTGAGGCCGAGGTCGCGTTGCATGGCCTCGATCAGGCCCTTGGGCGGGTTGGTCTCGGCGGGGACGGAGGCGATGGCGGGGGTGGAGGTCAGCGCTAACGCGCCGATCGCGATCGCGACCAGCGCTCGGGTGCGGCGAAGCATGAGAACTCCTTCGCTTGCTGGGGGTGCCGTCACCGTAACGGTGGGTCCACCAGCCGAGGAGCTACCACTTGCCCCCTATCGCGGTGTTATGGGGAGGTGCCGAAACCCGGGTTGCGGATCAGCCAGTCGTGGTAGACGGGGCTGCGCCGTACGGCGTCGGCGTGGGCGGCCTTGGCGTGGGCGGCCACCCATGACGCGCCGGGGGCGCCCGGGTGGTGGCCGAGCATCTGGCGCCAGCGCAGCGGCGCGCCCGCGACGGGCACCATGACCAGGCCAGGGGCGAAGGGATGGGTGGCCTGGCACAGGACCACCGCCCTGCCGACCTGGGCGAGGTGCACGCAGGTGGCCACGTCCGTCTCGTACATCGTGCAGGGCGTGAAGCCCGCGCGCGTGCACGCGGCGGCGAAGCAGTCGCCGAAGCAGCCGTCGCCCGGGGTGACGGCCCACTGCTCGTCGGCCAGGTCGGACAGCGCCACCTCCTTCTCGCCCGACAGCTTGTGCGTCTCGGCGACCATGACGAAGACGGGGTCGATGCCGATGGTGTGCCACGCGATGTCGCCCTCGGGCATGCCGTCGCCGCACGCTCCCGCGAGCACGTAGTCGAGCCTGCCCTGGGCGACCATCAGGGCGAGCTCGCGCGACGACCACGAGGTGAAGGTGGAGACGGGCGCCGCGGCGGCCAGCCGGTCGACCAGCCCGCCGAGGACGGGTCCGTTGGTCGCGCCGATGCGGTAGCCGCCCGCGGTGGCGTTGGCGAACCGGAGGGCTTCGTCCTGTAGTTCCTGTGCCGCGGGCAGGAGCACGCGGGCTCGGGAGAGCACCAGTTCCCCGAGGGGGGTGGGCCTGGCGCCGTAGCGGTCGCGCTGGAACAGGGCGCCGCCTAACGCGCGTTCGATGCGTTTGAGCTGGGCGGTCAGCGCCGGCTGGGCCACCCCGAGCCGGGTCGCTGCCTTGCTGACGCTGCCCGACTCCGCGACCGCTCGGACGATCTTGAGGTGCCGGAGCTCGAGGTCCATACGGGGAACGTAAGACCGTCACAACATCCCTGCAATCCCCATTTGTCAGGAAAATTGACGGATGTTGTGGGGGCCGTGGAACGGGTAGCTGACGTTTATGGGAATCGATCCAAGGGATCTCACGGAAGACGACCTGCTCCGCGAACTGCGGCAGCTCTACCAGACACGGTTGGAGACGCTGCTGCACGGGCCCGACGACGCCCTCGCCCGCCACACCTCGCGCACCAACGAGCTGGAGAGCGAGTACCTCCGCCGCCATCCCGTGCGGGACATCGACCCCGGCCGGTTGCGTGAGGGAGCGAGGCAGCGCTGATGGAACCACACGACGTGCAGGCGCTGTCCGACACCGACCTGGCCGTGTACGAGGCCGTCGCCGCCATCGCGGTCGGGGGCGACCAGGCACGGGTGGCCGACGTGTCGAGGATGGCAGGGCTGAGCGAGGACGAGACGAAGCAGAGCATCGCGACCCTCGTCGCGATGGGACAGGTGGTGCCCAAGGGCGAGGGGTACGCGCTGGGCCGCCACGACTTCGGCCTCGAATACTGAACAGTCACCCACCCCGTCACCCACCCAGGGCTCGCAACACCGCGGCCTGCTCGGCCGTCACCCCCAGAGCCCGTTGCGCCGCCGCCTCGCCTGGAGTCAGCCCCGCCGCACACCAGGCGGCGACCTCATCGACCCCGCGTCGCCCACCGCCCCTCGCGCCGGCTCGGCGGCGACCTCCCCCTCCGCCCAGGCCACCGCCGCTGCCCCCTGGAGGGCGCGGGCCCGCCCCGCCCATCCGGTACGGCGAAGCCGCCCGTGAACCCCTCGGCCACCGCGGCGGCGCCCATCTGCCAGTCGAGGTGGATCAGCCGGTTGGCCGGCGGCGCCGACAGGTCCCACCCGTAGGACGCCTGCTCGGGCGGGTTGGCGGCGGCCACGATCCGCACGGCGCTCGGCCCAGCGGGGCGGGGCGAACCAGGTGCCGCCTTCGTGGAGGTGGCGGGAGGGCGGCGCGGCCTTGCGGAAGACACTCTTGATCGGCAGGGAGAAGTGGACGATCGTGACGGTTGACATCGATCCAGGTCCGGAGGCGACATGCACCCTCCCTACGGGGACGACGAGCACCGTTACGTTCCCTATGCGGCCGCGAAGCCGACGTCGGGCGCCGCGGTCGCGAGCCTCATCTTCGGGATCTTCGGGCTGTTCGCCAGCTGGTGTCTGTTCGGCATCCCGTCGATCGTCGCCATCGTCCTCGGCCACGTGGCCACGTCGCAGACCAGACGCGGCCTGAGGCCCGGTCACGGCATGGCGGTCGCCGGGCTCATCCTCGGTTACGTCGTCGTCCCCGCGGTGATCGTCACCGTGGCCGTCATCGTCACCCAGCCCGACGCGGTCGCCGACTGGGTGAACGCCGTCTTCTCCTGGGTCGACTCGGTGCTGAATACGTAGACATCCCGAAAAATCAGAACATCGCCTGGCAAAGCTGTGACAAGGCCGTCGCCATGTCTGATCCGCGAGGGTAAGGCCCCACTCGAGGGATCCGATCGGGGGACGCGGTGAGAGCACAGGTCATCGGCGGAGTTCTGGTAATTCTCGGACTGACGGTCGCATGCGGTACGGCAGGGCAGTCAGGTCAGGCGGGAGGCACCCAGGGCAGCACCGCCAGCGCGAGCGCCATCGGCACGGTCGAGCAAGGCTTCAAGATCGGTCTGCTGCTTCCCGAGTCGAAGACGGCCAGGTACGAGAAGTTCGACCGGCCGTACATCACGAACGACATCAAGGCCCAGTGCCCCAAGTGCGAGGTCGTCTACAACAACGCCAACCAGGACCCCAACCAGCAGCAGCAACAGGTCGACTCGATGCTGACCAACGGGGTGAAGGTGCTGATCCTGGACGCGGTGGACGCCAAGGCCGTGGCCTCCTCCGTCGCCAAGGCCAAGAGCCAGGGCGCCATGGTGATCGCCTATGACCGGCTGGCCAGCGGCCCCGTCGACGCCTACACCTCCTTCGACAACCTGCAGGTCGGCAAGGCGCAGGGGCAGGCGCTCCTGGACGCGATCAAGGCGGGCGGCGACCCCAAGCGAGGACCGATCGTCATGGTCAACGGCTCGCCGACCGACCCCAACGCAGCCGACTTCAAGAAGGGCGCGCACTCGGTGCTCGACGGCCAGGTCACGATCGGCAAGGAGTACGACACTCCCGACTGGAGCCCCGACCAGGCCAACACCGAGGCGGCCGGCGCGTTCACCGCGCTCGGCGCGAGCAACGTGATCGGCGTCTACGCCGCCAACGACGGCATGGCCGGCGGCATCGCCAGGGCCATGCAGAACGCCGGAGTCAAGCCGGGCACCCCGCTGACCGGTCAGGACGCCGAGCTGGCGGCCATCCAGCGGATCCTGCTCGGCACCCAGACGATGACGATCTACAAGCCGATCAAGCCGGAGGCGAAGAACGCCGCCCAGATGGCGATCGACATCGGCACGGGGAAGGCGATCAAGGGCACGACCACCGTGGACAACGGGACGAGCAAGACCATCCCCGCGCAGATCATCGCGCCCATCGTGGTCACCAAGGACAACATCAAGGACACCGTGGTCAAGGACGGCTTCTGGAAGGCCACCGAGATCTGCACCTCGGCCGTGAAGTCGGCGTGCGACGCGGCGGGGATCTCCTGACATGGCCCCCGTCCTCGCCCTCGAGGGCATCTCCAAGCGGTTCGGCGCGGTCCAGGCGCTGACGGACGTCGACCTCGAGGTCAACGCGGGCGAGGTCGTCGCGCTGGTCGGCGACAACGGCGCGGGCAAGTCCACGATGATCAAGGTGATCGCCGGCGTGGGCCCGCCGGACGAGGGGACGATCACGTGGGAGGGCAGGCGCGTCTCGATCAGCAGCCCCTCCGACGCGCAGGCGCTCGGCATCGCGACCGTCTACCAGGACCTCGCGCTCTGCGACAACCTCGACGTGGTCGGGAACCTCTACCTCGGCAACGAGCTGACGGCGACGGCCGTCCTCGACGAGGTCTCCATGGAGAAGCGCTCACGCGACCTCCTCCACACGCTGTCGATCAAGATTCCCAGCGTGCGGATCCCCGTGGCCTCTCTGTCGGGAGGCCAGCGGCAGACGGTGGCGATCTCCCGCTCGCTGCTGGGCGAGCCGAAAGTCGTGCTGCTGGACGAGCCGACCGCCGCGCTCGGCGTCGAGCAGACCGCCCAGGTCCTCGACCTGGTCGAACGGCTGCGCGCCCAGGGTCACGGCGTGATCCTGATCAGCCACAACATGGTCGACGTCAAAGCCGTGGCCGACCGCATCGCGGTGCTCAGGCTCGGCCGTAACAACGGGTTCTTCGACGCCAAGGCCACCACCCAGGAAGAGATCATCGCGGCGATCACCGGGGCGACCGACAACGCCGCGTCCCGCCGGAGCAGGAGGCTCAGTGAGTGAAACCCCGGTCGACCCGCGGCTGGTGGTCCGCGAGCAGGGCCTCACTGGATATCTGACCGAGTTCAAGCAGAAGGTGAAGGGCGGCGAGCTCGGCCCGCTGCCGGTCGTCATCGGCCTGATCGTCATCTGGCTCGTCTTCCAGAGCCTGAACAGCCAGTTCCTGTCCGCGCAGAACCTGTCCAACCTCAGTGTCGACATCGTCCCCACCGGGATGATCTCGGTGGGCATCGTGTTCGTGCTGCTGCTGGGCGAGATCGACCTGGCGGCGGGCGCGGTCAGCGGCGCCTGTGCGGCGGTCATGGCCGTGTTCAACGTCAACCAGGGCATGAGCCCGGGCCTGGCCATCGTGCTCGCCATCGCCGTCGGCGCCGTGCTCGGCCTCATCCACGGCTTCTTCTTCGCCAAGATCGGGGTGCCCTCCTTCGTGGTCACGCTGGCGGGCTTTCTCGCCTGGACCGGCTTCCAGCTGTGGGTCCTCGGGCCCAACGGCACCATCAACCTGCCGGGCGAGGGCTTCATCGCCGGGCTGACCAGCACCTACTTCGCCTATGTGATAGCCGCCTACGGCCTGGCCGCGCTGGCCGTCGCGGCCTTCCTCGCCGTGTCGTTCATCGGCAACAACAGGCGCCGCGCGGCGGGGATCCCGTACAGGACGACGGGCGACATCGTCTTCCGCACAGTCGTGCTCGCGGTGGTGGCCTTCGGCGCGGCCTACATCCTCAATCTCTACAAGGGGCTCCCGCTCGCGCTGCTGATCTTCCTGATAGTCGTCGTCGGCACGGACTTCGTGCTGCGCCGTACCAAGTACGGGCGCAGCATCTTCGCGGTCGGCGGCAACATCGAGGCCGCCAGGCGGGCGGGCATCAGCGTGCCGTTCATCAGGATCTCGGTCTTCGTCATCTCGGGCTCGTTCGCGGCGATCGGCGGTATCTTCGCCGCCTCCCGCATCTCCAGCGCCAGCCAGGCGACAGGGCAGAGCAACGTGCTGCTGATGGCGATCGCCGCGGCGGTGATCGGCGGCACGTCACTGTTCGGCGGGCGCGGCACCACGTACTCGGCGCTGCTGGGCATGCTCGTCATCCAGTCGATCGCCTCGGGGATGGCGTTGCAGGGTGTCAGCAACTCCATCCAGTTCATGGTGACCGGCGCGGTGCTGCTGGCCGCGGTCGTCATCGACTCGGTCTCGCGCAGGAGCCAGAAGGCGGCCGGCCGGGCGTAACGTGAGGACATGGAGGACACCGCAGCACCTCTTCACGAGAGAGCCCTGACCCCTGACCAGGCGCGGGCCCGCTTCAGGGCGGGGGAGCGCACCCCCACGGCCGGCTGGTGCGAGGGCTGGACCCAGGCCAACCTCATCGCGGTTCCCGAGCGGCTCGCGGAGGACCTGCGGCTGTTCGCCGAGCGCAACCCCCAGGCGTGCCCGGTGCTCGACGTCGGCGAGCCGGGCGCGACCAGCACCCGGATCTTCCCCGGCGACCTGCGCACCGACCTGCCCGGCTACCGGATCTACCGCGAGGGCAAGCCGGTCGCCGACGTCGACGACGTGGTCGAGCACTGGCGGCAGGACCTCGTCGCCTTCCTCATCGGCTGCAGCTTCACCTTCGAGGCGGCCCTCATGCGGGCGGGCGTGCCCGTCAGGCACGTCGAGCTGGGCGTCAACGTCCCGATGTACCGCACCGCCGTGGCCTGCCGTCCTGCGGGCGCGCTGCGCGGGCCGCTCGTGGTCTCCATGCGCCCCGTCCCCGAGCACCTGGTGGCCACCGCCATCGAGGTCAGCGGGCGCTACCCGGACGTCCACGGGGCGCCGGTGCACGTCGGCGATCCGGCCGCGCTCGGCATCGCCGACCTGTCCCGCCCCGACCACGGCGACCCCGTCCCCGTACGGCCCGGCGAGGTGCCCCTGTTCTGGGCCTGCGGCGTCACTCCGCAGGAGGCCGTCATGGCCGGCGGCGTCGACTACGCCATCGGCCACCTGCCGGGCCACATGGCGATCACCGACCTTCGAGAGACCTAGCCAGGTACTTCGCCGTGTGGGTGGAGGCGTGCGCCAGCGAGGCCGGCGTGCCCTCGAAGACCACCTGCCCGCCGTGCTGTCCGGCCTCGGGCCCCATGTCGATCACCCAGTCGGCGCGCTTGACGACTTCGAGCTCGTGCTCGACCACGATCACGGTGTTGCCGCCGTCGACCAGCCTGTCGAGCAGCTCCATCAGCGTGTCGACGTCGGCCATGTGCAGCCCCGTCGTCGGCTCGTCGAAGACGTACACGTTGCCGCTCTCCCGCAGCCGGTGCGCCAGCTTCAGCCGCTGCCGCTCGCCGCCCGACAGCGTGGTGAGCGGCTGGCCCAGCGTCAGATAGCCGAGGCCGAGCTCGCCCAGCGTGGCCAGCCCTTCCAGCTCGAACAGCCCGCGCGCCTCGTCGGCCGTCATCGCCAGCACGTCGGCGATCGTCCTGCCCTCGAAGCGGTGCGAGAGGGCTTCGGGGCTGTAGCGGGAGCCGCCGCAGGCGTCGCACACCGTCGACACCGGGTCCATGAACGCCCGATCCGTCCTGATCACACCCCGCCCGCCGCACGTCTCGCACGCGCCCGCCGCGTTGAAGCTGAACAGTCCCGCCTCCACGCCGTTCGCCTCCGCGAACATCCTGCGGATCCTGTCCATGACGTCGAGGTAGGTGGCGGGGGTCGACCGGATCGAGCCGCCGATCGCCGACTGGTCGATCGCGACGCCCTCGGCATACGTCATCAGCGTGCTCTTGCCCGAGCCCGCCACGCCGGTCACCACCGTGAGCACGCCCAGCGGCACCCGCACGCTCACCTCCTTGAGGTTGTGCAGCGAGGCGCGCTCGATGGGCAGCCACCCCTTCGGCGTCCGGACCTGCGGCTTGAGGCCGGTGACGCGCCTCAGCATGCGGCCGGTGAGCGCCCTCGACCTGCTCAGCTCGGCGACCGTGCCCTCGAACACCACCTCGCCGCCGCTCGCGCCCGCGCCAGGGCCCATGTCCACGACGTGGTCGGCCATGGTGATGATGTCGCGGTCGTGCTCCACGACGATCACCGTGTTGCCGCTGTCACGCAGCTCGACCAGGAGTTCGCCGAGCCGGTGCACGTCGCGCGGGTGCAGGCCGGCGCTCGGCTCGTCGAAGATGTAGGTCATCCCCGACAGCGACGAGCCGAGGTGCCGCACGGTCTTCAGCCGCTGCGCCTCGCCGCCCGACAGCGTGCTCGTCTCCCTGTCGAGACTGAGGTAGCCGAGCCCGATCGCCTCGATCCTGCTCAGCGCCTCGATCGCGGGCTCGGCCACGGTGTTGCCGAGCCCCCTGAGCGTCTCGGCCAGGTCGCTGATCTCCATCGCGGTGTGGTCGGCGAGGTTCAGCCCGTCGATCGTCGAGGCCAGCGCGGCGGCGTTGAGGCGCGCGCCGCCGCAGGCGGGGCAGGGCCCCTCGGTGAGCACCCGCCTGGTCGCCTCGGTGTCGCGCTTGAGGTGGAGCCGGGTGAAGCGGTCGACGACGCCCTCGTAGGCGCCCCGCTCCAGCTTGAACCGCTCGCCGTGCAGGAGCAGGCGCCATTCCTCCTCGGTGAACTCGCCGACCGGTTTGTCCAGGTCGAACAGGCCCGAGTTCGCGTACAGGCGCCAGGCGTAGGAGCCGACGGGGAAGATCCTGATCGCGCCCTCGTTGATCGACAGGGTGCGGTCGACGGCCTGGTCGAGGTCGAGCCGTACGGTCCTGCCCAGGCCGTCGCACTCGGGGCACATGCCCTGCGGGTCGTTGAACGAGTACGCGGTCGCGGGGCCCGCCGACGGCGTGCCGTACCGGGAGAAGAGGACCCGCAGGATGGGGTGGATCTCGGTCATGGTGCCGACGGTCGAGCGGGCGTTGCCGCCCACCGGCTTCTGGTCGACGACGACCGCGGGCGTCAGGTGGGCCAGGCGCTCGGCGCGGGGGCGCTCGAACTTGGGCAGCCGGTTCCTGATGAAGGCGCTGTAGGTGGCGTTCATCTGCCGCTGCGACTCGGTGGCGATGGTGCCGAACACCACCGACGACTTGCCCGAGCCCGACACGCCGGTGAAAACGGTCAGCCGCTCCTTGGGCAGGCGGAGGGAGATGTTCTTGAGGTTGTTCTGCCGAAGACCGGTAAGGACGATGTCCATTCTGGAACTCCTCATAGCTTAGGCTACTAGTATTAGCCTATGGCAGATCGCAGGGCTCGTCGAAGGGCCGAGACGCAGGAGGAGATCCTCGGCATCGCGCTGGAGGTGATGGCGGCCGAGGGGGTCGCGGGGCTGAACATGGCGACCGTGGCCAGGCGGCTCGGCATCCAGCCGCCCTCGCTGTACAAGTACTTTCCTTCTCGGGCCGCCGTCTACGACGCGCTGTTCAAGATCGGCCAGGAGGGATACCTCGACGCGGTACAGCAGGCCGCGCGCGGCCACGAGGGCCTGGCGGCGATGGGCGCGTCGCTGGAGTCGGGCGCGCGCTGGATCATGGCCAACCAGGTGCTGGCCCAGCTGCTGTTCTGGCGTCCCGTGCCAGGCTTCACGCCCTCTCCCGAGGCATACGCGCCGGCCCTGGACATCCACCGGCACTTCGCCACACTCATCCGCGCCGCGGTGGAGCGCGGCGAGCTCCATCCCGACGCGGCGGGTGAGGAGGGGCTGGCCCTCGCCGCCAGCCTCATCGCAGGCGTGATCTCCCAGCAGCTCGCCAACCAGCCCGACGCCACCTACGAGGAGGGCGCCTTCACCCGGCTGGTCCCTCGGCTTCCCGCCGTGTTCGCGGCGGCATACCCGCCGCGCTGAGCTGGTCTCCCAGGGCGGGCGCGCCTCGCCGGTTGTCGATCTCCAGATGCGGTACGGCGGGCGGCTCGTCCACCATGATCGCCTTCAGGTAGGCGTCGAAGGCGGCCAGCTTGCCCTCGTCCCTGGCCAGCCCCCTGAGGACCAGCCGTTCGCGCAGGGTGGGCCCGTCGGAGCGGACCCACACCAGCCTGACCGGCGGTCCGCCGAGCCGCTCGACCCAGTCCTCCCACAGCGCCGCCGTATGCACCTGCGAGGTGAAGGGGCCGTCGAGCATCACGGGGCAGCCGTGCGTGCGGATCTGCCGGGCCAGCCTGGTCAGGCCGCCGTACTCGTGGCGTTTGACGTGCCGGTCGTACCAGGGGCCCTCGCGCTCGCCCTGCGCCCTGCCGTGCACGGTGAGCAGTTCGGCGACGAAGTCGCCGTAGACGGCGTCCTTGTCGAGCAGCGCGGGGACGGGGTCCAGACGCGCCAGCAGCGCGGCGGCGACGGTCGACTTGCCCGCGCCGGGCGGGCCGCTGATCACCCAGACAGGAACCACAAGGTCAGAGCGTACGCGGATCTGCGTACGCCGATGCCGCCCGCCTGCGGACGACCTTCCGCGCGATCATGGACAGACTCGGCGCATGCTCACCTTGGTCCTGCGTGCCTTCAAGATCCCCGACCTGCGCAAGAAGATCCTCTTCACGCTGGGCGTCATCGTGCTGTTCAGGCTGGGGCAGATCCTGCCCTCGCCCGGCGTGGACCTGGCGGCGGTACGGCAGTGCCTGGGCGGCGCGCGCGGCGGGGTCGTCGACATGGTGCAGCTGTTCAGCGGCGGGGCGATGCTGAAGCTGTCGGTTTTCGCGCTCGGCGTCATGCCGTACATCACGGCGAGCATCATCGTGCAGCTGATGGCGGTGCTGATCCCGCGCCTGGACCAGCTCCGCAAGGAGGGGCAGAGCGGGCAGGCGAAGATCATGCAGTACACCAGGTACCTGACGGTGGCGCTGGCCGTGCTCAACGCCACCACCATCGTCGCGCTGGCCCGCTCGGGCGCGCTGCTGCCCGGCTGCACGCGTCCCGTGCTCTACGACACGGGCCTGCTCGCGGTCGGCGTCCTGGTGACCGTGCTGGTCGCGGGCACGTGCGTGGTGATGTGGCTGGGCGAGCAGGTCACTGAGAAGGGGATCGGCAACGGCATGTCGATCCTCATGTTCACCCAGGTCATCGCGGTCTTCCCGTCCTACATGTCGACGATGTTCGTGATGAGCCCCTTCGCGGCGGTGACGATCCTCGTCTCCGGTCTGTTCCTGATCGCGGCGGTGATCTTCATGGAGCAGGCGCAGCGCCGCGTTCCCGTGCAGTACACCAAGCGCATGGTCGGGCGGCGGATGTACGGCGGCAGCAGCACCTACATCCCGCTCAAGGTCAACCAGGCGGGCATCGTCCCGGTCATCTTCACCTCGTCGCTGCTCTACATCCCCACACTGGTCGGCGGCTCGGTGCCGTGGATCAGCCGGTACATGGCGGGCGATCACCCGCTCTACATGCTGGTCTACTTCCTGCTGATCGTCGGCTTCGCCTACTTCTACGTCTCGATCACCTTCAACCCCGTCGAGGTGGCCGACAACATGAGGCGCTTCGGCGGGTTCGTGCCGGGCATCAGGCCCGGCAGGCCGACCGCCGAGTACCTGGGGTTCGTGCTGTCGCGGCTGACCGCCTCCGGTGCCGCCTACCTGGGCGTGCTCGCGCTGCTTCCGCTGGTGGCCTTCGCCCTGCTGCGCGACCCCTCCTCGGCGCAGAACTTCCCCTTCGGCGGGACGAGCGTGCTCATCATGGTCAGCGTCGGGCTGGAGACCGTGAAGCAGATCGAGGCCCAGCTTCAGCAGCGCAACTACGAGGGGCTGCTCAGGTAGCCCACGAAGGCGGCGCGAGCGCCCTGCCCGCATGGCTCACGAGGGCAGGGCGAGGCCCGCGCGCATCGCGAAGACCACGAGCTGGGCCCTGTCGCGGGCGTGCAGCTTCACCATGGCCCTGCTCACGTGCGTGCGCACGGTGTCGGGGCTGATCACCAGCTCCCTGGCGATCTCGTCGTTCGACCTGCCGGTCGCCACCCACGCGACCATCTCCCTCTCGCGCGGCGTCAGCGTCTCGACGCCGGCGACGGGCTCGGCGCCGCCCGTCCTGCCGAACAGGCCGATGACCTTGCGGGTGATGGCGGGCGACAGCAGGGCCTCGCCCGCCGCCACCACCCTGATCGCGCTGACCAGCTCGTCGGGAGCGCTGTCCTTGAGCAGGAACCCGCTCGCGCCCGCCTGGAGCGCGGCGAACACGTACTCGTCGACGGCGAACGTCGTCACCACCACGATCCTGGTGCCGTGGAGCGCGGGGTCGGCCGCGATGGCCCGCAGCACCTGCAGGCCGTCCATTCCGGGCATCCTGATGTCGAGCAGCAGCACGTCGGGACGCTTCTCCCTGACCAGCGTCACCGCCTGACCGCCGTCGGCCGCCTCGCCGACCAGCTCCAGGCCTGACTCCCTGCCGATGAGCGCCTTGAGGCCCATCCGCACGACCGCCTGGTCGTCGGCGATCCCGACCCTGATCACGGCTTCCCGCGTCGCGCCGCCTTCAGCCGGGATCACGCGGCGTCCAGGGGAAAGCGGGCCACCACCTGGAAGCCACCGCCGTCCCTGGGGCCCGCGCTGAACTCGCCTCCCGCGGCCAGCACCCGCTCCCGCATGCCGGACAGCCCCCTGCCCCCGGCCGCCGCGACGGGTCCTCGGCCCCTGTCCGCAACTTCGAGCACGAGCGCGTCCCGGTCGCCGGTCACCTTCACCAGCGCCCTGGTCGGCCCGGCGTGCCTGATCACGTTCGTCAGCGACTCACGCACCACCCGGTAGACGGTGCCGCGCAGGTGGGCTGGCACGTCGGGCTCGGCGGGCTCCAGGTCGACGGGCAGGCCCGCGGCGCGGACCCCGCCGACCAGGCCTGGCAGCCGGTCGTCGCTGTCGCGCGGGTCCATCAGGTCGAGCGCGCCGCGCAGCCCGGCCAGCGCCTCCATGCTCGTCTCCCTGATCGCCCGCAGCGACTCCCTCGCCTGTTCGGGATTCTCCTCCAGGACCAGCAGCGCCAGCCCCGCCTGCATCGCGATGGTCGAGAAGCCGTGGCCCGCCGCGTCGTGCACCTCACCGGCGATCCTGGCCCGCTCCCGCGCCACCAGCTCCTCGGCGAGTGTGCTCGCGGCCGTCTCGGGGTCGGCCGGTACGGCGCAAGCCTGGAGCGATGCCTGCCACAGAGCCGCGGCCGGTGCCGCGCTCGCGCCCCTGGGCGTCCATTCGCCACCGGATCCCGCCCAGCGGTGGGGCCACGCGGCGCGCGGTGCCGCGTCGAGGCCGGCGGACGCGTCGGAAGGATCGTGGCGGTCGGCGGCAGGCGCGGGAGGCGGAGTGTCGTGCTCGTAGGCGGCCGCCACCGCCGCGCGGGCCTGAGCCAGACCGCTCAGCGACAGCGGCACCGCCAGCCAGCCCGCCCACACCAGCATGAGGACGGCGGGCATGTCGCCCATGCGGGCAGCACGCGACGCCGCCGCGGACATGGACTCCCACAGGCGGCGGACAGGGCGTCGTTCCCGTGTCACCATTCCGCCCAGATCCTAGCCAGTTTCAGACGCTTCGGTTCGACATCCCGTCGGCGAGACCCCAAGAAGTGATCTTCCGTGGGGTGATCCTGATGAGTTCCCCGCTGAAGCCGGGAAGGGGCGGCTCCTGGTCGGTGAGCGCCTCGGCCGTCCCCCTGATCTCGATGCCGCGCACGGTCCACGGCCGCATGGAGGCGAGATCGTCGAGCAAGCCTGTGACCTCAAGTGTGGTTGAGTCAAGCGTATTCGTCGTTGAGCCGCCACCACTGGTAGGGCTCGGTCTGCGGCCAGCCCTGGGGGGAGTCCTCCCAGGTCTCCTGCCTGCCGTACGGGGTCAGGTCGAGCAGGTTGAAGTCCATCCGCAGCCGGTCGGCGCCGCGCGAGGTGGTGAAGTAGGTGCGGAAGGCGCGCTCGCCGTCGCGCAGGAACACGCTCACGCCGAAGCCGTCGCCCGCGCCGCACTCGAGGTTGAACTCGGGGCCCGAGTAGAGGGGCAGGTGCCAGCCCAGGCGCCGCCGTACGGGCTCCAGGTCGGCGTACGGCGAGCGGGAGACCACCGCCATCGTCGTGTCGCGGGCGCGCAGGTGCGCCAGGTTGGGGATGTTGTCGGTGAACGAGGCACATCCCGGGCAGGGCAGGCCGTCGTCGTGCAGCGGCATGAAGTGGTAGACCACGAGCTGGCGGCGCCCGTCGAACAGGTCGAGCAGGCCGAGCTTGCCCTCGGGGCCCTCGAAGACGTAGTCGGTGCCGAACTCCACCATCGGCAGGCGGCGGCGCTTGGCGGCCAGCGCGTCGAGCAGCCTGGTGGCCGCCTTCTCCTCGATGAGGAGTTTGTCTCGCGCTGCCTGCCATTCCTCGGTGGAGACGATTTTCGGAAGGTTCATGATGGTTCCCCTCGTTTCCGTCCTACTCCTAATTTAGGAGCGGCCACTTAGGAAATACAAGAGGGAGCGGTATGCTGATCACGTGCGCACCTATCAGGACCCGTGCGGGGTGGCCCGCGCGCTCGATCTCGTCGGCGACCGGTGGGCGCTGCTGGTGGTCCGCGAGCTGATGCTCGGCCCCAAACGCTTCACCGACCTCCACCGCGACCTGCCGGGCAGCAGTCAGAACGTGCTGTCGCAGCGGCTGCGGGAGCTGGAGGAGGCGGGAGTGGTACGGCGGCGCAAGCTGCCCCCGCCCGCCGTCGTCTGGGTGTACGAGCTGACGGAATGGGGGCTCGGCCTCGAACCCGTCCTGCTGCACCTGGGGCGGTGGGGGAGCCAGGCGCCCATCACCACGACGAACCGGCTCGGGGTGACGTCGCTGGTGCTGGCGCTGAAGGCGATGTACCTGCCCGGCTTCGAGGGAAGCTTCGAGCTGCGGATGGGTGACGAGGTCTTCGCTGTGAAGACCTCGTCGACGGACATCTCGGTGGGGCGGGGACCTGCGGCCCGCCCCGACGCGGTGCTGAAGGGCGAGGCGGCGGCCCTCGCCTCCGTCCTCCTCCAGGGCGCGAACGTACGGCAGGCCGTGGCCGCCGGTGGGCTGGAGATCGAGGGCGACGAGGCGGCCGTGACCCGCCTGGTCGGCCACCTCGCGACCTCCGCCTGATCTCTCGCCGCGTCGTTCAGCGCAGGACGGCGCGGTCCACGGTGCCGGGGTCCAGGACGTGCTCGATCACCATGACCGCCGCCCCCACGACCCCCGCTCGATCCCCCAGTTCGCTGGTGCGGATGCTCAGATGCTGGGTGGCCAGTGGGAGCGACCTGCTGTAGATGACCTCGCGCACCCCCGCCAGCACGTGCTCACCGGCCTCCGCGATGTCACCGCCGATCACGATCACCGCGGGGTTGAAGAAGTTCACGATCGAGGCCAGCACGTCGCCGACCTCCCTGCCCGCCTGCCTGATCAGCTGCACGGCCTGCGTGTTGCCCTGCCGTACCAGGTTGACGACGTCGCGGCTGTGCGCAGCGGGCACGCCCGCCGCGGCCAGCTTGGCCGCCACGGCCGCGCCGCCCGCCACCGCCTCCAGGCAGCCGGTGTTGCCGCATCTGCAGACCACGTCGGCCGCCGAGGAGACGCGCACGTGCCCGATGTCGCCCGCCGCCCCCTGGGCGCCCCTGTGCAGGCGGCGGTCGGAGATGATGCCGCACCCTATGCCGGTGCCGATCTTGACGAACACGAGCTGGTCGGCCTCGGGCCTGGCCGCCCAGTGCTCGCCGAGCGCCATGATGTTCACGTCGTTGTCGACGAGCACGGCGGCGCCGAGCCGCCCGCCGAGCCACTCCGGCACGGGGAAACCATCCCATCCCGGCATTATCGGCGGGTTGATCGGGCGTCCCGAGGCGTGTTCGACGGGACCCGGGAGGCCGACGCCGACGCCGCACACCTGCTCGACGCTGTGGCCCGTCTCCGCGAGCAGTTCGAGGAAGGTCTCGAGGAGCCATTCGAGCGTCGGCTCGGGGCCCCGGTCGATCGCGAGGTCGGCGGTGCGTTCGGCCAGGACGGTGGTGGCGAGGTCGGTAACGGCGACCCTGGCGTGGGTGGCTCCGAGGTCCGCCGACAGCACGACGCGGGCCGAGCTGTTGAACGCGAACGCCACGGCGGGCCTGCCGCCCGAGGAGATGGCGTCCTCGGTGGGCACGATCCACCGGTGGCTGAGCAGCACGTCGAGCCGCTGTGACACCGTGGACCTGGCCAGGCCGGTGAGCTGGACGAGCTCGGCTCTGGTGCGGGCCTGGCCGTCCCTCAGTATCGCCAGCAGCGCGCCCGCTCCGGCGGCTGTGCCACCCGGTTCGTTCACCATGTCCGGAGACAACACCGCTCCTCCCTGTCCCCCATAAAAGCGATATGTCGAATTGAAGCACACTTCTGCTTGACCATCGGCGGAAGAATCATGTCATCTTCGGGCGCTGAGATGGGCCGACGTTGCCACGTTCCTGGCCGGGGGATGGGGGTGCGCCGGGAGGGGCTTCCGGTGGGCTGGGGAGGGGGGATCCGGCGGGCGCGGAGAGGTGACGCGCGGCGGCGGGGACGGTCAGCCGTTGGTCAGCCAGCGGACCGGGTTGTCGTGCGTGATCGAGCGGATCGTCTCCTCGTTCACCCCGGCCTCCCTCAGGCGCGGGAGCAGCGTGCGGAACACGTGGGAGTACCCCGCTCCGCCGTACCGCTGGAGCTGGGCCACGCGGGACACTCCGCTGCCGAGCAGCAGCCGGCCGGCGTGCCCCTCGGAGATCAGCTCCAGCGCGACCTCGGCCGCCTGCGAAGAGCCGAGCCCGACGGAGGAGAGGCTGACGTAGGCGCCCGCCTCGGCGACCTTGCGCGCCAGGACGGGGTCGTGCCCCGCGCAGGCGACGCTCACCCGTGACGCGGGCAGCCCCTGGCCGAGCAGGATCTCCAGCAGCGCGAGCCCGTTCTGGCCGTGGGTGGCGACCGGCAGCCGGGTGGAGACCGAGGCGCGGGCGGCGGCGACCAGGCAGCGTTCCTCGGCGGGCGTGGGCTCGGCGCCCCATGAGCCCACTTCGCCGATGACGCCGGGCAGGATACCGGTGCCGTCGAGGCCCGAGGTGATCTCGTCCATCAGCCGGGCGGTGAGAGTGTCGACGTCGTCCTGCCCGACCTGGGCGAACGGCTCGGCGAACAGGCCGGTCGACGCGACGACGGGCACCCTGCTGCCCGCGGCGACGCGGGCCATGGAGGCGGCGTCCCTGCCCATGCCGATGCAGGAGAGTTCGACGGTGAGCCCGAGGTCGTCCGACTGGCGCAGCTCGCGGAGCTCTTCGGTGACGGTGCGCTCCTCGTCGAGCCACCGGTGCGGGTCGGAGTCGATGCCCACCGCCCAGCGCAGGTCGCAGCGCAGGTGCTCGTGGGGGAGGACGGCACCGGTGATCGCGTCGGCGCGGATTTGACCGGTGACGGTGCGTATAAGTACCTCGGGCATGCACGACATTAACCGATATTTGCTGGTAAACGCCTAATGTCTGCCGAAAGCTTTACCTAGGGAGTGTTTCAGCGCTGACCTGCGACGACACGGCGGCCCCTGCCCGGCCGAGTCACCGGAGACCCCGTCGCTGTGGAGCCTGGCGGTTTTCCGCGCACGGGCGGCGCGCGGGCGGAGGGACGTGGCGATCTACCGGGGAGCGTCATTCCGCCCATTACGCTGGATCCGTGGCAATGGACTCCGAAACCGGTGACGCCGACGCGCTGAAAGACGAGGCCGCGCGCCGTTCAGGTATACACGGCTGGCTCGACGGCATCAGGTCCACCAAGGCCGGCGCCCTCACCCTGAAGATCATCATTGGGGTGATCGGCACGGTGATGGTCGTGGGCGGGCTCATCATGGTGCCCTTCCCCGGCCCCGGATGGCTGGTCGTCTTCGCGGGCCTCGCCGTGCTGGCCACCGAGTTCCACTGGGCGCACAAGCTGCTGGAGTTCGGCAAGCGCGTCCTGCACGCCTGGACCGAGTGGTACAAGCGGCAGGGCTGGACGGTGCGGATCATCGTCCTGGTCGTCACGCTCGCCGCCATGGCCGTGATCATCTGGGCCGCCATGAAGGTGAGCCTCGGCATCGACCTCATCGTGGAAGCCCGCAAGCTCCTCGGTATCTGACGTTCATGCTCGTTCGGTCTGCGAGGCGGACGAAAGGGTGAGCGCCTGCCTAGGCTGCCGCCGTGCTCACCGTCCTCGTGGCTCTCGCCCTCATCCCGCTTCCCGGGACTTCCGTGACGCTCCATGAGCAACCGGGAGATCCCGTACGGCTGACCGCATACGGCCTGGGCACCAAGCAGGCCTACCTGCGCGGCGCCTCCACC
The DNA here is from genome assembly GCF_040648355.1 of Nonomuraea sp. NPDC049152. Lineage (NCBI taxonomy): Bacteria > Bacillati > Actinomycetota > Actinomycetes > Streptosporangiales > Streptosporangiaceae > Nonomuraea > Nonomuraea sp. NPDC049152. The sequence continues at coordinate 663,999 of NZ_JBEZDO010000001.1, read as the reverse complement.
TTCGTCAGCCGGCGTGACGCCGCGGAGGTCGTCGTCTCGCCCGACGGCCGGATGGCCGCCGCCGTACCGGCCGCCTACCGGGGAGGGCACGACGCGCTCGTCGTCACCGACCGCGCGACGGGCCGAGCCAGGCGGATCCCCACAGTCGCCGGACCCCTGATGGCCTCCTACGCCTCGTGGTCGCGCGACAGCAAGAGGGTGCTGCTCACGCTGGAGCGGAAGACCTCCGGCAAATGGCGCACCAGTGGTTACGTCACGGTCGACGTCGCCGCGGGCACCGCGCGCACGACCACCGTCGCGGGCGCCGACCCGGCGGCCACCTTCTGGTGGACCCCGGACGGTGGCGTGATCGCGCAGCACAAGGGCGGCGCGATCGTCCACAAGGAGGGCAGGAGGCCGAGGATCCTCCAGGGTGTCGGCACCCCTACAGGGCCCGACCTCTTCTCGCCCTCGGGCAGGCGCATGACGACGTGGTGCCCCTCACGGTTCGCCGAGCACGTGTGCCTGGTCGACCCCGCCACCGGAAAGATCGTCTCGCGCTCGAAGCTCAGGCCGGAGACGGTGGTCGGCTGGTGGAACGACAGCAGGTTGATCGCCGTCGTGCCCCATCGGAAGGCCTACAGGCTCGTGGTGGCCGACACCGCGGGCACGGTCAGGCGGGTGCTCGCAGCGATTCCGTCCGGCACCTGGCAGGCCGAACTCTGGCTGAGCTTCACCCGTAAGTGAGAGGGTGCCTTCCGTGAGCTTAAGCACCCTCCTTCTCGCCGCCACGCTCGCCTTCACAGGGGCGGACGTCAGGCTGCCCGGACTCGACGTGACCCTGCGCGAGCAGCCGGGCGACCCGAAAAGGGTCACCGCCTACACCACCGCGGGCTCGGCCTACCTGCGGTCAGGGGGCGCCTTCGCGGGGCAGCGCTCCTACAACGACCTCGCCGTCTCCCCCGGAGGTGGGTTCGTCGCCGCCATCCCCAGGAAGTTCACGAAGGGCTACGACCGGATCGCGATCGTCAACCGCGCCACCGGCAGGGTCGCCAAGATCCGCACGGTGAAGGCGCCCATGGTGGCCGGCTCGCCGTACTGGTCGCCGGACGGGCGCAAGGTCGTGCTGACCGTCTCGAAGGGCGACGACGCGGGCGGCGGCTGGCGCAGCATCGGGTTCGTGGTGGTCGACGTGGCCGCCAAGCGCGCGCGGCTGGTGAAGGTGCGCGGCGCCTACCACGACGCGCTGTTCCAGTGGTCGCCCGACGGCAGGCGTGTCGTCTCCGACTACTGGGACGGCGTGCGCTTCTACGTGCCCGACGGCCGGGTCGCCTGGACCCTCTGGCGTACCGGAGGGCTGGTCGGCGGCGAGAGTGCCTTCTCGCCCGACGGCAGGCGGATGGCGACCTGGTGCCCGAAGCGGTACAAGGCCGCGCTGTGCACCTGGAACCCGTACAACGGCAAGCTCGACAAGAAGGTGAAGGTCCCCGCCGTCGCCTCCTACGGCTGGTGGGACCGCGAGCACCTGATCGCGGTCGGCAGGCACGGCAAGGGCTACCTGAGCGTGGTGATCGATCTGAAGGGCAAGGCGGTGCGCCCGCTGGCCGACATCAGTAGGACCGCGTGGCGCGACTACGACGTCTACCTGAGCTACACGCGCAACTGAGAGGGCTAGAGGTAGAGACCCGTGCCGTGGTCGGTCTCGTGGGTCGCCACGGCATGCAGGTCACGCTCGCGCATGACGAGGTAGACCTTGGTGTGCAACTCGACCTCGTACTGGTCCTCGGGGTTGAGCAGCACCTTGTCGCCGACCTTCACCGAGCGCACGTTCGCTCCCACGCCGCAGACCTCGCCCCAGGCCAGCCTGTTGGCCATCTTGACCGTCGCGGGGATCACGATGCCGGCGCCGGAGCGCCGCTCCTCGCCGTCCTTCTCCAGCCGGATCATCACCCGGTCGTGAAGCATTTGGATCTCGAACTTGGGGTCTGCCACGAATGCCAGTCTACGCGGGCCCGTGGGACCGATTCCCCTGTCGGCGATGTCGGGGAATCGAGGCGCCGTTGCCCGCCTGCCGCTCGATGCGCGAACAGGCATGGGCGCTGGGGCCCATGGCAGGATCTAGCCGCATATTTCGGGTGAACATGGCAGGATGACCGCCATGATCACGGCCTTCGGCTCCTCGGACTGGCAATGGGTCAACCCTCCCCGCGAGTGGACCGCCGACGACGGCCTGAGCCTGGTCTGCGATCCCGGCACGGATCTGTGGCGGAGGACCCGTTACGGCTACACCTACGACACCGCCCACCTGTTCGGCCGGATCGTCTCGGGCGACTTCACGCTCACGGTGACGTTCTCGGGCGAGTACGCCGAGCAGTACGACCAGGCGGGCGCCGTCCTGCGGATCGACGAGGAGAACTGGATCAAGGCGGGGGTGGAGTACGTCGACGGCGCCTTCCACCTCAGCACCGTCGTGACGCGTGAGGTGTCGGACTGGTCGGTCCTGCCGCTGCCGGGCGTCTCGGGCAGCGTCACGTTCGCGCTGGAGCGCAAGGGCGACGCGGTGACCGTCGGCTACGGCCTGGACGGCGCCGCCCCCGTGTCGATGCTGCGGCTGGCCTACTTTCCCCCGGCCGTCCCCGCGCTGGCGGGCGCGATGGCCGCGGCCCCGGCGGGCAAGGGCTTCCCCGTCCGCTTCGAGGCCCTGAGCATCACCGCGGGCTGACGGGTGGCCGGGCTCAAGGGAGGGTGAGTTCGGCGAACACGGATCGGTGGTCGGTGCCGGGCAGCGGGTGGACGCCGAAGGAGCGCACCCCCATCCGGCCGTCGGCCAGCACGTGATCGATCGTCACCCCGGGCACGGGCCGCCATCCCTGCTGCGGCCACGTCGCCGTGAACCCCTGTCCCCTCACGTCGGCCGCGTCCCTGTAGCCGGAGTCGAGCAGGTCCCGCACCGGCCAGTGGTCCAGGGTGGCGTTGAAGTCGCCCGCCAGCACCTTGAGCTGCCCGCCCGCCCTGGGCAGGGCCGCCAGCCCGGCTCTCCAGCAGCTCATCTTCGCGTCGTGGCTGGGCGCGCACGGGTGCACGGAGACCACCTCGATCTCCGGTCCTCCCTTGACCTCGACCACCGCCCTGGCCTGCCGGAAGTTGCCGAGGGCGAGCAGCGGCTTCTCGGTCAGCGGGTGCAGGGAGTAGATCCCCGAACCCCAGACGCCGGTGTGGGACCTGTCCACCACGTACGGCATGCGCTCGCGGAGGCCGAGCCCGTCGAGCCGCTTCCTGGCGTCGGGGGTGAGCTCCTGGATGGCGAGGACGTCGGGCTTGAGCCGGTCGACCAGCTTCACCAGCTCCGCGGCGTCCCCCGCGCCGACGGCCAGGTTCGACGCCAGCACCCTGAACGTCCTGTCGCCCGTCCGGGGGTCCGCGTCGGTGAAGTACCTCGGCAGGACGGCCAGTGCCAGCGCCCCCGCAGTCACCACGGCCACCGTCATGGGGACCCATCGCCTCAGCAGACCGGCCGCCAGCAGCGGCACCATGGAGGCGGCGGCGACGTAGGGGGTGAACGCGACCAGCTGGATCCACCGGTCGGCGATGTCCACCCCCGTCACCCTGAGGGTCGCCCAGGCGGCGAACGGCACGACGAGCAGCCAGGCGAGCACAGTCCGGATCATGGAGCGGAACCTACCCGGCGCATGTGCAGAAATCGTGAAGGTCTCCGGCGCTCTTCGTGCAGCCGGGACCCGTTCCCGGTTGATCGGTCGTGGGGGAGGAGTGGCGGCACCACCCGCCGGCTCGCCTGGAGGGGTGAGCGGGTGGCGTGCTCGGGCAGGCTCAGACGGTGACCGAGGACTCCACCGGCAGGCCCGCCTCGACCCAGTCCTGGATCCCCTCGCGGTACTTGCGCACGTCGGTGTACCCGAGCGCCTCCAGCCGGTTGGCGACGGCCTGGCTGTTGGGGCAGGCGGGGTTGGAGCAGTAGGTGACGATCGCCGCGCCCCTGTCGGGCAGCAGGTCGGCCGCGCGTGCGTCGACCTCGCTTTCGACCAGCGCGACGGCGCCCGGCAGGTGCTGCTGCGCGTAGTAGTCGCCGCCGAGCGCGTCGACCACGGTGACCTCTCCTGCGTCGATCGCCGCCTTGAGCTCGTCGCGGGTGATGAGGGCGGTCATTGCGACCTCCAAGGTAAATGGACTACAGTCCGGTTTGTGGATGGCACGGAAACTACCGGACCGCAGTCCGGTTCGTCAAGCGAGGTGCTGGAGATCCTGCGCAGCCGCCCGCCCCAGGAGCGGGCGGACGCCGCCCGCAACCGCGAGAAGGTGCTGGCCGCGGCGGCCAGGCTGTTCGCCGGCAAGGGGGTGGAGGCGGTCTCCATGGACGCGATCGCCGCCGAGGCGGGCGTGGGAAAGGGGACGCTGTTCAGGAGGTTCGGCGACAAGTCGGGGCTGGCGGTGGCGCTGCTCGACGCCCGCGAGCGCGATCTGCAGGAGCGCATCCTGTCGGGGCAGCCTCCGCTGGGTCCGCCGCCCGCGGGTCGTGACATCGCGCCCGCCGAACGGCTCGCCGCGTTCGTCGAGGCCTACCTCGACTACCTGTTCGCCCACCTCGACCTGGTGCGGATGTCGGAGACCGCCAGTCCGGGGGCACGGTACCGGATCGGCGCCTACGGCTTCTGGCATCGGCACGTGGCGATCCTGCTGGGCCAGGCGCTGCCGGACGCCGACCCCGAGGCGCTGTCGCATGCCGTCCTGGCGGGGCTGACGGGCGAGCTGGCCACCGTGCTCAAGGACAGGTACGGCGAGCCGCGCGCCCGCGCCGCCCTCACGTGGGCCGCGCTGGCGGTCCTCGCCGGCTGACGAGCGTCAGCCGCGCATGAGGCCGGGCGCGACGGGGTTGCGCGCCCTCCGCGCCTCGGGGACGATCAGCGGCGTCCCGGACTGGGGGTCGGCGATGATCTCGCACCGCAGGTCGAAGACCTGCTCGACCAGCGTGGGCGTCATCACCGAGGCGGGATCGCCCTCGGCCACGACCGCCCCTTCACGCATGACGACGAGGTGGGTGGCGTACCTGCACGCCTGGTTCAGGTCGTGCAGCACGGCCACCATGGTCCGCCCCGCCTCGTGCAGGTCGGCGCAGAGGTCGAGCACCTCGATCTGGTGCGAGATGTCGAGATAGGTGGTCGGCTCGTCGAGGAGCAGGATGGGCGTCTCCTGCGCCAGTGCCATGGCCAGCCACACGCGCTGCCGCTGCCCGCCCGACAGCTCGTCCACGATCCGCTCCGACAGCGAGCCGACGTCGGTGGCCGCCATGGCCGCCGCCACGGCCAGCTCGTCCGCCTTCGACCACTGCCGCATCAGCCGCTGGTGCGGGTAGCGTCCCCTGGCCACCAGGTCCGCCACCGTGATCCCGTCGGGCACGATCGAGGTCTGGGGAAGCAGCCCGAGCCGCCGCGCCACCTCCTTGGACGGCAGCGAGGTGATCACACTCCCGTCCAGGCGGACCGCGCCCGTGCGCGGCCTGAGCATCCTGGCCAGCGCGCGCAGCAGCGTCGACTTGCCGCAGGCGTTCGGGCCGATGATCACAGTGAACGACCCGTCGGGGATCTCCACGTTCAGCGACGTCGCCACCACCCGCTGCTCGTAGGCGAGGGTGAGGTCGGAGCCGGTCAGCCGGGCCATCAGCGGCGTTCCTTTCTCAGCAACAGAGCCAGGTAGGTGCCGCCGATGGCGGCGGTCAGCACGCCGACGGGCAGCTGGGTCGGGGCGAGCAGGCGCTGGGCGGCCAGGTCGGCCGCCGTCAGCAGGACCGCGCCGGTCAGCGCGGAGGCGATCAGTGTCACGCCGGGGGAGCGGGTCATCCTTCTGGCCAGCTGCGGCGCCGCCATCGCGACGAAGATCACCGGGCCCGCGGCCGCCGTGGCGACCCCGCACAGCAGGACTCCCGCGACGATCGCCGCCGCCCGCACGGGCTCGACCCTGATGCCGACGGCCCTGGCCGCGTCGTCACCCATCTCCATCATCCGCATCGGCCTTGAGACGTAGCAGCAGACCGGGGCGAGCGCGACGAGCGCCAGGGTGACGGGGATCGCGTGGTCCCAGCCGCGACCGCCGAGGCTGCCGGTGAGCCACGCGCCCGCGGTGGCCGCGTCGTTGATGTTCGCCTTGGTCAGCAGGTAGGAATCGACCGACAACAAGAGGGCGTTGACGCCGATGCCGACCAGGACGAGGCGGTAACCCTGCACGCCTCCGCGGAAGGCCAGCGCGTAGACCAGCGCGGCCGAGATCACGCAGCCGAGCATCGAGCCCGCGGCGATCTGCGCCGCCGTACCGCCCATGACCACGGCGACGACGCCGCCGGTCGACGCGCCCGCGGTGAAGCCGATGAAATCAGGGCTGCCGAGCGGGTTGCGGGTGAGGGACTGGAAGATCGCCCCGCTCAGCCCGAAGGCGGCGCCCACGGCGAGGCCGGTCACCACGCGGGGCGCCCGCAGTTCGCTGACGATCAGTTCGGCCACCGGTGAGCCCTCGCCGAACAGGGCGGAGACGATGTCGCCGACGGGCACGGTGAACTCGCCCGTCGAGACCGCGACCAGAGCCAGCACGACCGCGGCCACCAGCAGCGCGAGGCTCACCAGGAAGGGGCGGAGCGCCGGCCGCATCGAATAAGGACCGACGCGAACAGGGGAGGTCATAGCGCGGCCAACCTCCTGCGCCTGGCCAGCAGGATGAAGACGGGGGCGCCGATCACCGCGCACATGATGCCGACCTGCACCTCTCCCGGCGGCGCGATGACCCGCCCGGCGATGTCGGCGACGAGCAGCACCACCGGCGCGAGCACCGCCGCGTACGGCAGCAGCCACCGCTGGTCCGGCCCCACGACCGCGCGTACGGCATGCGGCACCGCGAGGCCGACGAACCACAGCGGGCCCGCGCCTGCCGTGGCCGCCCCGCACAGCAGTGTGACCGCGACCGCGGTCAGCACCCTGGTCCGCCCGACGGCCACGCCGAGCGCCCTGCCCGCCTCCTCGCCCAGCGCCAGCGCGTTGAGCGGCCTGGCCAGCAGTAGCCCGAGGACGATGCCCGCCACCATGAACGGCACCAGCCGCATGATCACGTCAGCGGTCTGAGCGGCCAGCGATCCGGTGAGCCAGAACCGCATGCGGTCGAACGCCTGGGAGTCCATGCGCAGGATCGCCTGGCAGATGGCGGTGAAGACCATGCCGAGCGCCACGCCTGCCAGCGCCAGCCGTACGGGGGAGGCACCAGAGCGCGCGGCCGAGCCGAGCGCGTAGACCAGCGCCGAGGCCAGCGCGGCGCCGCCGAAGGCGAACCACACGTAGATGGCGGGGTCGGTGAGCCCGAGCGCGCCGATCGCGACGGTCGCGCCGAGCGCCGCGCCCTGGTTGATCCCGAGGAGTCCGGGATCGGCCAGCGGGTTACGGGTCAGGCTCTGCATGAGCGCCCCGGCCAGCCCGAGCGCCGCTCCGACGCCGAGGCCGAGGACCGTGCGCGGCACCCTGAGCTCGCGGATGACGGTGTGGTCGCTGGAGCCGTCCGGTGTGGTGAAGGCGCTGATGACCGTCGACAGCGGTACCGAGCGCGCGCCGAGCGCAACGCTCAGCAGGGCGACCAGCACGAGCAGTGCGAGCGCGGCCAGCAATCCCACCGCCAGTACGGCGGGGCGGTCCCGCTGGGCGGCGGCCGGCTCCGTTGCGGGGTCGGCCAGTGGAGGCGCGGTCACGTGTCCCTCTCGTCGTAATCGGTTAGGCAAGGCTAATCTAACAAGGTTGGCAAAGGTAAGGCTAAGCTAACCCCCCAGTCCGCTTTAGGTAAGTCTCGTCTTAGGAGTAGCAAGATGTCGGTATCCCGCAGGGGTTTCGTCGCGGCGGCCACCGGCCTGGGCGCCGTTCTGGCCCTGGCCGCGTGCGGCGGGCAGGCGGCGTCCGCGCCCGTCGCGTCCGCGGCGCGGACCGGCGCCGCGACCACCCCCTTCTCCTACACCGACGACCGCGGCAAGAAGGTCGAGCTGCCCAAGACCCCAACCAAGATCGTCGCTCAGGTCGGCTCCGCCGCCGCGCTCTGGGACTTCGGCGTCAAGCCGATCGCCGTCTTCGGCCCGCACAAGCTCGACGGCGGCGAACGCGACCCTCAGGTGGGCAACGTCGACATCACCCAGGTCAAGGGCCTGGGCAACGTCTGGGACGAGTTCAACGTCGAGCAGTACATCGGCCTGCAGCCCGAGCTGCTGGTCAGCAGCATGTACTTGAAGGACACGCTCTGGTACGTGCCGGAGAAGTCCAAGGACACGATCGAGAAGGTCGCCCCGACCGCGGGCGTCATGCTCACCGGCAGGAACGCCACCGAGGTGATCGCCAAATACGGTGACCTGGCGGCCAAGCTCGGCGCCGACCTCAACGCCCCCGAGATCACCCAGGCCAAGACCCGCTACGAGGCGGCGCTCGGGGAGCTGAAGAAGCTCTCGTCCAAGGGCCTGAAGATCGAGCTGGTCTCCGGCAGCCCCGACGCGATGTACGTCTCGACGCCCGAGATGGTGCCGGACTTCAAGCTGCTGAGCGACTCCGGACTCGACATCGTCAGGCCGAAGGTCGACGCCCAGGGCTACTTCGAGCCGTTGAGCTGGGAGAACGCCGACAAGTACGAGGCGGACGTCCTCCTGTTCGACAGCAGGACCCAGGCCCTCGGCCTGGAGGAGATGAAGAAGAAGCCGACCTTCGCGAAGCTTCCCGCGGTCGCCAAGGGCCAGGCCTACCCGATGTGGGTCGAGACTCCCTACAGCTACCAGAAGTGGGCCGACCTGCTCGAAAGCCTGGTGGCCGACCTGGGGAAGGCTAGTAAGCTCCCCTGACCTCGACGATCTCCGCCAGCGGGAACTCCAGGTAGTCGCCCGCCTCCTCGCACCAGGCGTCGAGCGCCCCGCCGCGCAGCTCGCCGTGGCTGATCGTCGCGGTCAGCCCGTCGGTCAGCGTGATGCCCGCCCGCACGCCCCGGTCGACCACGAAGCCCAGCAGCGACTGCTGGGCGGTCGGCAGCCTGGTCGCGTTCCGCCCGATGATCGCCCAGGTGCGGCCGCTCTGCTCGACCCCGTCCTGCGCGCCGAGCAGGCGGCGGGCGTGCTCGCGCGGGTCGGGCGCGGGCTCGGTCAGGATGTGCGCGGGCACCTCCACCTCGGCCACCTGGCCGCCGGGCAGCAGGATCAGCTTGCCGTTCTGCGGATCCTCCGAGCTGGCGATCCTGGTGCGCCTGATGGAGATCTCACCCGTGTCGGCGATCGGCACGGGCGCGTAGCCGTTCTCCCTCAGGGCGGTCAGCGTGCGCTCGGTCGGCGCGGAGCTGACCAGCACGGTCGGGGCGAGCAGCCGCAGGCCGAGCCTGGCCAGGCGGCGGTGCTGGGCGATCTCGGCCAGCAGGGCGGGATCGGAGGCCTGCACGATGCACGCCACCGTCGTCACCGTCACCTCGCCGTGCCTGCGCGCCACGTCACGGATGAGGTACTCGAGCGGCTGCGGGATCGCGCCGACCTCGCCCAGTTCGGCCAGCAACTCGTCGGCGTCGTAGCCCTGGTCGAGCGCGCCGCGGACGCTCTCGGTGGTGAAGCGCCACACCGAGGCGGCGCCGCGCGACTCCCGCTCGGCCACCCTGTCGAGCAGCTCGGCCAACTCGGTGGAGGGCGGCCCGGTGACCACGGCGGTCAGGTCGGGGCCGAACAGCGCGCTCCTGCGCACGCTCGCCAGCGCCCGGGTCGAGGCCTCGGCCAGGACGGGGTCGTACTCGACGAGCGGCACGGTGTCGTCGTTCTCGTCGCCCGCGTGGGAGCTCAGCCCGGCCAGCGCCCTGCCGAGGTCGGTGAGCGCGTCGTTGGCCAGCAGGCCGAGCAGTCTGGCCTCCTCCAGCACCGCGGCGGAGCAGTCGGCCAGCAGGGCCTGGTCGAGCAGCGGGGCGTGCCAGTGGGCGCTGCGCACGAGGCTGCCCCTGTCGGCGAAGGCCGTACCCGACGGCAGGTGGGACAGCACGCCCAGCACCGCCCTGCGCACGCGGGCGATGGCCGCACCGCTCTGGTCGTCGCCGAGCACGGTGAGGTACTTGCCCTCAACCTTGCGCAGCGACGAACGCTCCATCCGCCACCAGGCCGACAGCAGCACCCGCAGCCTGGCCGAGCCCTCGTCGAGACGCCATCTGTCGAAGCGGTCGGTGGGCACCATGCCGGCCGACTTCTCATCCCACGCCAGCAGCCTGGCGACCGCGCAGATCTCCAGCAGGAGCCTGGTCTCGTCCTCGTCGCAGCCGGTCTCCCTGGCCACCCTGCGCACCTCGCGCACGCCCACCCCGCCGGTCTTCAGCAGCGGCAGCGGCGTCTTGGCGGTGTTGTCGAGCAGGGCGGCGCAGCGCTCGACCACGTGCGGGGCGGCCAGCGTCATGAGGTGGTCGACCTCCTCGGGGTCGACGGGGATCGTCGGCACCTCGGGCGGTTCGGGGGTGAAGGGCGGATGATAGCCGGCGCCGCGCATCGACAGCGCCACCTCGCGCGGCATCTCCGCCAGCTCCCATCGGGGACGGTAGAGCAGGCCGTGGTCGGCCGCCCACTTCTCCGGCGTGCCGAGCGTCACGAACCTGTCGCCGTCGACCTCGCGCACGGGGCCGTCCCATGCGAAGTCGGCCAGCAGCCGTTCGGTGCCCTCGGGCGCGTTGCGCAGCAGCGCGGTCAGCCGCGCCCCGTCGGACAGCACCTCCGTGACCCTGAGGATCGTGCGGCGCTTGTTTCCGTGGGGCGGCAGCCCGAGGTTGCGGGCCAGCGTGCGCAGGGTGTCGTTGCTGATGGTCCAGGAGTTGAGGTAGTGGTCGAGCGGCTCGCCGAGGCCGAGCGGCGCCGCCCACCAGCGCGAGACCGCGGCGGCCAGATGGACGCCGCCGTCCTGGTCGGGCCAGGCGAGCGCGTGGTCGTAGACGACGTCGAGCCAGGGGATGACCTGCGTCACCTGCGCGCCGAGGAAGCGGGCCAGCCGCTCGGGGGTGACGCCGTCACCGAGCACCAGGCAGGTCTGCGCGATCTCCAGACACGGCAGCGGCAGCGTCCGCATCGCCTCCATCACGGCGAAACCGTTGCCCAGCCGCTGGGCCAGCGTGTCGAGCCGACGCGGCCACGGGGCCGCTATGGCATCCGGTCGGTTGGAAAGGACGCGGGCGAGTCTCGCTTCGTCCAGGGTTCGCAGCCAGCCGAGCAGGTGATCATCCATCTGTCAGCACTCTCAGTGGGTCGCGCGCGGGGACTCGCCTTGAGCCTTGATCATCCACGTGGGCCTCACTACGAGGCAGACCTCAGCATACGCGCTCGGTGCCCGGGTGTCCGGGGCTTCGCGCTCACGACAGACGGCCTGGATTCAGGAGAGAACAGCCCAGACGATCTTCCCGTACGGCGACAGCGCGGACCAGCCCCAGCGAAGGCTCAGCGACTCCACGATGTGCAGGCCGAGCCCGCCCACATCGAGTGGTCCCGGGTAGCGCAGCACGGGCACGGCGGCGGCGGGATCGGTGAAGGCGCAGGTGACCAGCGCGCCCCTGCGCACCAGCGACATGCGCACGGGCTCGTGGTGCCGGACCTCGTCCAGCGTCAGGCCGTGGCGGAGCGCGTTGGTGGCGAGCTCGGAGACCACTAACTCCATGCTGTCGACCAGCTCGCCCATCCTCCAGCCCGCGAGCGTGCCGGAGGTGAAACTGCGGGCGGAGTGGACGGAGGAGGCCGCGGGAGGCAGGACGAACGTCGCGCTGGCGCCGATCGCCGTGCCGGGGACGAGGAGATCGCGCGCCGCCTCAGGCCACCAGCCGACCGGGGGCCACCAGTCGAGCGTGGTCCACAGGCCGAGGGGTTTGGTGGACTGCACGTTGATCATTCTGGGGCAGAGTCTCGTGCAGGTGCAAGAGCGAATGCACGTGCAGAAGCGATTGCCAGCCGCTACGGTTTGCCGTGTATCGGTGAATCGTGTGGCAAAGGGGGATCTTGTCGCGACCCATGATCTTTGGGGCGCGAAGTGACAGACTGTGTGGTACGGAAACGACCAAGGAGCAGCACGTGTCCATGGATCCGCCGGGTTCTGGCTCAACCGTTCGGCGCATCATGCTCGGCGCCAGCCTGCGTCGCCTGCGCGAGCAGCGCGGACTCACCCGCGATGTGGCCGGCTTCCACATCAGGGCCTCCGAGTCCAAGATCAGCCGCATGGAGCTCGGCCGCGTCGGCTTCAAGACACGTGATGTGGAAGACCTGCTCACGCTGTACGGCGTCGTCGACGACGCCGAGCGGCGTGCCCTGCTGGAGATGGTCCGCGAAGCCAACACCCCCGGGTGGTGGCACAAGTACTCAGCCGTCCTGCCCCAATGGTTCTCCACCTACGTGGGACTGGAGGAGGCCGCCAGCCTGATCCGCACCTACGAGGTGCAGTTCGTGCCGGGCCTGCTGCAGACGGCGAACTACGCGAGGGCGGTCTACCAGCTCGGCAACCCCGATGCCACCTCCCGGGACATCGACCAACGCGTGCATCTGCGTATGCAGCGTCAGGAGCGCTTCACCAGAAAGGACGGCCCCCGTCTGTGGGCCGTCATCGATGAGGCGACCCTGAGGAGGACCATCGGCGGGAGAGAGGTCATGTCCGAACAGCTTCAGCATCTGCTGCACGTGGCGACCTTCCCCAACATCACCATTCAGGTGATGCCCTTCAGGTACGGCATGCACGCCGCCGAAGGGGGCGCGTTCAGCATCATGCGGTTTCCCGAGTCCGACCTGTCGGACGTCGTCTACGTCGAACAGCTCTGGGGTGCCCTGTACCTGGACAAGCGTGAGGACATCGACCCGTACCTCACCGCCATGGAGCAGCTGTGCGTGGAGAGCACCACGCCGGGCGGCACCGTTGAGCTCATCGACGGTCTTCTCAGAAAGATGTAGATGGAGCACACCTACAACGGCATGCCCGCCACCGACCTGACCGAGGTCGCCTGGCGGAAGAGCCGCTACAGCAACTCGCAGGGCAACTGCGTGGAGCTCGCGGAGCTCCCCAACGGCGGGATCGCGGTCCGCAACTCGCGCTTTCCCGAGGGCCCCGCGCTGATCTACACCCGCGACGAGATCCGGGCGCTGGTGCTCGGGGTGAAGGACGGGGAGTTCGACGGCCTGCTTGTTTAACACGGTGTTCACCTCCGGCGCACCCGCGTAACCCGGGTGCGCCGGAAGGGAAATCGTCCGGATTCATGTCTCAAGCACGATCTCCTCATGCTCGACCAGATGACGCTGTACCCGATCGCCGACGACGTGCTCATCGCACCGGGCGGCAGGGTCGTGATCCGCACCTATGGTGTCGCCTCCGCCGTGCACGACGGAGAGGTCTCCTATCGCACCTGGGTCACCGGGGTGCGTGACCAGCCGCGCTACTGGCACTGGGGTCACTTCGAGGACGCCGCCTCAGGGCACAGGCGCGTCCTGGAATGGCTGACGGGGCGCGGTCCCCAGCCGGTTCCCGCCGTGGCCTGATATCATCCCGAGCAATCGCTTGGTTCGATCTCGGGAGGTCGTGGTGCGGCGAGGTATCCACCTGCTCGAGGAAGTCGACTTCCGGCCGATGAACTCCCGGCGGCCACTGGAGTACCTCACCTGGCTGACGCGCTACAAGGAGGAGGACGCCACCCGCGACGCGCCCGAGCTGACCGAGGGGATGTCCATCCGCTCGCGCGAGATCGACCTCGTCGGCGCCTTCTACGCCGTCGGCATCACCGGGCACCCGCAGTTCAAGGCCGTCACGCTGTGGGACTGCCACGGCGGATGGGAGGGCGGCTGGCGCCAGATGATGGAGATCTACTCGGGCGTCGACTCACGGCTCTTCCTGTCCGACATCGACGACCTGCGCTTCTCGGCGTTCTCCCGGCCGCTCGGCGCGGTCCACGGCAGCCCGCCGCTCGCCTCGGCCGCCCCCGCGCCGCTGTTCCTGTTCGAGAGCGCCACGGTACGGCCCGGCGCCGCCCTCGACTACCTGGAGGCCGTCCGCGCCGAACGCCTGCCCATCCTGCGCGACCACGGGCACGAGCTCGTCGGCCTGTACGAGGTGCTGATGTGCGATACCGAGGTCGTCACCGTGTGGGGCACCACGCTCGACGCGCACCTGGCCGTCCAGCGGGCCAGGGACGCCGCCCTCGGGCTCGACGACGAGGTCTCACCCGACGAGCGGCTGCTGACCTGGGGGAAAAGGGCCCGCGACTACCTGTCGGGGCCCTGGAGGGAGACCATGCTGGTGCCCTTCCCCGGCAGCAGGCTCGCGCCCTAGACTGGCGCGTTCCAGTTGAGGATCACCGGCTCGGCGTGCTCGAACCCGAGCCGCGAGTAGGTGCCCGTGTCGAGCTTGAAGAACCTTCCGTTCTGCGGGGGCAGGCCCAGCCACCTGGCGGCCAGCACGCGAAGGAAGTGGCCGTGCGCGACCAGCGACACCTGGCCCTCCACGGCCTTGGCCCGCGCGATCACCCTGTCGGCCCTGGCCGCCACCTGCTCGGCGCTCTCGCCCGGATGGTCGGCGTCACCGGGGATCACGCCGTCGCGCCACAGATACCAGCCGGGACGCCCCTCGCGGATCGTCGGCGTGGTGATGCCCTCGTAGCCGCCGTAGTCCCACTCCCACAGGTCGGGATCGACCTCGTAGTCGGTCAGGCCCGCGAGCTCCGCCGTACGGCGGGCCCTGGCGGCGGGGCTGACCAGCACCAGGCCGAACGAGCGCGCCTTCACCAGCGGGGCCAGCGCCCTGGCCTGGTCCTCGCCGTTGGGGGTCAGCGGCAGGTCGGTGCGGCCCGTGTGCCGGCCCGTCCTGCTCCACTCGGTCTCGCCGTGTCTCAAGAGCAACATTTCATCCATAGCAGGACCATCATCGCCGACCGGCCGCTTCCGGGCCTCCCCGGGGCGGCGTCGGTTGACCTCAACTCGACTTGAGGTTGCATCGTTGCGGTGAAGCCGCCGAACGGATGGAGAAACATGCGCGCCGTCGTCCTGCACGCCTACGGACCCGCGGGGAACCTGACCTACGAGACGGTCGACGACCCCGTCCCCGGCGCGGGCGAGGCGCGCGTCGTGGTGAAAGCCGCGGGCGTGCATCTCATCGAGACCCTGTTGCGCACCGGCGTCACGATCGGGCCGCCGGTCCCCGAGCTGCCGGCCATCTTCGGCGGCGAGGTGGCGGGCGTCGTGGACGCCGTCGGTCCCGGCGTCGACGAGTCGTGGATCGGCCGCCGGGTGGTGACCGGCAGGAGCAGACCCGGCGGGTACGCCGAGCTCGGCGTCGCCTCGGTGGACTCGCTGCACGCCGTACCCGACGGGCTCGGGTTCGAGGAGGCGGTGGCCATGATCGTGACGGGCACCACCACCATGGCCCTGATCGAGCTCGGGGCGCCCACGGCCGACGACGTCATCCTGGTCAACTCGGCGGCGGGCGGCATCGGCAGGCTGCTCGTGCAGCACGCCCGCGACATCGGCGCCGAGGTCGTCGGCGCGGCGGGCGGGGCCGCGAAGGTGGCGACCGTGCGGGGCCGGGCGGTCGACTACGACGTGCCGGGATGGAGCTCGCAGGTCGGCGAGGTGACGCTGGTCTTCGACGGTGTCGGCGGCTCCCGAGGCCGTGAGGCGTTCTCGCTGCTGACCCCCGGCGGGCGGCACATCGTGTACGGCAACGCCTCCCGCGAGGAGGCGGGCGGGCCCACGCCGGAGGAGGTGAAGGCGAAGGACATCACGTCGATCTACGCGATCGAGCGGATCCTCGCCTGGCCCGGCGGGCTGCGAGGGCTGGAGGAACGGGCACTGGCGGAGGCGGCGTCGGGCCGCCTGAAGCCCGAGGTGCGGACGTTCCCGCTGGCGGAGGCGGCCGCGGCCCACGCGGCGCTGGAGAGCCGCGCGACGACCGGCAAGGTCGTCCTCATCCCCTGACCGGCCAGGGGGCAGGGAGGTCGGGGCCCGCCGCGGGCAGGCCGCCCCGGGAGCGCGTCGGGATCAGTGGCCGGCGAGTTCCTCCACGATGGGGGCGAAGGCGTCCAGGTCGCGTTCGTGATGGAGGACGTAGTAGGAGACGTCGTGGGTGTCGCGCCAGTGGCGGAGCTTGTCGACGACGTCCTGCCTGGTCCCGAGGAGCACCTGGGGTGTCTCGCCCTGGGGCGAGGAGTCGGCGGCGCTCCACGACTCCCTCGACCGCTCGGTTCCGAGCTGCTGGATGCTCGTCCCGAGCTCCACGCCGGAGTAACGGCCGGCCGCCGCCTCACGGACGACATCGATCTTGGCGAGGAACGCGGACAGCCCGCCGTCGGCGCCGTCGGGGCCGCTGCCGTCGGCGCGGACCCGCATGCCGAGGTTGATCACGTCCGCCTCGCGGGCGGCCAGGCGGAGCATGCGCGGCCCGCCCCCGCCCAGCAGCAGGCGCGGATGGGGCCGCTGGACCGGCTTGGGCTGCTGGTCGAGCGCGTCGATGCGGTAGTGCGCGCCGGTGAAGGAGAATGGCGCGTCACCCCAGAGCCCCTTCAGCACGGCCACCGCCTCGGCCAACCGGGAGACGCGCACGCCGGGAGGTTCGAGCTCCAGGCCCACCGCGGCGTAGTCCGCCGCCATCCAGCCGGTGCCGAGGCCGAGCTCCAGGCGTCCGTCGGACAGCAGATCGAGGGTGGCCGACTCCTTGGCGAGCACGGCGGGGTGCCGGAAGTCGTTGGCGACCACGAGGGTGCCCACCCTGAGCCGCGTGGTGGCGCAGGCGGCGGCCGTCATCGCCGCGAAGGGGGCCATCCGGGGGCCGACGAGGTGGTCGGGTACCAGGAGCACGTCGAACCCGCCGGCTTCCAGCCGCCTGGCCTTCTCCGCCCATGCCTTGCCCGACTCGGCCTGCCGTACGACCGCCGCGAACCTGAACCGCCGCACCGCGCCTCCCGACCAAGCGTTTGGTTCACTAGCCTAGGTCGGGCGGGCCGGGCCGTACAGGGCGCCCCTCCGGTCCTGTACGGCCCGTCGATGCCGGTCAGCGCCGGTTCAACAGCCCGAGCGCGACGCCGCCCATCCCCACGGCCATGACCAGCCACGCGACCCCTGCGAACACGTTCCCCAGCCCCGCGAACCACGAGATCGGGATCACCACAGGAGCCACGATCAGCGCGATCGCCGCCCACGTGGGCGCGCTCTTGCCGAGCAGCGTCGCGACGCCCAGCAGGAGGAACCCCACCAGGCCCAGCAGGAACGCCATCCCGAGGATCGAGGTGGGAAGGCTCTCGTTGTAGGCGGTGTAGAGCTTGGTCAGCGTGGCGGGGTCCAGGCCGGCCTTGATGCCGGCGTACAGCACGTCGTCCGAGTTGCCGCTGATCGGAACGATCAGGACGAAGGCGAGGATCATGGCGACGAGGCCGAGGACGGGCCGGCCCGCGCGGGCGACCCTGGCCACGCCGAGCGCGCCGGGGATGATGGTGAAGGCGCTGATCGCCGACAGCCAGGCGAGCAGCGGGTAGGAACCCGCGCCGTCGACGAACTGGCGCACGTACGCCTCGCCCTCGGCGGTGACGTTGCCCGGCGCCAGCAGGATGGACACGGCGATGGCCAGCGGCGAGAACACGGCCGAGGCGATCATGGCGTAGCGGGCGAAGGTGTCGGCTCCCGACCGGGGAGTCGTCTCGAGACTGGTCATGGTCCGAGCGTCCGCCCGGCGCGGATCTCGCGCATGAGTAGGTCCCTACTCAATCTTGTTTTACCAAGCGCTTGCTCAGACACTGTTGGGCATGGACGTGCGCGCGACGACCGACGACGAGGTCGCCTTCTTCCAAGCCAACGGGTGGGTGCGGCTTGCCCGCCTGGTCGATCGGGCCACGGTGGCCGACCTGCGCGAGCGCGCCCTCGCGCGGCTGAGCGAGCGGTCGAGGGTGCGCGCCACCCTCGTCGACCGGGCCTTCGGCCAGTCACGCGACATCGCGCGCGAGGACGAGCGATTCGGCGAGCTGACCGGACGCCTGGCTCCCGTCGCGGTGCGGCTGCTGGCCGGCGTCGCCGCGGTCCGGATGCAGGTGACCAACCTGCTGGTGAAGGAGGCCAGCCACGAGGGAGAGCACGGCGCGACGCCCTTCCACCAGGACTTCCCTTGGATGCCGATGGACCGCTCGGCCATGCTGACGGTCTGGCTGGCCCTGGCCGACGTGCCCGCCGACATGGGCGCGCTGCGCTTCTACAGCGGCTCGCACCGCCACGGCCTGCTCGGCAGGAGCTTCACCGCGGCGGGGGACGACCAGCTCACCCAGCATCCATGGCTGAAGGAGCTGGAGCTGTCGCCGCCACTCGACCTGGAGGCGGGCGACGCGACCGTCCATCACTCGCTGACCGTGCACGGCGCGCCGGCCAACCGGCACGAGTCGCCGCGGCTGTCGTTCACCGTGACCTACTTCGACGCCGACACGCTCTACACCGGCATGCCGTACGGCCAGACGGACGGCCTCGGACTGGAAGTGAACAAGCCCTTCGACCATCCGAGGTTCCCGTGCCTTGGACAGTGAGCGGTTACAAGGACGATCTCGGCGCGACGCTCATGCACGAGCACGTCTTCGGGCTGAGCCCCGAGATCCTGTGGAACTGGCCCGACATCCCCGAGGGCTGGGACCTGGAGACGCGTGCGAGGGAGGCGGCGGCCAAGCTGGACGCGCTCAAGGCGGCGGGCATCGACGCGATCGTCGACCTGACCGTGGTCGGTCTCGGCCGCTACGTGCCCGCCGTCCAGCGGGTGGCCGAGCTGACCGAGCTGACCATCGTCGCCGCCACGGGGCTCTACACCTACGACGCGCTGCCGCCCTACTTCGGCAACAGGGGACCTGGCAGCCTGTTCGGCGGGCCTGACCGGCTGGCGGAGTTCTTCGTCAGGGACATCACCGAGGGCATCGGCAGGACGGGCGTGAAGGCGGCGATGCTCAAGTGCGCCTCCGACCACCTCGGCATGACGCAGGGGTGCGAGCGGGTGTTCAGGGCGGTCGCCGAGGCGCACGTGGCCACGGGAACGCCCATCACCACCCACAGCGCCCAGCCGGGCGGGCTGGAGCAGCAGCGGGTCCTGGCCAAGGCGGGCGTGGACCTGGGCAGGGTGGTGATCGGACACGCGGGCGACTCCACCGACCTGGCCTACCTGGAGGAGCTCATCGCCAACGGCTCCTACCTGGGCATGGACCGCTTCGGGATCGAGTCGATCAGCTCTTTCGACGACAGGGTGGACGTGGTCGCCAGGCTGTGCGAGCGCGGCCACGCGGGAAGGCTCGTCCTCTCCCACGACTCCTACTGCTTCAACGACAGGTTCGACCCCGACGTCGTACGGCGGCGGCACCCCAACTACCACCTGCTCCACATCCCCACCGACGTCCTGCCGGAGCTGCGAAGACGGGGCGTCACCGAGGAGCAGATCCACCAGATGCTCGTCGACAACCCGCGGAGGATCTTCGGATGGACTTCGACGTCACCCAGGACTGGCACGTCGCCTCGCCGTACGACTTCCTGAGGCGGCTGCGGCGCGACCGGCCGGTCTTCCGCAGCGAGCACCTCGGCGCCTACGTCCTGACCAGGTACGCCGACGTGCGCGCCGCGTACGGCGACCCGCGCGGGTTCTCCTCCAAGGGCTCGCTGACGATCTCGCGCAGCCTGACGGAGGAGACCAGGAGCAAGCTGGGCGAGCACGGCTCGTTCCTGTCGAGCTTCGTGGCCAACGTCGACCCGCCCGACCACACCCGCCTGCGCCGCTCGGTCTCGCGGGCCTTCACCCCCCGCGCGGTTGCGGCGCTGGAACGGCGCTTCCGCGAGCTCAACGAGGACCTGCTCGACCGCATGGCGGGCCGCGGCGACGCCGACTTCGTCCAGGAGATCGCGCACGAGCCCTCGGTCAAGCTGACCGCCGCCTTCATCGGCGTGCCCGCCGCCGACGAGGAGTTCGTCCAGCGGAGGGTGAAGGAATGGTTCCAGCTGTTCCTGTCACCGCAGCCGCCCGACAGGCAGCTCGAGCTGGCCGATGGCTTCCTGACCTACCTCGACTACGTCGACAGGCTGGTCGCTGCCAGGGCCAAGGATCCGCAGGACGACTTCACCTCGCTCATGACCTCGCTCATCGGCAAGGAGCTTTCCCACCGCGAGGTGGTCGAGCTGATCTCCACGATCCTGCTCGGCGGCAACGACACCGTGCCCAACCAGCTGGGCAACAGCGTCCTGCGCCTGCTCAGGGAGGGCCTGTGGCCGGTGCCGCCCGAGCGGGTGGCGAACGCCGTCGAGGAGTGCATGCGCATCGACGGCGCCTCGCTCGGCTCCTTCAGGTTCGCCACCACGGACGTCGAGCTGCACGGCGTGACGATCCCCGCGGGGGAGCTCGTGCTGCTGTCCACCGACTCCGCCGCCCACGACGAGACCGTCTTCCCCGACCCCGAGACCTTCGTGATCGACCGGCCGAACGCCGACGCGCACCTGGTCTTCGGCTACGGCATCCACTTCTGCGTCGGCGCCGCCCTCGGCCGCCTCCAGCTGCGCACCGCCCTCGACGTGCTCGGCGCCCGCCTGCCTGGACTCCGCCTGGCCGAAGGCGCGCCCGTCGCCTACCGCAGGTCGATCGTCGGCCGCGGCCTGCAGTCGCTGATGGTCGAGTGGTGAGCCGTTTCGACGGCAAGGTGGCGCTGGTCACCGGAGGCGGCTCGGGCATCGGCGCGGCCTGCGCGGCCAGACTCGCCGCCGAGGGGGCCTGCGTCGGCGTCGCCGACCTGCGCTCGGCCGCGGCCAAGGGCACGGCGGCGGCGATCAGGGCGAGGGGCGGCAGCGCCATGGCCATCACCTGCGACGTCTCCGACGAGGCGCAGGTCGCCGCGGCTGTGGCGGACCTGGTGGCCGGCTTCGGCAGGCTGGACGTGCTGCACTCCAACGCCGCCTGCCTCGACCGCGACGTCTACGGCCGCGACGGCGACCTGGCCGACCTCGACGTCGCCGTGTGGGACAGGACGATGGCGGTCAACCTGCGCGGGGCCATGCTCGTGGTCAAGCACACCGTCCCCGCGATGCGGAGCGGAGCCGCGATCGTGATCACCTCCTCCCTGTCGGGGCTGCTCGGCGACGTCGACCACGCCGCCTACGGCACCTCCAAGGCGGCCATCGGCGGCTTCGTCCGCTACGTCGCCACCATGTACGGCGGGCGCGGCGTCCGCTGCAACGCCGTCGCCCCCGCGCTCGTCATGACCGAGGCCGCCAGGCTGGCCCTCGGCCCCGGCCGCCTGGCCGACAAGGCCGCCGAACGGCTGCTGCCGTGGCCGTGCGAGGTGGAGGACGTGGCCGCGCTGGTCGCCTTCCTCGCCTCCGACGAGGCGCGCTGCGTCACCGGCCAGACGCTGGTGATCGACTCGGGCACCTCGGCGCATCGGCCCGAGCACGCCATCCATACGTGGCAGGGCCTAGAGTGACGCCCCATGGAGCCATTGGCGGTAGGACTGGTGGGCGCGGGGCCTTGGGCGGAGATGGCGCACGCGCCGATGCTGGCCAGAGGACCGCACACGAGGCTCGCGGGCGTGTGGGCCCGCCGTCCCGAGGCGGCGGCCAGGCTGGGCGCTCCCGTCTACGAGCGGATCGAGGAGCTGTTCGACGCGGTCGAGGCGGTGGCCTTCTGCGTGCCGCCGGCCGTACAGGCCGAGCTCGGGGTGCTGGCGGCCAAGGCGGGCAAGGCGCTGCTGCTGGAGAAGCCGCTGGCGGCCGACCTCGACGGCGCGCGCAGGCTCGCCGACGCCGTGGCGGAGGCGGGCGTGCCGTCCCAGATGCTGCTCACGATGCGCTACTCGCCGCAGGCGCGGGACTTCCTCGCCAGGTGTGCCGAGGTCGGGGCGTTCGGCGGCCACGCGGCGGCCATCTCGAACACGCTCCCTCAGGGTGGGCCTTTCGCCACCCCGTGGCGGCTGGAGCGCGGCGCCCTCCTCGACGTGGGGCCGCACGTCATCGACCTGCTCGACGCCGCCCTCGGCAAGGTGGTCGGGGTCCGCGCCCACGGCGACCCGCTCAGGTGGACGGGCCTGCTCCTCGACCACGAGGGCGGCGCGGTCAGCGAGGTGTCGCTGTCCATGGCAGCCCCGGAGTCCTCGCCCACGCGCGTCGAGGTGTACGGCGCCGCGGGCATCGTCCGGCTGCCCGCCATCGAGGACGACCCGCTCGACGTCGTCGCCGAGGAGTTCGCGGCGACCGTCCGGCGGGGCGGCGGCCATCCGCTCGACGCGGCACGCGGGCTCCACCTGCAGGAGATCATCGCCGAGGCGGAGGCCCAGCTCACCACCCCTTGACTTCGCCCCCACGCGGAGGATTGATAGCGTTTGTCCGACGCGCAGCGTTTGCAGCGAAGTCCGGTGTGAATCCGGCGCTGTCCCGCAACTGTCATAGCCAGGTCGCCTGCCGCCGCGCCGACGTCATCAACCCTCGTGGAAAAGGGTGATCCGTCGCGTATTCGCGGGTCTCTCGGTTCCGACAGTGTGAAAGGAATACTCGTGAGGCCCGTAAGCATGGCCTTCGCGGGCGCGCTGCTGGGAACGGTCGTCCTGGCCGGCTGCGGCCAGACTCCCGCCCCCGCCCCCGCCCCCGCCTCCAGCGCCCCCACCGCCCCCTCGTCGAGCGCCCCCGCCGCCGACGCAGCCTTCCCCGCGACCGTCCAGGCGGGCAACGGCGCGGTCACCGTCGCCAAGAGGCCCGAGCGCATCGTCTCGATCTCGCCGACCGCCACCGAGACCCTCTTCGCGATCGGGGCGGGCCCCCAGGTCGTCGCGGTCGACGACATGTCCACCTACCCCGCCGAGGCCCCCAAGACCGACCTGTCGGGCTTCAACCCGAACGTCGAGGCGATCATCGCGCACAAGCCCGACCTCGTCGTCGCCTCCGACGACAAGGTCGCCGCCCAGCTGGCCAAGGTGAACGTGCCCGTCCTGGTGGAGCCCGCCGCCACCAAGATCGACGAGGCCTACGACGAGATCATCGACCTCGGCGTCGCCACGGGCAACAAGGCCAAGGCCGACGAGGTGGTCTCCGGCATGAAGGACAAGCTGGACCAGCTCGCCTCGGGAGCGCCGCAGGGCAAGAAGCTCACCTACTACCACGAACTCGACACGACGCCCTACGCCGCGACCTCCACGACCTTCATCGGCCAGATCTACGGAATGTTCGGCCTGGTCAACGTCGCCGACAAGGCTCCCGAGGCGGCCGGCGGCTACCCCAAGCTGTCGGCGGAGTTCGTCGCGCGGACCGACCCCGACCTGATCTTCCTGGCCGACGTGAAGTGCTGCCGGCAGAGCAAGGAGACGCTGGCCAAGCGGCCCGGCTGGCAGAACCTCAAGGCCGTCAAGAACGACCGCGTCATCCAGCTCGACGACGACATCGCCTCCCGGTGGGGTCCGCGCATCGTGGACCTGGCCACCGCGATCGGCGACGCCGTGCGCAAGGCCGACGCGAGCCAGTGAAGCCGCGCGTGCCCGCCAGGGCCAGACCCCTGTGGGTCGCCGCCGCCCTCGTGGCCCTCGCGATCTCGATGCTCGCGGGACTGCTGGGCGGCGCGGCCGGCATCTCGCCCTGGCAGGTCGTGCTCCAGGCCGTCGACTGGCTGCCAGGCGTCCACGTCGACTCCGGTCTCGCGCCCATCGAGCGGGACCTGTTATGGCAGATCAGGCTGCCAGGCGTGCTGATCGCCGCCACCGTCGGCGGGCTGCTGGCCATCGCGGGCGGCGGCTACCAGGGCGTGTTCCGCAACCCGCTGGCCGACCCGTACCTGCTCGGGGCGGCCTCCGGCGCGGGCCTCGCGGTCACGATGGTGATCGTGCTCCTGCCCGGCAGCGCCGCGAGCGTCCCGCTGGCGGCCTTCGCGGGCGCGGTCGGCGGTGTCTTCCTCGCCTACGCCCTCGGCAACACCGCGGGCCGCTCGGGCGGCACCGCCACGCTGGTGCTGGCGGGCGTGGCCGTCACGTCCTTCCTGACCGCCATCCAGACCTTCGTCCAGCAGCTCAAGGTCGAGGAACTGCGGCGCATCTACTCGTGGATCCTCGGCGACGTCAGCGGCGGATGGGACCAGCTGGCGCTGGTCGCGCCGTACGCGCTGGTCTCCACCGTCCTGCTCCTGCTGCACGGGCGCATGCTCGACGTGCTGTCCGTCGGCGACGAGGAGGCGACGGCCCTGGGCGTCAGGGCGGCAAGGGTAAGGCTCGCTGTGCTCTTCGGCGCGTCCCTGGCCACCGCCGCAGCCGTCGCCGTCAGCGGGCTCATCGCCTTCGTCGGCATCGTCGTCCCGCACGTGGTGCGCCGCCTGGCGGGTGGCTCCTACCGCATCGTGCTGCCGCTCTCACTGATCGGCGGCGGCGCGTTCCTCGTCCTGGCCGACCTCATCGCCCGCACCGTCATGGCCCCCGCTGAGCTGCCCATCGGCGTCGTCACCGCCTTCATCGGCGCGCCCTTCTTCGTCGGCGTCCTGCGCATGACCAGGAAGGCGGAGATGTGATCGAGACCCGCGAGCTGTCGGTGGTCCTGGGGCAGCGGGAGGTGCTCTCCGAGGTCTCGCTGACGGTACGGCGGGGCGAGTGGCTGGCGGTGATCGGGCCCAACGGCGCGGGCAAGTCCACGCTGCTGCGCGCGATCATGGGGTTGGTGCCCCGCGCGGGCTCGGTCCTGTTCGACGGGGCACCGCTCGGCAAGGCGAGGGAGCGGGCGAGACGGGTCGCCTTCGCCCCCCAGATGCCCGCGCTCCCCGCGGGCATGACCGTCTTCGACTACGCCATGCTGGGCCGCACGCCGTACATCCCCTATCTCGGGCGGGAGAGCAGGAGAGACAGGGACGTGACCGCCTCGGTGCTCGACCGGCTCGACCTGACGGGGCTGTCGGGGCGGCGGGTCGAGAACCTGTCGGGCGGCGAGCGGCAGCGGGCCGTGCTGGCCAGGGCGCTGGCCCAGGAGGCGCCCGTCCTGCTGCTCGACGAGCCCACCACCGCCCTCGACCTCGGGCACCAGCAGCAGGTCCTCGAACTCGTCGACCAGCTCAGGCTCGCCGACGGGCTGACCGTCGTCACCACCCTGCACGACCTCAGCCTGGCCGGGCAGTACGCCGACACGCTGCTCCTCGTCGCGGAGGGCCGCGCGGTCGCCGCGGGCAAGCCCGTCCAGGTGCTGACCGAGGAGCTGGTCGGCAGGCACTTCGAGGCGCACGTCAAGATCGAGCCGGGCCCAGACGGACGGCCCGTCGTCCACCTGGTGAGGGGCCGTTGAAGCTGTCATATCGCGTCGAGGACGGGGCCAGGCTCGGCTCGCTGCTGTGGGAGTTCGGGCCCGGGTGGCGGATGATCTCCTCGGCGATGCTCGGCGGCGGCATCGGCCCGCGCTCGTGGGTGCTGAACGCCCAGGTCGTCGCCGGATACTCGCGCATGGACCCGATCGATCACCTGGCGTCGCTGGGCCCTGGAGGGCAGGGCGTCGGCATGATGACCGCGGCCTCCGTCGACCGCCGCACGACCGGCTCGGACGGCGGCGTCGAGGCGGTCGCGACCGTCGGGCTGCGCGTCCCCACGTGGGCCGCGGCCCCTCCCGGTCACCTCGACCCCGAACTGGCTCCGCTGCGGGTCGGCACCATCAACCTCATGATCACCGTCCCCGTGGCGATGACCGACGCGGCCCTGGTCAACGCCGTCATGACCGCCACGGAGGCCAAGACGCAGGCACTCATCGAGGCGGGCTTCCCCTGCACGGGCACCGCCTCCGACGCCGTCTGCGTCGCCGTGCCCGCCTCGGGCCCCGAGGAGGTGTTCGGCGGGCCGCGCTCCGACTACGGCTCCAGGCTCGCCCGCGCCGTCCACGCGGCGGTACGGCAGGGCGCCGCCGACTGGCGCCCGCGCGGCACCGGCTGACCACCCGCCGCCTTCACGGGGAGAAACCGTAGTCCTCCCTGGCCGACCGCTCGCTGACCCGGCCCGCCTTGAGGTCGGCCTCGACCATCGCCCTGTCCCTGAGCAGCGGCGAGCCGAGCCCGCCGCCCCCTGTCGTCTCGACGACGAACGCCTCTCCCGCCTGGAACGGCACGTTGTTCGCCTTGGCGGGAAGCCGCTCGACCGAGCCGTCCGCATACCGCTTGAAGAAACCGCCCAGCCTGCCCGGCAGCCCGCCGTCCCGGCCGGGTGGGGCGTTGCGCAGCCGGTCGCCGCGCGTCGTCACGTGGCAGGGGGCGAGGAAGCGCAGCACCGTGCGCGAGCCGAGGCCGCCCCTGAACGTGCCGGGGCCGCCCGAGTCGGGGACGGTCTCGATCGACTCCACGATCAGCGGACAGCGCGTCTCCACCGGCTCGGCCTGCGGCACGGAGTTCCGGCCGATCCCGAAGTGCACGCCCGTCGCGTCGGGCCCGTCCAGCCCGCGCCGCGCGCCCACGCCGCCGAAGTCGTAGGAGAGGTGGATCCAGTACGGCGCGCCGACGGCGGCGATCGAGAACGGCTGGAGGATGCCGCTGGCGGCGATCGCCCGCTCAGGCATCGCGTCGGACAGCGCCTGGAAGATCGCCTCCATGGCCGCGTAGATCGGCACGAACCTGCCGCCGCACGGGTGCGGGGGCCTGGCGTTCAGCAGCGACCCCTCAGGCAGGCGCACGTCGATGGCGCGCAGGCAGCCGTCGTTCATGGGGATCGTGGGGTCGAGGAAGCAGCGCACGGCGAAGACGGCGGCGGCCAGCGACTGCGAGGAGGAGGAGTTGATCGCGGCGGGCACCTGCGGGCCGGTCCCCTCGAAATCCACGACCACGTCCGCGGCCCCGGTCGTGACCGCGACCGCGACGGTGTGTGTCCTTTCGGGGTGGACGCCGTCGTCGTCGATCGGGTACGAGGCGGTGAAGCGGCCGCGCGGCAGACCGGCCAGCGCGGCGCGGGTGCGGGACTCGGTGTAGTCGAGGTAGGCGTCGATCCCGCGGGCCAGGCCGTCGGCGCCGTACTCGGCGACGAGGGAGGACATGCGCGAAGCCGCGACGGCGGTGCCCGCGACGAGCGCGCGCACGTCGCCCATCACCTTGTCGGGTGTGCGCGAGTTGGCGCGCAGGATGGCCTCGACGGCGGGCTCGAGACCGGCCGTGGTGGCCAGGCGCACGGGAGGGAGCTGGAGGCCTTCGAGGAAGATGTCGGTCGCCAGGGGCGCCATGCCGCCCGCCGACAGGCCGCCCAGGTCCGAGACGTGGATCATCGTGGCGGTGAAGTAGGCGGGC
The DNA here is from genome assembly GCF_040648355.1 of Nonomuraea sp. NPDC049152. Classification (NCBI taxonomy): domain Bacteria; kingdom Bacillati; phylum Actinomycetota; class Actinomycetes; order Streptosporangiales; family Streptosporangiaceae; genus Nonomuraea; species Nonomuraea sp. NPDC049152. The sequence continues at coordinate 636,778 of NZ_JBEZDO010000001.1, read as the reverse complement.
ACCCCCGAGACGAAGACGGGGCGGTAGACGAGCAGGTCGTTGGTGTGGACGCCACCGCGGTAGGCGTCATTCATGACGTAGACGTCGCCCTCCTCCATGGCGTCGAGGGGATGGTCGGCCAGCACCGACGGCAGGGCCACCTTGAGCGCCATGCTGTTCATGAGCGTGGTGGCCATGGACTGGGCGATCAGCCGTCCCCCTGCGTCCAGGACGGCGGCGGAGGCGTCGGAGCCCTCGACGACGAACGTGGAGTAGGCCGAGCGGACGACGACGACGCTCGCCTCCTCCGCCGCGACGACCAGGGCGTTGCGCAGGACCTCCGCGGTCAGGGCGTCGTTCACGCCGGGTCCTCCTCGCGGGTCGTTCGGGTGAGGACCACGGCGCCGTCGTCCGCGAGGGCGGCGCTCCAGCCAGGGGGGACGACGATGGTGGACTCCGGGTCCTCGACGATGGCGGGGCCCGCGAGGCGGGTGAGGGCGGCGCGGGTGAGCACGGGCACCTCGACGTAGCCGCCGTGTTCGGCGAAGTAGGCGGCCCTGCGGCCGGGGCTCGCGGACGGCTCGCGTGCGATCCGCCACGCCGTGTCCTTGACGGAGGAGACGCTCAGCCGGAGGCGGAAGCCGACCAGCTCGATCTCGCCCTCCTGCGCTATGCCGTACACCTGCCGGTACTTCTCGAAGAAGGCGCTCGCCACGGACGGTCCCCACGGGACGGTGAGCTCGTGCGCCTGGCCGCGGAAGCGGACGTCCACCGAGCGCTCGACGCGAACGTCGGCGGAGTCGGCGGTGATCGCGAGGTCGTCGCGGGCCGCGGACTCCAGGGAGCCGAAGACGGCTTCAGGATCGGGGGCCGACAGCGCGGACAGCACGCGCTCGGTCGACAGCTCGCCCGCGAGCAGTCCTGCGGCCGAGGCGACGCCGCACAGGGCGGGCACCACGACCGTGCCGATGCCGAAGCGCTCGGCGACCCTGGCGGCGTGCATCGGGCCCGCGCCGCCGAAGGCGACCATCACGAACCCGCGGGGGTCGATCCCGCGCTGCACGGTCACCACGTGCACCGCCGACCCCATGGCCGCGCCGACGATCTCGTGTACGGCGTGCGCCGCCGCCTCGCGCGAGACCCCGAGCGGCCCCGCCACCCCGTCCAGCGCCTTCTCCGCCGGCTCGGCGGAGAGCGGGAAGGCCGTGAAGGAGCCGGGGGAGAGGTAGCCGAGGACCAGGTTCGCGTCCGTGACGGTGGGGGCGGAGCCGCCCAGCCCGTAGCAGGCCGGCCCTGGCGAGGAACCCGCCGAGCGCGGGCCCACGCGTAACGCGCCCGCCGTGTCCACCCACGCGATGCTGCCGCCGCCCGCGCCCACCTCGGCCAGGTCGATGGCGGGCGTCTTCACCGGCACTCCCGTGCCCGCCCTCCGGCCGCCGAAGCTGCCCTTGCCGCCGACGTGGAACTCGTGGGTGATCTCGGGCCTGCCGTTCCTGATGACGCAGGTCTTGGCCGTGGTGCCGCCCATGTCGAAGGAGATCACCTCGGGATGGCCGGTGAGCGCGGCGGCCAGGACGCCCGCGGCGGGGCCCGACTCGATCGTCGCCACCGCCCTGCGCGCGGCCTGCGTGGCGGACATGACGCCGCCGCCCGACTCCATGACGTGCACGGGGGCGGTGATGCCCAGGGAGGCGAGCCCCTCCCGCAGGCGGCTGAGGTAGGACGACATGAGCGGCCCGACATAGGCGGACATGATGGTGGTCGTGGCGCGCTCGTACTCCCTGAACTCGGGCCACACCTCCGACGAGATCACCACGTCCGGCACGTACTGCTTGAGCACGGCGGCCACCTGGCGCTCGTGCGCCGGAGCGGCGTAGGAGTGCAGGAGGCACACGGCGGCCGAGGTGATGCCGCGGGCGGCGATCTCGCGGCCGGCCCGCCGTACGGACTCCAGGGAGAGCGGGACGAGCACCGAGCCGTCGGCGGCGACGCGCTCGTCGACCTCGAAGCAGTCCTCGGCGGCCACGGGTGGAATCGGCGGGGTGAAGCGCAGGTCGTAGCGGTCCTCCTCCACCCGCGCGTACCGGCCGAGCGGGATGACGGAACGGAATCCGCGCGTGGTCACGAAGGCGACTCGCACCCCTGTGCGCTCCAGGACCGCGTTCGTGGCCAGCGTGGTGGCGTGCACCACCCTCTTGACCAGGGAGGGGGTGGCATCCTCGAGCACTTGAGAGATACTGGACATGATGCCCGTGAGGGGGTCGCCGGGCGTGCTGAGGCACTTGGCGACGGATACCTCGCCGTGCGGACCGCGCAGCACGGCGTCCGTGAACGTGCCGCCAACGTCGACCCCAATCTGGTACTCCACGTCGATACGGTAGGACTCAAGCAAGCGCTTGTCACGATTGACTTTCGGTGGGCGGTTGGGACTCTGGTTCTGTCGTAGGGGGAGGGAGCTCGTTATGAGGCGTCTCGCAGTGCCTGGAGTGGCGGTCGGCCTCGTGCTGATGAGCGTGCCCGCCGCGCAGGCCCATGACCATCCCGCCGGCATCACCGACCTGGTCACTCCCGCGGTGGTCAGGGTCGAGGCCAAGGCGCTGATCAACATCACGCTTCTCGACCATGTCGGCGAGCTGTTGCACATCGAGCGCAGCTACGAGGTGCCGATCGGCGTCGGCACGGGGACCGTGGTCAATCCGGACGGGACGCTCGTCACACTCACCCAGGTGGTCAACACCGACAAGGACCTGGCGACGTACGCGGCGAACAAGGTGTTCGGCGACTATCACAAGGTGGACATCCCCGCCGACTTCGGCAGGCACAAGGTCGACGACGAGACACTCAACCATCATCTGCAGCTCTGCTACGACCTCAAGAGCAAGATGTCGACCTGCATCGTCGACATCCAACAGGACATCACGGTCTTCCCGAACATCACGCCCGCTGATGGGCGGGGGTTCAAGGCCGAGGTCGTGAAGCTCGGCGACAGACCCGACACTCCCGCCGTCCTGCGGCCGTCCTCAAGGGCCGACGGCGGCGTCGGGCTGCCCACCGCGCCGCTGGCCGAGAAGGTGCCCAGCAAGCCGGGCTCGCCCACCGCGGTCGCCGGATTCCTCGGCAGACCGGGACCCAATCAGTCGATCAAGCTCGACATCGCCCACCTGGGTCCCGGTGCGGCGGGTGAGGGCGGCCGCAGCTTCTCCGACCCGCAGAAGAAGGCCGACGAGCCCGTCAAGCTCGGCAAGCTGATCGATCAGGGGATGCTCGGCGCTCCCGTCATCGGCGACAAAGACGGCCACGTCATCGGTCTGCTGGTCGGAGGCGGCAATACGGCCAAGATGATCGGCGCCCGTGAGATCACCTCCGCGCTCGCCGTCGCCAAGACGCCCGCGCGAAGGGGAACGGTCGACGCGGCCTTCGAGGCGGCGCTGACCCGCTTCCACACCAAGAACTACACCGACGCCGTACCCCTGTTCCAACGCGTGCTCGCCCTCTACCCCGGCCAGCCCGTGGCCGCCGCCCACCTGCAGGAGTCGCTGGCCAAGAAGGGCACCGCCGCCGATCTGGGCGTCAGGAAGGCCCCGCCGCCCCAGACCACCAAGATCCCGTTGTGGCCGTTCATCGCCGGAGCGGCGCTCGTCCTGGCCCTGACCGCGGGGCTCGCGCTGCTGCTGTGGCGGCGACGGCGGGCCGCGCTCTACGAAGAAGAACCGGAGGAGATGCCGCAGCAGGAGCTCAACCTCGCCGCACGTCCCCCCGATGACGGCGCCAGCCCGACAGTGATGGTCAGGCGATCCCAGACCTTCCCCGTCGTTCCGACGCAACAACCGCAACCGCAACCTGTGATGACAGCACAGCAAACCGCACAAACGCAGCTCAAATTCTGCACGTCATGCGGTATGAAACTGGGCCCCGCGCACCGGTTCTGTGGCTATTGCGGCCACCCGATCGAAACGTGATGCACTTGAACGAGAGATCCCTGATCGGCCAGGAGGTCGCGGGGTACTACATCGAGGACGTCATCGGCAAAGGCGGCATGGCGGTGGTCTACCTTGCCCTGGACCCCCGCCTGAGCCGCAGGGTGGCACTGAAGATCCTCAACCCCATCCTCGCCGTGGACGACCGCTTCCGCCAGCGCTTCATCCTGGAGTCGAGGACCGTCGCCAGCATCGAGCATCCCAACATCATCCCGATCTACGAGGCCAACTCCGACGAGCAGGGCGTGCTGTACATCTCGATGCGCTACGTGGACGGCTTCGACCTGCGCAGGTTCATCCTCGACAGGGGACCGATGCCCGTCGGGCAGGTCAACAGCGTCGCCGCGCAGGTGGCCGCGGCCCTCGACGCCGCCCACGCGCACGACCTGATCCACCGTGACGTGAAGCCCGCCAACATCCTGCTCGCCGGCGACCACGTCTACCTGACCGACTTCGGCATCACCAAGCACCGCACCTCGATCTCCGGGCTGACGCAGACCGACCAGTTCATCGGCACACCGCGCTACATGTCGCCCGAGCAGATCAACAAGGAGCACATCGACGGCCGCGCCGACCAGTACGCGCTGGCCTGCGTCGTCTACGAGGCACTCGCGGGCCGGATGCCGTTCGAGCGCGACAACGACGTCGCGCTGCTGTGGGCTCACCTGGCCGAGTCGCCGACGCCGCTGTCGCACCAGCGCCCCGAACTGCCGCTCGAGGTCGACGGCGTGATGATGAAGGGGCTAGCGAAGTCGCCCGAGCAGCGCTATCCCACCTGCACGGCGTTCGTCGGCGCGCTGCGCGACGCCATCAGCGGCGAGTTCGCCCCCACCCGCCCGCAGCAGCCGGTCCAGCCCAAGGCCAAAGCCAAGACCAAGGCCAAGGCCAGAACCCAGCCCAAGACTCAGCTCAGAACTCCGACCGAGCCCAGGACCGTCAAGCCTGGCAAGAGCGGGAGGCTGCCGCTCATCCTGACAGGAGTGGCGGCCACCGTCGCCGCGATCGTCCTCGCCGTCGTGCTGGTCCTGTCCAACAGCGGCGGTGGCATGGCCGCCTACAAGCCGACCGCCGCGGTACCGATGACCTTCGAATATCCGGACGCCTGGGCGGCCAAGACGCACAAGGACCTGTTCGCGGTGGCCTCGCCGAGCGCCACGCAGTTCGAGTCGCTGTTCGTCGCGGGGCCTGGCGCCGACTGGAACGAGGTCAACGCCCTGGAGCCCGCCGACGCCACCGGCTTGTACATCCAGCTGGCCGACACCTTCGACCCCAAGGCCGACCTGCAGGGCATGCAGGAGACGCTCAACACGATGCTGCCCGGCAAGGTCACCTTCACCTCCGAGCCGGCCGAGGGGTTGATCGCCGGCCGCACCGCCACCAAGTTCGAGGGCATCATGCGGAACTCCGCCAACACCGGCCTGCTCAACGTGACCGGCTACCTCGTCGACACCCCCACCAGGCCCGCGCTCATCCTCTACTTCTGCGCACCGAGCGCATGCGACGCCTCACTCCTCGCGAAGATCAGGACCAGCGTCGCGCTGACTTGAGCCTGACTTGGAGCCCGCTGTACCCCTATGGGCAGGGACGTCCTGAACGTCTACTCTCCGCGTGTGGGTATTCGAATCGTCATCGCGGACGACCAGGCCATGGTCAGAGTCGGCCTTCGCATGGTCGTCGACAGCGAGGAGGGCATGGAGGTCGTCGGCGAGGCCTCCGACGGCCACGAGGCGCTCGCCGTGGTCAGGCGGACCCGCCCCGACATCGTGCTGATGGACATCTCCATGCCCCGCATGGACGGCCTCGCCGCGGCCAGGCAGATCTTCGAGGAGCCCGCGCCGCCGAAGGTCGTCATGCTGACGACCTTCGACACGGACGAGAACCTCTACGCGGCCCTGCGCGCGGGCACCAGCGGCTTCCTGCTCAAGGTGTCGCCGCCCGAGCAGCTCGTGGAGGCGATCAGGGTCGTCCACTCCGGCGACGCCCTGCTCGACCCCGCGGTGACCAGCCGGGTCATCGCCTCCTTCGCCGGACGGCACGACCCGACGCCGCCGCCCCAGCTGGCCGACCTCACCCCGCGTGAGCTGGAGGTGCTGCGCCTGCTGGCCAGGGGGCTGACCAACGCCGAGATCGCCCGCGAGCTGTTCGTCGGCGAGGCCACGGTCAAGACGCACGTGGCCCGGGTGCTGATGAAGCTGCGGCTGCGCGATCGGGCTCAAGCCGTCGTGTTCGCGTACGAGTCGGGCGTGGTCAGGCCGGGCGCCGCCATCGGGTAGTAGGAGGCCCAGGCGGCGTCGCCCATCCGCAGCACCTTCAGGCCCGCCCAGCCGAGGGCGAGGACGGGGGCGCTCCAGAAGGGCACGGTCAGCGGGCCGTACGGCACGGCGAAGGAGCCCAGGTAGCCGACGGCGACCACGAGCGGCACCCACCAGCCGACGAACCCCGACCGCCACACCGCCACGGTCAGGAGCGGCAGCCCGATCATGCCCAGGAACATCCACGGCAGCTGGAACGCGCCGACGGTGATCGGCAGGTCGAGCATCTCGTCCATGATCTGCTGCGCCCGCTCAGGCGAGTAGTGCCTGCCCAGCCACCACTCGACCGGGTCGATGATCAGCAAGCCGGACAGCGAGACGTAGCCGACCACCGTCATGGCGGCGGCCACGTGGCCGAGCCTGGTGTTCGTACGGCGGGTGAGATGGGCCAGGCCGAGCGCGGCCACGGCCATCAGCAGCCAGCTCCAGTGGTAGAGAGCGGACTGGATCTGGGCGAGCGTGGGGTTGGCCCCGAAGCTGACGGCCTCGCGGTCGTCGCCCCACGTGCCCGGGTCGACGACGACGGCGACCGCCTGCAGCAGCGGTGCGGTGATGAGAAGTGCGCCCGCGGCGATCCTGCGGAAGGCGACCTGGTTGTTGAGCATGTCAGGGACGGTAGGCCGCCCCTGTGCTCCCGGTCGTCCACCTGCTGACCGATCCGACCTCACCCGGCCGGGGGACGGCGGCCATCCGTCTCGCGATTCGGGAGGGTATGGCGGTGCATGCCCCACTTGTGTGTATATTTTCCGTAAGAGAGCGTCCGAAACAGGAGATTTTTTATGCGAGCGTTCCCCAGGGTGCTGTTCGACGAGACGCACAGCGAGTCGTGGACCATTCGGCGTGAGGTCGCCGAGGCCATCAACCCCGCGCATCCCGACGACAACAGCTACGCGCGCGCGGCCGACCTGCTGCGCCGCCTGGGGCATCAGGTGGCCTCCGGTGGCCTGCGGTCGCTCGCCGAGCACGACGTCCTGGTGATCGCCCACCCGTCGCAGGAGCGCTGGGAGCGGACCACCGGCCAGGGCAGCCCGATCTTCACCGCCGACGAGCTGAACGCGATCGAGTCGTTCGTCGCCGACGGCGGCGGGCTGATCGTCCTGGCCGAGGAGGAGCAGGACAAGTACGGCAACAACCTGGCCGAACTGCTCGCCCGCTTCGGCATCGGCGTCACCCACACCACCGTCCGCGACCCCGGCAACGCCCACCGCGGCGTCGCCACCTGGGTGCTCGGCGCCCCCGCCAAGGGCGGCATGCTCGCGGGCGTCGACAGCGCGTGCTTCTACCGCTCGGGCGTGCTCACCGCCCGCGACGACGCCACCGTCCTGTTCGCCACCTCCGCCACCGCCGACCCGGCGGGCGCGCCGCTGGCCGTCTCCGTCGAGTACGGCAAGGGCAAGGTCGTGGCCTTCGCCGACTCCGACCTGTTCGGCGACGACTCCATCGACGACCACGACCACCGCACCCTGTGGGGCAACGTCGTGACGTGGGCGGCAAGGGTGCCCGCGCCCACCCGCTCGGCCGACGCGCAGGACGGGGCGAAGGCCGAGCTGTTCGCGCAGCTGAAGGCCGTCGTGGAGGAGCTGCGCCCGCTCCAGATCAAGGACGGCTCGGTTGCCGAGGACAAGCCGCACGCCGCGGCGCTCGTCGGCTACGTCTCCGACCTCGTCGGCAGGCTGTCAGGCTACTTCCCGCACGACGCGGCCTACCTCACGGCCGTTCAGGCCGACCTGGCCAAGTGGCTCGAGCAGGACCTCGGCGTGCCCGACTTCCTCGACTCGCTCAACCTCTTCCACCCCGACACCCAGCGCGTCGACGGCCTGGAGCACCTCGTGGTGTTCCCGATGTACACCCAGAACGGCAACCCCAACCGGAACCTCGAAGCGGTCTGGATCCGCACGATCTGGCCCGAGTGGCTGGCCGCGCTGGAGTCCGACGGCTACGACAACCCGCTGTTCGTGCCGATCGCCTTCGAGGACTTCACCTCCGGCTACGACACCTTCTCGGCCGTCCTGTTCCCCGAGACCGTCGCCGTACGGCAGGCCCCCGAGCGCTTCACCTGGGGCGGCATCTTCGCCGACAGGGAGGCCGCGCGCTTCCGCAAGGTCAGCACCGCCGCCGCCCAGACGCTCAAGCTCGACCTGCCGCCCGACGCGGCCAGGCTGCTGGAGTCGCAGGAGCTGGCCCAGGACACCTTCGTCATGTGGGACCTGATCCACGACCGCACCCACAGCCACGGCGACCTGCCGTTCGACCCCTTCATGATCAAGCAGCGCATGCCGTACTGGCTGTACTCGCTCGAGGAGCTGCGCTGCGACCTGACCGCGTTCGGCGAGGCGGTCAAGCTGGAGGAGGCGGGCGTGCCGCACGCCCGCTACGTGCAGCTGGCCATCCTGTTCGACCGGCTCTTCCGCTTCCCGATCACCGGCGAGCGGGTGCGCAACTACGACGGGCTCGGCGGGCAGCTGCTCTTCGCCTACCTGCACCGCAACGACATCATCAGGTGGACCGACAACCGCCTGTCCGTCGACTGGAACCGCGTCGCCGACGGCGTGGCCGACCTGCGCGGCGAGGTGGAGAAGCTCTACCGCGACAGCATCGACCGCTCCAAGCTGGCGCACTGGATCGCCGCCTACGAGCTGGTCACCGCCTACGTCGAACCGCACCCGCGCTCGGCGTGGAAGCGCGGCGACCTGCCCGAGGAGCAGAAGGCCATGGTCGACGCCGTGCTGCCCGACGAGTTCCCCCTGAGCATGTTCTACGAGGCCCTGCGCCGTAAGCTCGGTGACGTCGTCGAGTCCACGAAGGGGATCCGAGCATGATCCTTCTGATTACGGGTGCGGCCGGGCCCACGGGGCAGGCCGTCGCCGAGCACTTCACCAAGAATGGTCACACGGTCATCGGCGTGGACAAGGACGACGTCGACCTGCTCGACCGCTCCGCCGTACAGGACCTGGCCACGAGCATCGAGAACGAGCACGGCCGCCTCGACGGGGTCGTGCACCTGGTCGGCGGGTGGCGCGGCGGCAAGACCTTCGCCGACACCGACCTGGAGGACTGGAACGTCCTGCACGACCTGCTCATCCGCACCCTCCAGCACGTGTCGCTCGCCTTCGAGCCGCTGCTCAGGAAGTCGGACAACGGCAGGTTCGTGATCGTGTCCGCCAAGGCGGCCGAGCGGCCCACCGCGGGCGGCGCCTGCTACGCCGCGGCCAAGGCGGCCTCGGAGGCGTGGACGCTCTCGCTGGCCGACGCGCTGAAGGACACCGGCTCCGCGGCGACCATCCTCGTGGTCAAGGCCCTGCTGAACGACGAGATGAAGGCGGCCAAGCCGGACGCGAGGTTCGCCGGCTTCACCCACGTCGACGCCCTCGCCGAGGCGGTCGCGGGGCTCTACGAGCGACCCGCCCACGAGATCAACGGCACGCGATTGGACCTCACCCAGTGATTCCCCGCCACGACCCCGCCCTCAAGGCGTTCGCCAGCGACAACTACGCGGGCGTCCACCCGGAGATCCTGCAGGCCATCGTCACGGCCAACCAGGGACACCAGATCTCCTACGGCGAGGACGTCTACACCGAGGCGCTGCAGGACCTCTTCAAGCACCACTTCGGCGACAGCGCCCAGACCTATCCGGTCTTCAACGGCACCGCCGCCAACGTCGTCTCGCTGCGCGCCATGACCCGGCAGTGGGAGGCCGTGGTCTGCGCCGACACCGCGCACATCCACACCGACGAGGGCGGCGCGCCCGAGGTCGTGGGCGGCATCAAGCTGTTCACGGTGCCCACCCCCGACGGCAAGCTCACCCCCGCGCTGATCGACACCCAGGCGTGGGGCTTCGGCGACGTCCACCGGGCCCAGCCCAAGGTCGTGTCCATCTCCAACACCACCGAGCTCGGCACCCTCTACACGCCCGACGAGATCGCGGCCATCTGCGACCACGCCCACGGGCTCGGCATGACCGTCCACCTCGACGGCTCCAGGCTCACCAACGCCGCCGCCGCGCTGGACGTGCCGCTGCGCGCGCTGACCACCGACGCGGGCGTCGACGTGCTTTCCTTCGGCGGCACCAAGATCGGCCTCCTGTACGGCGAGGCCGTCGTCGTACTCAACCCCGAGGCGGCCACCGGCGTCGACTACCTGCGCAAGACGTTCATGCAGCTGTCGTCCAAGATGCGCTTCGTCTCCGCGCAGTTCGAGGCGCTGCTCTCAGGCGACCTGTGGCTGCGCAACGCCAGGCAGGCCAACGCGATGGGCGCCAGGCTCGCGGCCGCCGTACGCGACGTGCCGGGAGTCGAGCTGTCAAGGGAGGCGCAGGCCAACGCGGTCTTCGTCCGCCTGCCCAAGGACGTCACCGAGCGCCTGCAGAAGCGCTTCCGCTTCTACACCTGGAACGCGGCCATCGGCGAGGTGCGCTGGATGTGCTCCTTCGACACCACGGAAGCCGACGTCGACGCCTTCGCCGCCGCCGTGGCGGAGGAGCTTCACGGCGAGCCGCCCGTCTCGTTCTCGTAGGCGCTCAGCTGCTGCTCCAGGGCCTTCATCAACTCGAAGACCTGGCTCGGCGGAATCCTGATGCGGCTGACGATCCTGGTCGGGACATGCACCACGGCCTGTCCCGACTCGGGCTCCTCCGTCAGCTGTGGCGGCCGGGTGATCACCGCGAAGTCGAGCACGAACCCGTCACGGGTGTGCCAGACCGAGGCGAAGTTGGCGTACTGCCCCGCCTCGACCTCCGGCGAGATGCTGACCTCCAGGCGACTCTCGGGCTCTCCCATGCCGCCATCGTGCCCTATATCGGGATCGGCAGGCATAACCACCGCGCCGTCCGATCTCTCGCCCGCCCCCGTCCATGCCGCCGCGCTGCTTGAGGGCGCGGGCGACTAGTCCTTCAGGATCGAGGGGAAGGGCGTCGCGCCGCGCTGCTTCAGCAGATCGGCCATCAGGTTGATCTCGCTGGTCTGGCTGTTGACGATCTGCTGGGCCATCCCCTTCACCTCGGCCCTGTCCGTCAGCTCCAGCAGCCCCTTGGACATCTCGACGCCACCCTCGTGGTGGCGGATCATCAACTGCAGGTAGAAGACCTCCGCCTCCTTGCCCTGCAGGCTTCTGAGCTTGGCCATCTCCTGCTCGGTGGCCAGGCCCGGCATCGGTTCGGGCTTCTCCTGCGTGCCGCCGTGCCCCGCGTGCCCGACCATCCACGCCATCGGCGGGCGGTCCGTGGCCTGGCCGAGCCCCCACTGCTGCAGCCACCCCATGAACATCCCGCGCTGCGCCGTCTGCGTGACGATGATGTCCTCGCTCAGATTCCTGACGTCGGGCGAGGTCGACCTGTCACGCACCATGAAGGACATCTCGGCCGCCTGCGCGTGGTGCCTGCCCATGTCACGGGCGAACCCGGCCTCGGGCGAGGAGTCGGTGGGCGTGCCGCTCCTGCCCACCACGAAGAACAGGAGGGCGGCGACGGCGAGCACCACGAGGCCCACGATCTGAAGAGGCTTTTTCGTCATCGTTTTCCAGAGTACTAAGGGGTCCTTCCCTATTCGCCACATACGCCCCGAGGGCATAGGGTGACCCGCAGTTGGTAAGCCCATGGAGGAGACTGATGACGAAGGAGAAGGCGCAGGCGCGACGCGAGCATCTGGCCAAGATGCGAGCTGAGCAGCACGCCAAGGAGCGCCGGACCGCCATGGTGATGTGGGGCGTCGGTGGCCTCGTCATCCTCCTTCTGATCGGCGGAGTCGGCTTCTACGTCATCAAGGACCGGCAGGCGACCTCGCTCGACGCCGTGACCAACGCGTCCTACGCGGGCGGCGAGCACGTCTGGAAGACGGTCAAGTACAAGGAGACCCCGCCGGTCGGCGGCCCGCACAACAACTACTGGCAGCAGTGCGCGGTCTACGACAAGCCCATCCACAGCGAGCACGGGGTCCACTCACTCGAGCACGGCGCGGTGTGGATCACCTACCGCCCCGACCTGCCCAAGGCGCAGATCGAGAAGCTCAAGTCGATCGCCGAGTCGACGGGTGACGCCAACTACATGCTGCTCAGCCCGTACCCCAACCTTCCCGCGCCGATCGTGGCCAGCTCGTGGGGCCACCAGCTGACCTTCCAGGACGCGGACGACGCCAAGCTGCCCAAGTTCATCACCAAGTACCAGAACGGCGCCGACACCCCTGAGCTCGGTGCCACCTGCGGGGGCGAGTACGCGATCACCACGACCGCCGACCAGCAGCCGCTGCCGCCCGAGCCCAAGGGCCAGGCGACGCCGATGCCGAGCGAGTCGATCGCGCCCTCGGGCACGCCGTCGCCCGCGCGCTCCTAACCCAGCACCTCCAGAAGGGGCGTCGACACGAGCCCGTGCGCCTCGGCCACGGGCTCGCTGATCAGGCGCCCCTCGTGCGTGTTCAGCCCTCGGGCGAGCGCTGGGTCGGTCCTCAGCGCAGCCAGCCAGCCGCTGTCGGCGATGGCCAGCGCATACGGCAGGGTGACGTTCGTCAGCGCGAACGTCGAGGTGTGCGGCACCGCCCCCGGCATGTTGGCCACGCAGTAGAAGACCGACTCATGGACCCGGTAGGTCGGGTCCGCGTGCGTGGTGGGCCTGGAGTCCTCGAAGCAGCCGCCCTGGTCGATGGAGATGTCCACCAGCACGGAGCCCGGCCTCATCCTGCTGACCAGCTCGTTGGTGACCAGCATCGGCGCCTTCGCGCCCGGCACCAGCACCGCGCCGATCACCAGGTCGGCCTCCAGCACGGCCTTCTCGATCTCCAGCGTGTTCGACGCGATCGTCTGGCAGTGGCCCCGGTAGATCACGTCGGCCTGCCGCAGCTTGTCGACGTTGCGGTCCAGCAGCAGCACCTCGGCCTGCATGCCGAGCGCGATCGCCGCCGCGTTCATCCCCGACACGCCCGCGCCGATCACGACGACCGTGGCCGCGCGCACTCCCGAGACGCCGCCCATCAGCACGCCCCTGCCGCCCTGGGGGCTCATCAGGTGGTAGGCGCCCACCTGAGGGGCGAGCCGTCCCGCCACCTCGGACATCGGGGCGAGCAGCGGCAGCGCGCCGTTGTCGGCCTGCACGGTCTCGTAGGCGATGCCGGTCACGCCCGAGTCGAGCATCGCGCGCGTGCACGGCTCCGAGGCGGCCAGGTGGAGGTAGGTGAACAGCACCTGCCCCTTGCGCATTCTGTGATACTCCTCGGCGACCGGCTCCTTGACCTTCAGGATGAGGTCGCCCGTGCTCCACACCTCCTCGGGCCCGTCGAGGACCACCGCGCCGACGGCGGTGAAGTCCACGTCGGGGATCGCCGACCCCACGCCCGCGTCACGCTCGACGAAGACCTGATGTCCATGCCTGATGAGTTCGTGCGCGCCCGCGGGTGTGAGGGCCACGCGATACTCATGGTTCTTGACCTCGCGAGGAACTCCGACCTTCATAAGACCAATGTTCCCCGGGCATGGGGTGACACTCTGTATGGACCGTGCCAAAGTTCTTGGCAGAGTGTCGATGATTTCCTGGTTTTTGCCGTCCTCGCTAGGCTCTGCGGAAGCACCAGTCAGGATGGGGTTCACGGATGGAGAAACCGCCGCCGCCGGGGCAGCCGCCCGGGGCGCAGCCCGCAGCGGTCCCGGAAGGACCGAGGGCGAGCAGGCTCACCACCATCGTGCTGATCGTATCCCTCGTCCTGGTCGTGCTGACCGCGGGCGTGCTCGGCACCGTCGCGGTGCTCATGACGAGGAACCCGGACTCGCCGCTGTTCGGCGGCAAACCGCCGGTCAGGCTCGGCCAGCCGATCTACTTCGCCCCCGTCGAGGAGCAGAAGCCCGCGCCCTGCCCCGGCGAGAAGGTGGCGCTCTCGCTCGACGGGAAGATCTGCTACTTCCTGTCCGAGGCGGTGCCCGTCTCGGCCGTGCAGACGATCGAGACGGTCAAGGAGAAGGACAGCTACGGCGTCAGGATCGCCGTCGCCCCCGCCTTCCGCGACGCGCTCGCCGCGCTGATGAGGGAACGCGTCGACGAGCAGATCGCCATCCTGGTCGGCCAGAACGAGAGCGCCACCGTGCTGGCCGCGCCCACGGTCGCCCAGCAGATGAGCGGCGACAGCGTCAGCATCGCGGGCTTCACCAAGGAGAAGGCCGACGAACTGGTGAAGGCGATGCTGGGCGCCGTGACACCGCCCACCACTCCGGGCGCGTCGCCCCCGCCGGGCACGAGCACCACCCCGCCGGGCACGAGCACCACGCAGCCGGGGATGACGCAACCCGGAGCCACCCAGCCGGGAGCCACCCCGCCGGGCACCGGGACCACGCAGCCTGGCTCCACGCAGCCTGGCTCCACGCAGCCTGGCTCCACACAGCCTGGCTCCACACAGCCTGGCGTCCCTCAGCCCGGAGCCACCCAGCCGGGCGCCCGCACGACCGGCATCACGCCGCCGGGCTCGGGCACCGGGGCTACCACAAGCGGCACGCGAACCACGGATTCCACGCTCAGCGCGGGCAGCGAGAAGCGCTATCCCAGCTGCAAGGAAGCCATCGCGGCCGGGTACGGCGGGCCGTACCAGAAGGGCAGGCACCCGCAGTACTACTGGTACACCGACAAGGACGCCGACGGCTTCGCCTGCGACCCCCAAGACGGCTGACATCTGCCAGGGGGACTGCGGTTGCTCCGGTGGCGGCCGCAGCCGATAGGTTCACGGCCGTGGACGGGATCGCAGGGACCATCGCGACAGCGGTGGGGATGTTCGCCGGCACGAACGTGGACGACCTCATCGTGCTGACGGTGTTGTTCCTGTCCTCGAGGGCCGGTGGCGCGCCCAGGGCCTGGCAGATCTGGGGCGGGCAGTACGCGGGAATCGCGGTCCTGGTCGCCGTGTCGGTGATCGCCGCCCTCGGCCTGGCGATCGTTCCCGATGCCTGGGCCGGCCTCCTCGGCCTGGTCCCCTTCGCGCTCGGCGTCCGTGGCCTCATCTCCGCGATCCGCACCCGTGACGACCCGGAGGACGCCTCGCCGCCCATCGCCTCCGGCCTGGTCGCCGTCGCCGGGGTGACGATCGCCAACGGCGCCGACAACATCTCGGTCTACACCCCGGTGTTCCGTACCATCGGCGCGGGACCCACGCTCATCACGATCGCCGTGTTCGTCGCCGGAGTCGCCGTGTGGTGTCTGGCAGGGTCATGGCTCGGCTCCCACAAGAAGGTGATCGGGATCGTCGAACGGTACGGCCATTGGCTCGTCCCCTGCGTATTCATGATCATCGGCGGCCTCATCGTCATCGAGTCAGGCGTCCTGACAAGGATCTTCTGAGCACCCCGCCGCACCGCCGTCACGCAGGTGGGCGACGCGGTCAGAAGAGGCCGCTGATCGCGAAGTACGCCAGGAACACCAGCGAGACCACCCACAGCAGCCAAGGGATCTCGGAGAACTTCCCGCGAGCCGCCTTGATGACCGTGTAGGCGATCACCCCCGCCCCCACCCCGTTGGTGATGCTGTACGTGAACGGCATCAGCGCGATCGTCAGGAACGCGGGCACGGCCAGCTCCAGGTCCTCCCACGGCACGTTGCGGCTCTGCGTCATCATCAGCGCGCCCACCACCACGAGCGCGGGAGCGGCCGCGGCGGCGGGGACCACCTCGGCCAGGGGCGTGAACAGCATGGTCAGCCCGAGCAGCCCCCCGGTCGCGACGCTGGCCAGGCCGGTGCGCGCGCCCTCGCCCACGCCCGCCGCCGACTCCACGAACACGGTGTTGGCCGAGGCGCTGCACACGCCGCCGATCACGCCCGCCACGCCGTCCACGGTCAGGATGGCGCCGAGCCGCGGCACCCTGCCCTGGGCGTCGACCAGCGAGGCCTCGTCGGCGACACCGATGATGGTGCCCATCGCGTCGAAGAAGCCCGACAGGACGAGCGTGAACAGCACGACGGAGGCGGTGACGACGCCGGCGGTGGCGAATCCGCCGAAGAGGTCGACGTCGCCGATCAGCGCGAAGTCGGGTGGTGAGATCAGCGCCTCGGGCACATTGGGCACCACGACGCCCCACTGTTTGGGGTCGATCGTGGCGACGGCGTTCACGACGATCGCGACGACCGCGGTGATCACGATGGACAGCAGGATCGCGCCGGGCGTCTTGCGGACGAACAGGATGATCATCAGTAGCAGTCCGAGGCAGAACACCGCGACGGGCCAGCCGACCAGATGCCCGACGGCGCCGAGCTGCAGGGGCGTGGCGCCCGTGCCGGAGACGAAGCCCGCGTCGACCAGGCCGATCAGCGTGATGAACATCCCGATGCCCACGCTGATGGCGTGTTTCAGCGCCAGCGGGATCGAGTCCATGATCAGCCGGCGGACGCCCGAGACGGCCAGCAGGATGATCACCAGGCCTTCGAGCACGACCAGGCCCATCGCCTGCGCCCACGTCATGTGCGGGGCCGCCTGATAGGCGACGACCGCGTTCAGCCCGAGCCCGGCGGCCACGCCGAAGGGGGCGTTGCCGATGAACGCCATCAGCAGCGTGCTGACCGCCGCCGCCAGCGCGGTCGCGGTGGTCAGCTGGCCGATGTCGAGCCGCGCCCCCGTGACGTCTCTCGCGCCGCCCAGGATGATCGGGTTGAGCAGGATGATGTAGGCCATCGCCATGAAGGTCGTGACGCCGCCACGCACCTCACGCCCGACCGTGGTCTCGCGTTCGGACAGCTCGAACAGCCGGTCGAGCACGATCATCCCCCTTACGCTCGAAGGGGGGTGATCGTTTTCTACCCAGTTTGCCCTGCGGCTATCGCTGCTCGTGCTTGCCGCCGCCGACCAGGGCGACGAACTCGTCCAGCGTGATGCTGCCGTCACCGTCACGGTCGGCCGATGCGACGAACGCCTCGATCTCCTCGTCGGTGACCCCGTGACCGCCCAGCGCCTGGTTCACCTGCCGGATCTCGCCCGCCGTGAGCACGCCGTCGTGGTCGGTGTCGAACTTCTCGAACTCGGCCTTGGCCGCCTCGCGCGCTTCGGACATGGGGCTGTTTCCTCCGTGATTGGTCGAGCCTGTCGAGCACCCAACCTAGCGCGGCCACGCGTTTGTCATGAAAGGACCCCGACGATGTGCTCCGGCCGTACCGGCACCCTGGTCAGCGCGACGCCGGTGGCGTCGCGTACGGCGGCCACGATGGCGGGCGTGGAGGAGAGCGTGGGCGGCTCGCCCGCCCCCCGCAGTCCGTACGGCGCGGCGGGATCGGGGTTCTCCATGATCGACAGCTGCATGGGCGGCATGTCGAGCACGGTCGGGATGAGGTAGTCGGTGAAGGACGGGTTCAGCACCCGCCCGTCGCGAACCTGGATCTCCTCCATCAGCGCCAGGCCGAGCCCCTGCGCCGAGCCGCCGTGGATCTGGCCCTCCAGCGCGACCGGGTTGAGTATCCTGCCGACGTCCTGCACCGCGGCCAGCTCCACGACCTTGACCAGGCCGAGTTCCACGTCGACGTCCACGACCGCCCTGTGCACGCACAGCGCGAGCTGGGTGTGGGAGTCGGCCTGCCCCGTGACGGGGTCCATGGGATAGGTGGGCCGGTGCCTGAACTCCCGCGTCTCCTCGATCGGGCCGTGCTTCTCCAGCGCCTCGACGACCGGCAGCCCCTCGAACCGCTCCCGCACCGCCTCGCACGCCGCCTTGACCGCGCCGCCAGTGACGTAGGACTGGCGGGAGGCGGACGACGAGCCCGCCGACCCGACCCGGGTGTCGGCGGTGGCGACCGTGACCCTGTCGACGCCCAGCTCGGTGCGGGCGATCTGCGCCTGGATCGTCACCAGCCCCTGCCCGACCTCGGCGGCCGCGGTGTGGACGGTGGCGTGGGGCTCGCCGCCGATCAGCTCGACGCGGACCCTGGCGGTGGAGTAGTCGTCGAAACCCTCGGAGAAGCAGATGTTCTTGATGCCGACGCCGTAGCCGACGCCCCGCCGTACACCCTCGCCGTGGGTGGTCTGGGAGACGCCGCCCGGCAGGTCGCGCAGGTCCTGCGAAGCCGGGCCTGGCATGGGCATGGCGGCCAGCTCCCGCAGCATCTCGGCCAGTGGCGCCGGCGAGTCGATGATCTGGCCCGTGGCCAGCGCCGAGCCCTGGGAGACGGCGTTGCGGACGCGGATCTCGACGGGGTCGAGGCCGCAGGCGGCGGCGAGCTTGTCCATCTGCGACTCGTAGGCGTAGCAGGCCTGCACCGCGCCGAACCCGCGCATCGCGCCGCACGGCGGATTGTTGGTGTAGACGCCGGTGGCCACGATGTCGACGTTGGGCGCCTCGTACGGGCCGACGCCGAGGGAGGCCGCGTTGCCGACGACGGCGGGGGAGGAGGAGCAGTAGGCGCCGCCGTCGAGGAGGATCTCGGCCTTGACGTAGACGAGCCTGCCCTCGCGGGTGGCGCCGTGCTCGTAGCGCATCCACGCGGGGTGGCGGTGCACGTGCCCGAAGAACGACTCCTCGCGGCCGTAGACGATCTTGACGGGCCGGTCGAGGCGGAGCGCGAGCATGCAGGCGTGCACCTGCATCGACAGGTCCTCTCGGGCGCCGAACGCGCCGCCCACGCCCGCCAGCGACAGCCGTACCTTCTCGGGGGGCAGGCCCAGGCAGGGGGCGAGCTGGTCGCGGTCCACGTGCAGCCACTGCGTGGCGATGTAGAGATCGACCCCGCCGTCCTCCGCGGGTACGGCGAGGCCCGACTCCGGGCCGAGGAAGGCCTGGTCCTGCATGCCGACCTCGTACTCGCCGGTGACGACGACCTCGGCCTCGAAGGTGTCGCCGACCCTGACGGGCTGCCTTCTGACGAACTCCGTGGCCAGCCGGGGGTCGGTGACGGCCTCTCTCACCTCGTAGTCGACGACGATGGCGGCCGCCGCCCTGCGGGCGGTCTCCGGGTGCTCGGCCGCCACGAGCGCCACCGGTTCGCCCTGGTAGCGGACCTGGTCGATGGCCAGGACCGGCTGGTCCTTGTGCTCCAGGCCGTAGAACTTCTCGCCGGGCACGTCCTCGTGCGTCAGCACGGCCAGCACCCCCGGCACGGCCAGCGCGGGGCCGATGTCGATCGACCTGATCCACGCCGAGGCGTGCGGGCTGCGCAGCGTCACGCCCCACACCATGCCGTCGAGCCACAGGTCGGAGGAGTAGGCGAACTCACCCGTCACCTTGAGGGTGGCGTCAGGTCGCATGACGCTCTCGCCCACGCCCTGCCGCGTCGTACTGACCGTGTCCGTCATCTTCCGAGTACAGCACTCGGCATCCGGGCGGCCTATGTCTGTGATGTGAAATCACGGTAAGCCGTCCTTGGGCCCGCTTGTATATTCCTCCAAGTGCGCATCAGGGACCTGCTCGCCGTCTCCGAGCTCGGCCTCACCCTGCTGGCAGGGGACGAGGACACCGAGTTCACCGCTGTGCACGTCACCGACCTGCCCGACCCGGGGCGTTATCTCACCGGCGGCGAGCTGGTGCTCACCGGGCTGATGTGGCGGCACGAGCCCGCCGACTCCGCCCGCTTCGTCGCCGCACTGCGGGCCGCCGGTGTCGCGGCCCTGGGCGCGGGCCAGGCGTGGCTCGGCCACGTCCCCGACGACCTGGTGGCCGCGTGCGCGCAGGCCGGCATGCCGCTGCTGGAGATCCCGACCGCCGTCTCCTTCCGCGCCGTCGGGGAGGTCGCGGCCCCGCGCCTGTCGGGCGAGGTCAGGGCGGCGCTCGGCCGCCAGCGCAGAATCGTCGACGCCGTCGCGGAGGGCGCCGACCTGGCCGAGCTGTTCGCCCTCACCGCCGCCGAGCTCGGCGTGAACGGCGCCGTGCTTTCCTCCACGGGCGAGGTCGTCGTCGGCTCCTGCGCCGATCCCGTACGGCTCGCCACGGCCTACCTCGCCGCGCCCAGGCTGCCCTGCGTGTCGGAGGGGCACACGCTCTTCGGCATCGGCAGGGGCCACAGGGCCGCCGGATGGACGCTGGTCTGCGAGGGAGACCTGCTCGGCCGCGCCGACCTCGGCTTCGAGCTGGCCGCCTGCGTGGCGCTCGAACGCACCAGGATGGAGGAGGGCAGGCGGGTCGAGCGCCGCCTCGTCGAACAGCTCGTCGGGGCCGCCCTCGCCGCCGACGCCGATCCCGCCGAGCTCAACGCCCGGCTGCGCACGTGCGGGCTGGGGCCGGGCGAGCCGTACGCGGCGGTGACCGCGACGGCCCTGCGGCCGGGGGCGACGCGCGGCCCCGACCCGGCCACGCTGGGCGGACAGGTGCTGGAGGAACTGCTCGGCCGCGGCGTCGTCGCGGCGGCGGGAGCGGACGGCGCGGTCGCCCTCGTCCCGCTGCCCGATCCCGTCTCCGTCCTCGCCGACCGGCTGCGCGCGGGGCTCGGCGTGCTGTCGGCCCTGCGCGACACGAGGATCTCTATCGGCGTGAGCGGCGCGCTCACCGGCGCCTCCTCGATCAGGGGCGGGATCGAGGAGGCAGGCCACGCCCTCCGTATGGCGGAGGCGCGCTCCGGCGGGGTCGTCACCAGCGACGAGATCTACACCCACGCCCTCTTGCTGGCCACCGTGCCTGGCGACGTGCGGCGCTCGTTCACCCACCGGCTGCTGGAGCCGCTCTTCGACTACGACGCCAAACATCAGTCGGAGCTGGTGCGGACCCTCGGCGCCTTCCTCGACACGGCGGGGTCGTGGAACGCGTGCGCCGAGCGGATGCACGTGCACGTGAACACCGTGCGGTACCGCATCAGGCGCATCGAGGAGCTGACGGGCAGGGACCTGTCGACGATGGCCGACCGGGTGGACTTCTTCCTCGCCCTGCGGGCCCGGTGACCTGAGCCCTGGGGGCCGGTGACCAGACCTTGGGGACCGGGTGACCGGAGCCCCGGGGACCCGGTGACCGGAGCGCCGCGGGCTCGGTGATCAGACGAGGCCGGCGAGGGGGAGCGCGTCGCCGGCCCCCTGGGCCTCCCGCTCCTCGGCCACCTGGCGGCTGAACTCGGCCGACTGCATCGCGCGGGAGAGCGCGGCGGCCTCGCTCAGGAACGCGCGCGCCCGGCGCGGCCTGCCGAGCAGCCGATGCGCCCTGGCCAGGGTGATGAGGCAGTTCATCTCGGTGTTCAGCGACTTCACCGTGCGGGCGACGGCCAGCCCTGACGACAGCGCCTCCACGCCGGCCTCGAGGTCGCCCTCGTCGATCTTGACCAGGCCGAGCGCGCCGAGGATGGCCCCCTCGTGGCCGAGGTCGCCGACCTGCCGCGCCATCGTCAGCGCGCTCGTCAGGCACTCCTCGGCCTCGGCGAACCTGCGCAGGCGGCCGTTGGCGTGCCCCGCCATGAGCAGCGCGTAACGCTGGCCGACCTGGGAGCCGATCTCGGTCGCGATCTTCAGCTGCGCCATCGCGTGGCGCAGGGTGAGGTCGTGGCGGCCCACGTCGACGTAGGAGTTGGCCAGGTTGCCGAGCGCACGCTGCTCGGCGAACCTGTCGCCGAGCCGTCTGGCCAGCCTGAGCTCCTCGTTCAGGTGGCGGACCGCCGTTTCGACCTGGCCCTGGTGGCCGAAGCCGCTGGCGATCCCGCCGTGGGCCTCCAGCGCCATCGTGTCGTCGCTGAGCCGCCTGGCGACCGCGAGGGCCCGCTGGCACAGCGAGATCATGTCCACCAGGCGGTAGGAGTGGCGCTGGAACCAGCGCAGGGCGATGCTGAGCGCGGCTCCCAGACGTGCGATCCGCTCGTCGGGGTCGTCCATGGCCTGGGCGGCCGCGGCCACCAGGTTGGGCTCCTCGGCGTTGAGCCAGTCATGGGCCTCGTCGCGTTCGGTCAGCGGGTGCGGGCGCATCTGGACGGCGGGGCTGTCGGCCTGCACCCTGTGAGGGTCCATCAGGCGGGTGGCGTGCTCGACGGAGACGAGGTAGTAGCCGAGGACGCGATCGAGGCACGCGACGCGGTCGGCCACGACGTGCTCGCTGGCGAACAGCCTGACCAGGTCGTGCATCTGGTAGTGCCACGCCCGCCCCCGCTCGACGAGGTTGGCGTCGACCAGCCGGTCGATTGCGCGCTCGGCCTCGGCCGCCGGTGTGTTCAGCAGCGCGGCCGCGACCTCCGTGCTGACGTCGGGCACCCTGATGAGCGTGAGCAGGACGAGCAGCCTGGCCGCCGTCCTGTCGATGGGGTGGTCGCTGTCATGCAGCGCCTGCCAGCTCGCCGTCAGGCCCGACCTGACGGCCAGATCGCCCGACTCCAGCTCGTGGAGCCTGCGCTGCTCGTCGGCCAGGCGATCCACCAGCATGCCGACGGTCCAGTCGGGACGGCTGGCCAGCCGCGCGCCGGCGATGCGCAGCGCGAGGGGCAGCCCGTCGCACAACCTGACCAGCCTGGTCGTCGCCGCGGGGTCGGCCGAGGTACGGCTGGCCTCCGTCAGCCTGGCCAGCATGGTGACCGCTTCGGCGTCCTGCAGGGTCCCCAGGCGTACCTGCACGCAGTCGTCGGCGGGGGCCAGGGTCTCCCTGCTGGTCACCAGCACCGCGCAGCCCTCGGGAAGCGTCAGCAGCGGCCGTACCTGCGCGAGGTTGGCCGCGTCGTCGAGCAGCACGAGGACCCGCCGGTCGCTGAGCAGGTCGCGCCACAGCGCCGCGGCCTCGTCGAGGTCGACGGGCACCCGCTCGGGCGGGGTGCCGAGCGCCCGCAACAGCCTGCCGAGGGTCTGGGACGGAGTCAGCCGCTTGACGCCCGGCGTGCCCCCGCGCAGGTTCACGTAGAGCTGCCCGTCCGGAAACCGATGGGCGACGGCGTGTGCCACATGGACGGCCAGCGCCGACTTGCCCGCCCCCGGCGGCCCTGAGATCGCCACCGCGGGCGTGGGCGGAACCTCGTCCCACGGCGCGAGGTGCGAGCGGATCCTGAGCTGCTCGGTGGTGCGGCCGACGAAGCCGAGCAGGTCGCGGGGGAGCTGGCGCGGGACCGTGACGATCGGGGGCGCCTGCGCCGGTGTCTCGCCGCGCAGGATCGCGTCGCGGTAGGCGCGCAGCCGTTCGCCGGGATCGACGCCGAGCTCCTCGGCGAGCAGGCGCTCGCCCTCCCTGAACACCTCGAGCGCCTCCGCCTGGCGACCGCCCAGGTGCAGGGCCCGCATCAACGACTCGCGCAGCCCCTCGCGCAGCGGATGCTCGGCCACCAGCTCCATCAGCGAGGGAAGGATCTCCTGGTGCCTGCCGAGCTCGACCATGACCTCGGCCCTGTGCTCCATGGCGGTGACGCGCAGCTCGTCCAGATGGAGCCTGCGCGCTTCGGCGAACGGCCCTGGCACCCCTGGGAGCGCGGGTCCCCGCCACAACTCCAGGGCCAGATCGAGGCAGCGCAGGCAGCCTTCGAGATCACCTTCCGCGCGCCGCCGCGCGGCGTCGTCGATATGGGCGGAGAAGGCCACGCAGTCGACGTGGAGGGGATCGACGCGTAAGGAATAGCCACCGGGGACGCCGACGAGTATCCTCGGCTCTCCACGCGATCCCCGGTCCGGTTCGAGGACGTTTCTCAATCCGGCGACATACGTGTAGACGCTCTGCTCGGCGCTTTTCGGTGGGTCCTCGCCCCAGAGGCCGTCGATGAGGTGTTCCTTCAGGACGACCTTGCCCGCCGAGCAGGCGAGGATCGCCGCGATCGCCTGCTGACGGGGTGCGCCGAGCGGGACCTCGCGTCCACGGAGCCGTCCGAGCATCGGGCCCAGGAGAGCGATGAACACTCAAGCCTCCGGATTCGCCGCAGAGGGATGGTGAAACGGCAAGCCTAATCAGGAACGCAGACGATCGAAGATCAATGTCGCCTGTAGTTGAAATATAGACGGGCTGGTTACGCTGTTAATCCCCCATGGGAATGCCGAAGCCCCCGAATTGTGGCGATTCGAGGGCTTGACGAAGCGGCATCTTCCAGCAAGCACTGGAGCGCACTAGCAGCAGAGGTAGTCGAAGCTCGGCCGCTTAGGAGACACTTCGGCACCGGCGGTCGTAACATGTCCTCCAACCGTGGCAATAGCCGCGATGAGGACAGTGAGTGCGGACATGACAAGTCGCTTGCGCATGGGGGGTTCTCCCTCGCTCAGGTGGTGCTTGAAGTACATCATCCCAGGGAGACGTTGCCGTGACCACATCTGATCTGGTCGGACTCCGTATCAAGACGGTCCGCCGCCAGCGTGGCCTGTCACAGGCCCAGCTCGCCCACCCTGAGTTGTCTGACAGTTATGTCTCGTTGATCGAGAGCGGTAAGCGCACGCCAACCCCTGCGGTGCTTGAGCTCCTGGCCCAGAAGCTCGACTGTTCGCTCAGCTACCTCGTCAACGGCGTGACCGCCGAGCAGATGAACGACCTCGAGCTCGGCTTGGGCTACGCGCGACTCGCTCTGGAGAACGGCGAGGTTCACGAGGCTCGGACCCGTTTCGCCGAGCTTGTTGCGGACAATAACCTGACGGGTCTGACGTCCCTTCGTCAAGAGGCGGAGTACGGCCTGGCGCTCGCGACCGAGGCGACGGGCGACATCGCCGAGGCCATCAGGATCCTCAAGCGGCTCGACGGCGAGGACCTCAGCGCGGAGCGTCATGTGGAGATCGCGCTGGCGCTGTGCAGGTGCTACCGCGACAAGGGCGAGCTGGTCGCCGCCGTGCAGGTCGGCGAGCGGATCCTCTCCGGCGCTGTGCGCCCCGCCTGGACCGACGGCCTGGTCGAGCTGGGCGCGACGCTGCTGTCGGTCTACTGGGTGCGCGGCGACCTGCTGCGCGCCCGCCAGTTCTCCGCCGAGCTGCTGGCCGCCGCCGAGCTCCTCGGCACCCCGCGCTCGGCCGTCGCGGCCAGCTGGAACGCCGCCAGGGTCGCCGAGTCCGTCGGACGGGCGGAGGAGGCGCTCAGTCTGGTCGAGCGGGCCTACGCCATCCAGTCGGAGACCGCGACGGCCCCGCGCAACCTGGCCAGGCTCCGCGGCGCCGTTGCAGGGCACCGCGCCAGGCTCCAGCCGCACGACACCGACAAGCTCAGGGACCTGTTCAGCCAGACGGCCAAGGACATCGCCGAGACCTCGGCGGGCGTGACCGACCAGGCCATCGCCGAGCTCCAGCTCGCCACGGTCGAGCTGACCGCGGGCAATCCCGAGCGCGCGGCCGAGCACGCGAGGTCGGCCGAGGACCTCCTGGCCGACCAGACGCCCGAGATGGACGCGCACATGCGGATGGTCCTCGCCAGGGCGCAGGGCGCCATGGGCGACAGGGAAGAGGCGCTGGCCAGCGCCCGTGACGCCGTGCGGTTCATGGAGCGGTCCTCCACCTCGCGCCAGGCGGCCACCAAGTGGTACGCCGTGGCCGAGACGCTGGAGGAGCTCGGCGACGAGGAGGGCACCGTCGAGGCCTACCACCGGGCACTGGCCTGCGTCGGGCTGTAGCGACGTCAATACCGGGCAGGGTGGTGGGTAGCCTTGGGGATGTCATGAAGAGATCTCCGTTGGCGGCCCTCACCGCCCTGCTCGCCGCCCTGGTCGCCGCCGTCCTGCTGGCGCCGCCCGCGCTGGCCCACGACGCGCTGAAGGGCAGCAACCCGAAGAAGGACTCCACCGTCAAGACGCTGGAGAAAGTGGAGCTGGAGTTCAACGCCACTCCCAAGCTGCCGTTCGTGATCGTGCGCTCGGCCGACGGCGCCGAGGTGCAGGCCGGCAAGCCGGAGATCGACGGCAGGGTCGTGACGCAGAAGCTCAAGGGCGTGCTGCCCGACGGCGGCTACACGATCGCCTTCAGGGTGGTCTCCTCCGACGGGCACCCCATTGAGGGCGAGATCCCGTTCAAGGTCAAGGGCGCGCCGCGGCCGGCTCCGGCCGAGGAGTCCGCCTCCCCGGCCGCTGAGAGCGCGCCGCCCGGTGAGACGGCCTCGGCGGCCCCCTCCGCGGCCCCCTCCAAGGACCAGCTCGCCGCGCGGCAGCCCGCCACGCAGGAGCCCGCCACGCAGGAGCCCGCCGCTGGGCAGGCCGCCCCCGGCTTCCCCCTCTGGCTGATCATCGTGATCGGCGGGCTCGTCGGCGTCGGCATCGGCTTCCTGCTGAGCGCCAGGAAGAAGAAGCCGTGACCAGAACCGCGCGTCTCGCGCTGACGCTGGCGGGGGCGGCGCTCGTCGCCCTTGTCATCGGCATGATCGCCGGCGGCGCGGCGTGCCCGCGGATCATCCCCGGCCTGCCGGACGAGGGCACGCTGACCCGGTGGGGCCTGCCGATCTCCAAGATGGCGATGGACCTCGCGGGCGTCATCACGGTCGGCCTGCTGCTCGCCGCCACCGTCTTCCTGCCCAACGACAAGGGCATGCTCGGCAAGTCGGCGCTGCGCTACGTCCAGTCCGCGTCGTGGACGGCGCTGGTCTGGGCCGGCGCGGCCGTCCTCACCATGATCTTCTCGCTGTCGGAGCAGCTGGGCCTGCCTGTCGCCGACGTGCTCGGCGGCAACGAGCTGACCAGCTTCGCCAGCCAGGTCGGGCAGGGCATCTCGCTCACCCTGGTGGTGCTGTTCGGCGTCGCCATCGCGCTGTTCTCCCGCGGAGTGATCACCGCGGGCTCGTCGGCGGGCCTGCTGATCCTGGCGCTGGTGACGCTGATGCCGCCCGCGCTGACCAGCCACGTCTCCTCCTCGCCCAACCACGGTCTGGCCACCACGGGCGTCGCCCTCCACCTGGTGTCGCTGGCGCTGTGGGTGGGCGGGCTGACCGTGCTGATCATCCACGGGGTGCGCAAGCAGCCGCAGCTGGAGGTGGCGGCCAACCGCTTCTCCAGGATGGCCCTGTGGTGCTACGTCGGCGTCGGCGTGTCGGGGTTCTTCAGCGTTCTGGCCAGGCTGACCGCGATCAGCGACCTGTGGACCTCCGCGTACGGCGTGCTCCTCGTGGCCAAGACCGTCGCGTTCGTCGTGCTCGGCTACATCGGCTGGTGGCATCGCCAGAACACGATGGGCCAGCTCGACAAGGGCAAGCCCGGCGCGTTCACCCGCCTCGCGGTCGGCGAGCTCGTGGTGATGTCGGCCACCATGGGCCTGGCGGTCGCGCTGTCGCGCACCAAGCCGCCCGCCACGACGCTGCCCCCCGACCGCGCCTTCGAACTGCTCGGCTTCACGATGCCGCCGGAGATCTCGCTGGCCAACCTGGTCTCGCTGTGGTGGCTCGACCTGTTCTTCGCGCTGCTCGCCGCAGGGCTCGGCGGCCTCTACGCGGCCGGTGTCGTACGGCTGCGCCGCCGCGGCGACGCGTGGCCGTGGGGTCGCACCATCGCCTGGTTCGCCGGCGTCGCGATCCTCGTCATCGCCACGCAGAGCGGCCTGGCCCGTTACGCCAAGGTGCTGTTCAGCGTCCACATGATCGAGCACATGACGCTCGCGATGCTGGTGCCGATCTTCCTGGTGCTCGGCGCGCCCGTCACGCTGGCGCTGCGCGCCCTCAAGCCCGCCGCCCGCCGCGGCGACAGGGGCCCGCGCGAATGGCTGAACGTCATCCTGCACAGCAGATTCCTCCGCGTCATCGCCCACCCGGCGGTCGCCACCGCCATCTTCATCGCCTCGACGTACGCGCTCTACTTCACACCGCTGTTCGCCTCGGCGATGGAGGAGCACCTCGGCCACATCGCGATGACGCTCCACTTCCTGCTGAGCGGATCGCTGTTCTTCTGGGTGATCATCGGCGTCGATCCAGCGCCGCACAAGCTTCCGCACGTCGGCCGCCTGCTGACGCTGTTCGTCACCATGCCCTTCCACGCCTTCTTCGGCATCGCGCTGATGATGATGGGCACCGTCGTCGCCGCCGAATGGTACGAACAGCTCGGCCGTACGTGGGGCGCGTCCTCCCTGCTGGACCAGCAGGACGGCGGGGCGATCGCCTGGGGCTTCGGCGAGATCCCCACCCTCATCGTGCTGCTCGCGCTGGCCTTCCAGTGGTACCGCGACGACGACAGGCAGGCCCGCAGGGCCGACAGGAGGGCCGACGCGCTGGCCGCCCGCACCGGCGGCACAGGCGACGCGGAGCTCGACTCCTACAACGACTATCTGGCCAAGCTGAACCGCCGCGACCAGGTCGAGTAGCCCTCCGGCTACGGCCTTCTATCTTCACCCACGCGTCTTCCAGCCGCCCGGTAACCTTGCGGGCGGGGGAGACGGGCATCACGTTGGTGAGCCGTCGGTCCTGGCCATCGTGGGGGCGCCAGGGCACGGCTTCGGTGATCGCCCGCTATGTGCTCAGAAAGGCGAGTGCAGAGTTGGTGGATGAGACGCGCATGCGCGGGGGGCAGGGCCTGGCCGAGGCTCTCGACGAATATCTGACGGACTGGTCGCAGCGCACGGGTATCGCCGTGGAGGTCTGGGCCCTTCCCCAGAGCGACGTCCCCGCGACGATCGCCAGAGGCGTGCTCGCCGTGGTCGAGGAGGCGCTGCTCAACGTCGAGTTGCACAGCGGCGCCGTCACGGTCTCCGTGGCCGTCACCGTGGGCAAGCCTGGGCTGAGGCTGACTGTGAGCGACGACGGCGGCGGGTTCGGCATGCCGCACGAGCGGAGGGGGATCGCCCGCATGCGCGCGCTGATGGCCGAGCTCGGCGGCAACCTGTCCGTCAACAGCGTCCAGGGGGAGGGCACGACCGTTTCGGGCACCGTACCGCGAAGGCACTGATCCGGTACGGCACGCCGAGAGCGCGGGCGGGCTCGCCCGCGCCCGTCACGGGAGGGTGAGGATCTCGCTGCCGGTGTCGGTGACCAAGATCGTGTGCTCGAACTGCGCGGTGCGCTTGCGGTCCTTGGTGACAGCGGTCCACTGGTCGGGCCAGATGTCGTAGTCAATCGTGCCGAGCGTCAGCATCGGCTCGATCGTGAACGTCATCCCCGGCACCAGCTCCACCTGGTGCGACGGGTCGTCGTAGTGCGGGACCATCAGCCCGGAGTGGAACGTCGTGCCGATGCCGTGGCCGGTGAAGTCGCGCACGACGCCGTAGCCGAACCGCTTGGCGTACGCCTCGATGACGCGACCCACGACGTTGAGCTGCCGGCCGGGGGCGACCGCCTTGATCGCGCGCATCATCGCCTCGCGGGTGCGCTCGACCAGCAGCCGCGACTCCTCGTCCACGTCGCCGACCAGGTAGGTGGCGTCGGTGTCGCCGTGGACGCCGCCGATGAAGGCGGTGATGTCGATGTTGATGATGTCGCCGTCGCGCAGGACCGTGTCGTCGGGGATGCCGTGGCAGATGACCTCGTTGATCGAGGTGCACAGCGACTTCGGGTAGCCGCGGTAGCCGAGCGTGCTCGGGTAGGCGTTGTGGTCGAGCAGGAACTCGTGGCCGATCCGGTCGAGCTCGTCGGTGGTGACGCCCGGGGCGATGTGCCTGCCGACCTCCTCGAGGGCCTGCGCGGCGATCCTGCCCGCCACGCGCATCCGCTCGATGATCTCGGGGGTCTTGACGTCGGCCTCGCCGGTCTTCGGTTGCTTCTTGCCGACGTACTCCGGCCGCTGGATGTGGGCGGGAACCTTGCGCATGGGCGAGATCCGCCCGGGCTGGAGCAGTGTGGTCATGAAACCGAGTTTACGGGGCACAATTCACCCCGTGAGCGAAGGTCAATGGTGGTTCTGCCTCAAGCACATGCGCGTCGAGCCCGACCAGGGCTGCCCGAACAAGGACCGCATGGGCCCTTACGCCTCCCAGGAGGAGGCGGCAGGCGCGTTGCAACGCGCCGCCGAGCGCAACAAGGCATGGGACGAGCAGGATCAGGATGACGACGACTAGACGACCGCGTACGCCCTGACGGGGAAGGTGCCGAGGCCGGCGACCATCGGTGGCGCCGCGTGGAAGCGGAACCCGCTGTCGGGCAGCCCGGCCAGCCCGGTCAGGTGCTCGACCAGCGGGATCCCCGCGGCGAGAAGCAGGGTGTGGGCGGGGCGCTCGCCTCGCGGCGGGGTGGCGTCGATGTTGAGCGAGTCGATGCCGACCAGCGCGGGGCCCTGTTCGGCCAGCCACGCCGCGGCCTCGCCCGTCAGGTAGGGGTGTCCCCGCTGGTACTCGTCCGTGCCGAAGTGCCTGTCCCACCCGGTGTGGAGGAGGACGGCCATGCCGCGCACGTCGAGCCCGTCCAGCAGGTCCATGCCGACGCTGGGGCGGTCCACGGCGCGCACGACCACGCCCGGAAGGTCGGCCAGCCGGTCCACCGGCACCTGTGACAGGTCGGGGCCGTCGGCGTAGCGGTGGTGCGGCGTGTCCACGTACGTTCCGGTGTTGCACGCCATGGCGATGGTCCCGAGGTGGAACTCGGTGCCCTGCGCGTAGACCTCGCGGGAGTCCTCCCTGGTCAGGTGGGATCCGAGGACGGGGCCTGGGACACCGGGATAGGTGACCATGCCCTCCGTGATCCGGTGACTCAGCTCGACGATCATCCGTTGGCCTCCATGCGGTTCATGGGCTCATTGTGATGAGCGTCGTTGGTGCAGCGCAAATAACGAAATCTTCAGTTCCGGTTAAGCTGAGCTAATGGAGATCGATCCCAGGCGGTTGCGGGTGCTGCGCGAGGTCGCCAGGCGCGGCGGAGTCATGCGGGCGGCCGAGGCGCTGCATCTCACCGCCTCGGCGGTCTCCCAGCAGCTGGCGCAGCTCGAACGCGAGGTCGGGTTGGCGCTGATCGACCGGTCCCAGCGCAGGGTCTCCCTCACGCCCGCGGGGCGCGTCCTGGCCGGATACGCCGACCGGATCGAGGACGAGCTCGCCGAGGCCAGGCGGGAGCTGACCCTCTTCACCGAACGGCTCGCCGGGCCCGTGACCATAGCCGCGTTCCCCACGGTGATCACCCATCTGCTGGTGCCCGCGCTGCGGACGCTGGCCGTACGGCATCCGCGGATCACACCCGTGATCCGCGAGCTGGTCGGACCGCCCGCGCTGGAGGAACTGCGGTTGGGCGGGGCGGATCTGGTGATCACCGAGCGGGACGCGAGCCTGCCGACGCCGGTCAGACCCTCGCTGGTCTCGCGGACGTTCCACGTCGACGAGTTCCGCGTCGTGGTGCCGCCCGGCTGGCCCTCCGCGCACACGACCGTCGCCGAGCTCGCCGCGGCGCCGTGGGTGGCGGGGCCGCCCGACCAGGCCTGCGGGCAGGCGCTCGAACGGCTGGCGTCGCTGCACGGGTTCGCGCCCAACCGGGTCCACGTGATCGAGGAGTTCCCGCCGACGCTCGCGCTGGTGGCGGCGGGACACGGAGTGGCCATCGTGCCCGAGCTCGCGCTGCTCGACGTGCCTGAGGGGTTCGTCAGGGTGAGCGAGATCGCCGACGTCGGCGCGCGCAGGATCGACGCCGTCACCCGCCTGAGCCGCACCCGGTCGGGCGAGCCCGACCCTGTGCAGGCCGTGGTGATCGCGGTGATCGAGGAGGCGCTAGTCGACCACCTGAGGGCCGCTGACCCGCTCCAGGAGCCTGGCGAGCCGGTCCCTTAGCCCGGGACGCTGCGGCAGCTCGCCGGCCGCCGCGCTCACCAGATGCTGCGCGCCGTCGAAGCTCACGGGTCCGTCGACGGGGATCGCCAGCGCGTCGTGCGCCAGGCCCGCCAGGTCTGGATCGCCGCCCTCCAGCGCCAGGATCGTCGCGCCGGTACGCCTGGCGTCGTCGACCCGCTCCAGGAGCGGCACCGGCGCCTGCCGCTCGGCGACCACGAACAGCGTCTCGCCCTTGCCGGCCCGCTCGATGCGGTCGAGGCCGACCCGCAGATGGGGGGGCGCCTGCGGCGGCGGCTGCCACCGCACCAGCGTCGGCGCCAGCTGCGGCAGCCCGGCCAGCCGCGCCTCGTCGCCCAGGTGCGCGGTGAGGTGCCACGGCTCGTCGTCGGGCGTGCCGACCAGGAGCAGGCCCCCAGGCGATCGGGTGGCTCTCAGCGCCATGCCCAGCTCACGCGTGCGTTCGAGCCAGCCGGTCTCGGACAGAACCTCGCGAAGGAAAGCCACCGAGCCTGCGTCCATCCGTCCATGGTGCCTGACCTGTGACCATTACGCCGCCGCTTTCCCTCCATGGGGGACCTGGGTTCGGCGCGCGAACTTCGGTACTGGCATGATCTGCGATATGACTGACCTTCCTGAAGTGAGCGGGTTGACGATCGGCATCCTGGGCGGCACCGGCGACCAGGGGAAGGGCCTCGCGCGCCGATTCGCCCTGGCCGGACACCCTGTGCTCATCGGCTCCCGCAACGCCGGGCGCGCCCACGAGGCGGCCGAGTCCATCGGCGGAGGCGCAAGGGGAGCTGAGAACGCCGAGGTGGCAGCCGAGGCCGACATCGTGATCGTCGCCGTGCCGTGGGACGGGCACAAGGCGACGCTGGAATCCCTCCGCACCCCCTTGTCCGGAAAAATCGTGATCGACTGCGTCAACCCGCTGGGCTTCGACAAGCAGGGCGCCTACGCGCTGCCGGTCGAGGAGGGCTCGGCCGCCCAGCAGGCCGCCGCCGTCCTGCCCGACAGCCGGGTCGTGGCAGCCTTCCACCACGTGTCGGCCGTGCTCCTGCTCGACCCCGCGGTGGACAAGATCGACCTCGACGTGCTGGTGCTGGGCGACGACCGCGAGGCCACCGACATCGTGCGGGCGCTCGCGTTCGAGATCCCCGGGGCGCGAGGCGTGTACGGCGGGCGGCTGCGCAACGCTCACCAGGTCGAGGCGCTCACGGCGAACCTGATCTCGATCAACCGCCGGTACAAGGCGCACGCGGGCATCCGCGTCACCGACGTCTGACCTGCGATCCGGGGCGGCCCGGCCGACTCCCCTGAGCCCACCTCAGGCCGCCCTCCGCCTGCTCACCCCACCACACCCGGCCCCTTCCGGGACCGCCGGCTCTCCGGGACCGCCGGCTCTCCGGGACCGCTGGGTTTCCGGGACCGGCGGGTCTCCGGGTCTGGTGGGTTCGGGCCGGGTCAGAGCCAGCCCGCGTCCTCCGCGATCCTGATGGCGTCGATCTTGTTCCTGGCGCCCGTCTTGGTGATCGCGCCCGTGAGGTAGTTGCGCACGGTCCCCGCCGACAGGTGCAGCCGCGAGGCGATCTCCTCCGCCGTCGCCCCCCGGGCCGACTCCGCCAGCACCGTGCGTTCGCGCTGCGTGAGCGGGCTCTCGCCGTACTCCATCGCCGAGGACACCAGGTCGGCGTCCAGTACCCTGAGCCCCGCGGCGGTCCTGCGGATGGCGTCGGCGAGCCGGTCGCCTGGGGCGTCCTTCACCAGGAACGCCTCGATGCCCGACTCCAGCGCCCGCCGCACCTGGCCGGGCTGGCCCATCGCGGTCAGCACCAGGATCCGGCACGAGGGCAGCAGGGTGCGCAGGGTGGCGGCGGCGGTGATGCCGTCGACCACGGGCAGGTCGATGTCGACGATCGCCACGTCGGGCCGGACGTCCATCGCCGTGGGAACGATCTCGTCGCCCCTGGTCACCTCCGCGACGACCTCGATGTCGGATTCGAGGCGGAGGAGCGCGGTCAGGGCGGCTCTGATCATGTGCATGTCCTCGGCGAGCAGCACCCTGATCACGTGGGGACCTCCATGGTGAGGCGGAAACCGTTCGTGCCCGAGGGCGCGGCGGTGACGGCACCGCCCGCCTGGCTCGCGCGCTCGCTGAGACCGGTCAGCCCGTTGCCGCCGGACGACCCCGTCGAGGCCGGGGAGGCGCCGTCGTTGACGACCTCCAGGCGTGCCGTGCCCGGCCTGACCGAGGTGCTGATGGAGCAGGTGGTCGCGCGGCTGTGGCGCAGGATGTTCGTGACCGCTTCGCGCACGCCCCACGCCATCGCCTCCTCCGAGGGGCGGGGCAGCGCGGCCGTGGCCAGGTTGACCTGGCAGTCGACGCCCGAGGCCTCCAGCAGGGCCACCGCCCTGTCGACCTCGCCGGCCAGCGACATCTGCCGGTAGCCGCGCGCGACCTGCCGTACGTCCTGGACGGCCTCGCGGGCGACCTGCACCAGCTCGCCGACCTCGGTCTTGGCGGAGACGGGGTCGCGCTCGACGAGCCTGGCGGCCAGGTCGCCCTTCAGCGCGATGGCGGTGAGGCTGCGGCCGAGACCGTCGTGCAGATCGCGGGAGATCCGCAGCCGTTCCTTGAGCACCGCCGCCTCTGCCAGCTCCGCCTTCGCCTTGTCCAGTTCCGCGGCCATCCTGACGCTCCTGACCAGCGCGTAGACCATCGCGCCCGTACTGAAGACGGTGACGGAGTAGAAGAGCGTCAGCGCCCAGTACCCCTGCGTCGCCACGAAGAGCTGCCAGAACTGGAACCCCGTGGCGAGAGAGACCAGCGGCCACCCGACGCGCCCTGGCAGCATGATCAGCAGCGATCCGGCGAGGAGGGGCGAGACCACGGCGGACCAGCCGTAGGGGAGTATCAGGTCGGTCAGGTAGGTGGCCGCGACCTGCAACACGAGGGTCAACGGGAACAGCGGGGGTCGCTCGCCCCGCAGGCCCGCCCGTACGTGCAGGTAATGCGCGACGCCGATGCACAGACCGGCTGCCAGCGCCCAGAGGCTCATCGACACGGGGGCCAGGACGAGATAGGTGGACAGGAGATAGAGCACGACGGCCATCGCCGTGTAGAGGGCGGAGACAGTGGCGATCACGGTGATCGCGAGGCGGCGGGCGGCGTCGGAGGTCATAGTGCGCCCAATTATGACTTCCTGGGCTCCCACCGGAACCGCCGGTGGATCGTGACGAGCGCGATGGCGGCCCAGGCCGCCAGCTTCACGAGCGGGAAGACCAGATCGCCCGTACCGGTGTAGGCGGCGCGCGCTCCCTCCACGACGCCGCTGGTGGGCAGCAGGTTCAGCACGGTGCCCACCCACGAGGGCAGCATCTCGACCACAGGCCCGAAACCGCCCGCGCCAAGACCGGCCAGGAGGAACCAGGGCATGGTCATGACCGCGGCCACTTCTGCCCTGGAGATCGCGGCCGTCCACGCCGCGCCGAGCAGCGACAGCACGCCCGCGCCCGCCACCACGACCAGCACCAGAGCCAGTGGGTTGCGCGGAAGCGGCAGTTCCGTGACGGCGTAGAGGACGAGGCACACCGTGAAGGCGAGCAGCACGGCCTGGGCGGTGACGTTGAGCAGCTCGCCGCCGATGATCTCGCGGTCGTGCAGGCCGGTGGCGCGCATCCGCTTGAGGATCAGCTGGTCCCTGCGGGCCGTCAGCGTGACCGCCGCCTGCATCACCGTCGCCATCGTCATGATCATGGTGAGCACGCCGAGATGCGTGTTGAGCAGCTCGCCGGTCGCGCCCGGCCGTACTTTCGCCATCATGAACGGCAGGCCGATGCCGAGCCCGAGAGACAACGCCACCGAGGTCGTCAGCGTGACCTTGTCGCGCCAGTACAGCCGCCCGCCGAACCTGGCCACCGCCACGAACTCACGCATGGTCGATCCCTTCGAGAAACAGGTCTTCGAGCGACGCCGTCCGCACCTCGAGGCCGCGCAGCCGCAGGCCCTTCTCCGCCGCCCAGCTCAGCAACTCCTGCGCGGCCAGGTCGGGATCCTCCGCCCTGCAGGTGGCCACGCGGCCCGCCATGGTCACCGGCAGCGGCAGGTCCTCGGGCGAGATGCCGGAGGGCAGCTCGAACGACACCCTGCCCGCCTGCGCGGCCAGCGTGTCCGCCATGCCGCCGCTGGCGACGACCTCACCGCGGTCCATGATCGCCATACGGCCTGCAAGGCGCTGCGCCTCGTCCAGGTAGTGCGTGGTCAGCAGGATGGTGGTGCCCGAGGCGGCGACGTCGCGCACGACGTCCCAGGTGTTGCGCCGCGCCTCGGGATCCATCCCGGTGGTCGGCTCGTCCAGGAACAGCACGTCGGGACGGCCGAGCAGGGCCAGCGCCAGGTCGAGCCTGCGCTTCTCGCCGCCCGACAGCTGCCGCACCTTCGTCGGCGCCCTGTCGAGCAGGCCCGCCAGCTCCAGCACTTCGCCCGTCGGCCTGGCCGCAGGGGTGAAGTCGCGCCACGAGTCGACGGTCTGGGCCACCGTGAGGTCGGGGAAGAAGCCCGCCTCCTGCAGCATGATGCCGGTGCGCCGCCGTACGAGCCTGCGGTCCTTGCCGGGGTCGAGGCCGAGCACGCGCACCTCGCCCGCGTCGGCGCGCTGGAAGCCTGCCAGCACCTCGATCGTGGTCGTCTTGCCCGCGCCGTTCCTGCCGAGGAGCGCGAAGATCTCACCTGGGGCGGCCTCGAAGGAAATGCCCTTCACCGCCTGGAAGTCTCCGTAGCTCTTGGTGAGTCCGTTCACCTGGATCATGCGTCTGATTCTTGGGGCCGCCCCCGGCGGTGGGCAGTGAAGAATTCATGACTTGCCACGCCTTCCGGGTCGATGAGGTGGTGGGGCATCCGGACAGGCGCGTCACACCCCGCGCCCGGCGGGCGTCGTTGCCCATTCTTTCGTCCGTCCGCTCGTCGACGGTCAGGGCCTCACGGGCGGGCCAGGGTGCGGTCGGCCTGGGCCCGAGGAACTCCCACCCGACCCGTCCGACGACGCGGGGCCGGCCGTACCCCGGGCCGCCATGTTCGAGGCTTCAGACGATCAGGGTGTGGCGGGAGGTGGTGTGGTGGGCGTCGTCGTAGGCCTCCCACGCGGACGCCAGCGCGTCGACCGCGGCCGTCAGCTCCGCGGGCGGGAACAGGAAGTGCAGGCGCAGGTGGTCGGCGTGCCCGCCCAGCGGGTCGAACGAGCGCCCCGGCGGGATCGCCACCCCGTGCCTGAGCGCCACCTGGGCGAAGGCGTCGGCCTCACCGCGCGGGAGCCGGACCCAGATCGTCTGACCGCCGAGCGCCGGAGCGAACTCCCACGACGGCAGCTTGGCCCGCAGCTCGCCCAGCAGGTGGTCGTGGCCGCTGCGGAGCACCTCGACGCGTGCCCGCCGTACGTCGTCGAGCCTGGACAGCACCGAGACGGCCGCCAGCTGGGACAGCACGTCGCCCCCGAGGTCGTGGACGGCGCGCAGCCTGGCCAGGCGGGCGGCCAGTGGGGCGGCGGCGCGGATCCAGCCCACGCGCAGCCCGCCCCACACGAGCTTGCTCAGCGAGGAGACGGTGATGACCTGCTCGCCCGGCGTGAACGCGGCCAGCGGGGGCGGGGTGTCGCCAGAGAAGCACAGCTCGGCGCAGACCTCGTCGTCGATGAGCGGGACGTCGTGCGTGGCGGCCGAGGCGGCCAGCCGCCTGCGCTCCGCCGAGTCCATGATCGCGCCCGTGGGGTTGCTGGCCGTGGGCGTGACGTAGATCAGGGCGGGTCGCTGGACCGCGTCGACGCCGGACCGCACCACCGCGGCGGCGTGGCGGAAGACCTCCAGCGCGCCGGGGTAGGTGGGCGTCTCGGTCTGGACGGTGTCGCCGGGGCTGACCAGCAAGCCGGTGAGCAGGGTCAGCGCCTGCTGCGCGCCGGTGGTGACGATGATCTCGGCGGCGTCGGTCGGCAGCCCGCGCCGGGTGTAGTAGGCCGCGATCGCCGAGCGGAGCGCGGGATGACCGGCGGGGTGGTAGCCGAGGTCGCGGCGGGGCAGCAGCGTGACGGCCTCGCTGAAGGCGTCGGCCAGCAGCGGCGGCGGCTCGTCGGGCGCGGCGCAGGTGAGCAGCGTGACGCCGTCGGGCGGGTGGAGGATGTGCGACAGCAACGGGTTGCTGCCCACCTCGTTCGTCGTGCGGGTGGCGGGCAGGTCGGCGGAGGCCACGCGGGTGCCGCTGCCCCTGCGCCTGACCACGCGCCCCTCCTGCTGGAGCAGGTCGTAGGCGGCGACCACGGTGCCCCGCGCCACCGCCAGCCGCCTGGCGAGGACCCGGTCGGGCGGCAGCGTGGCTGCGGGCGGCAGCAGGCCGTCGTCGATCAGACCGCGCAGCTGGGCGGCGAGCAGCAGGTAGAGCGGGCCCCGTCCGGACGCCCACCGGCCGAGGAGATCCGCAAGATTGGCCTCATCCATGGACCAATTATCAGTGATTGGATCTGACATCGAACGGCGAAACAGGACATTCTTATCGGTATGAGCGAATTGCGTGCCGAGACCCGTGCTGTCCACCTGCCCAGGCCTGTGATCAGCGGAAGCGTGCCGATCTCGGTGCCGATCTACCAGACCTCCGGCTTCGTCTTCGACGATCCCGAGGTCTTCGCCGACGGCATGGGCAGACCCGACGGGGCCTTCGTGTACGGCAGGCTCTCGAACCCCACGGTGCGCTCGCTGGAGGAGGCCGTGGCCGGCCTGGAGGGCGGTGTCGCGGCCGTCGCGACCGCCTCGGGCATGGGCGCGATCAACTCGGTGCTGCTCGGCCTGCTCAAGCCCGGCGACCACCTGATCGCCCAGAAGGCGCTGTACGGCGGGACCGCCGCGATGATCAACGACCTCGTGGCCCGCTTCGGCATCGCCGTCAGCTACGTCGCCGAGGACGACCCCGCGGCCCTGCGCGCGGCGGCCCGCCCCGAGACGAAGCTCGTCTACCTCGAGACCATCGCCAACCCCGTCTGCCAGGTGGCCGACCTGCCCGCGATGTGCGCGGCGGCCAAGGAGCTCGGTCTGCTGTCCGTCGTCGACAACACCTTCGCCTCGCCGGTGCTCTGCCGCCCGCTCGAACACGGCGCGGACATCGTCGTCCACTCGACCACGAAGTATCTGTCGGGGCACACCGACGTGCTCGGCGGGATCGCCGTCTTCGCCGAGGACGCGCTCTACCGCAAGGTGTGGCACTTCGCGATCGAGCTCGGCTCGACCCCCGACCCCTTCGCCGCGTGGCTGACCCTGCGGGGCATGCAGACGCTGCCGCTGCGGATGGAGCGGCACTGCGCCAACACCCGCGTGCTGGCCGGCAGGCTCGCCGAGCACCCCGCGGTCAGCGCCGTGCACTGGCCGGGACTGCCCTCGCACCCCTCGCACGACGTGGCCGTCAAGCTGCTGCCCGAATTCGGCGGCGTGTTCTCCTTCGACCTCGTCGGCGGCCGGGCGGCGGGCGAGAAGTTCATGGCCTCGTTGAAGCTGGCGCTGCTCGCTCCCTCGCTGGGCGGGGTGGAGACGCTCGTGCTGCACCCCGCCACGACCTCGCACAGGTCGCTGAGCGCCGAGGAACTGGGACGGCATGGCATCTCCGAGGGGACGGTGCGGGTGGCGGTCGGCATCGAGCACGCGGAGGACCTCTGGGCCGACTTCGCCCAGGCCCTGGACGGAGCCCACTAACGAGCTGGTGCGTGATAGCTGCGGGCTGGTGCAGGGCGTTGAAGCGGATTCCTTGCGCTGCTGACCGGACAGGCGGTCTGAGGCAGCTCCGCTCAGCGTTGCCGGACCGCGACGACCGGCTCTGCGGCTACTTCAGCAGATTGCGCTCCTTGAGCGCCCGGACCACGTCCTCTGGACCCCCAGACGACGCCCGTCAACGAGCAGGTGGGCGGGGCCTCGTCGTGCGCGCTGCTACCTGCTACCGGTCTGGTCAGGGCACGTTCTACGGTGCAAGCAGGGGTACTTCCGGCAGCAGGCACGTGACGGTCAGGGCGCCAGATCCGCCCGATCGCGCCGGAAGAGCAGGAAGGAGTGAGCGTGACGTCCACACCGGCCACTCCCACGCCCGAGCAGGTGCGCGAGCTGGCCACCCGCGCTGAGGAGCTGGCGGCCGCCATCGACACGCTGGCGGGCGAACTCTCCCAGACCGACCCTGCAGGCCGTGCCGGATTCCGGCTGCCGGATGCGGCCGGCCTCGTCCGCCAGGCCGCCAGCGAGCTGTTGGATACCGCCGCCGATCTGACCCGCCTCGGCCGCCGCCCGTTCACCTTCTGCAGCATGGGAGGCGGAGTGTGCCCCGAACACGGCGACACCCTCGCCTCGATCGGCAGCACGACCCGCTGCACCGTCCGTGGATGCGCCCGCACATGGGGCTACGGCCATGAGAAAGCGCCGTGCGCCGAGCTCGCCACGCACCGCCTCATCGACGCCAGCGGGGTCGAGACGCTGGTGTGCGCCGGGCACGCCGTCGATGCCCGCAACAGCGGCCTCCGCGTGGAGCCGTTCACGCCTTGACCACACGCCCCTCCTGCGGCTCGGCGAGCCACCTGCGCGAGCAACTGCTCGGTCTGGCTGACGACGTCTTGTTCGTCGGTGGAGCAGCGGGCGTACCCGATGCGAGGGGCGTTCACGCCCTCCGGTGTCCGGATAAAACTTCGCGGAGCGAGCCAATATTCATTTGACCGGTCAGTCAATTGAATATAAGAATGACTCTATGGAAAGTGGGGTCAGACGTCCGTACCGCATGGGTGCCCGTGCCGCGGCCCTGGAGGTCACGCGTACGCGCGTGCTGGAGGCGGCGGCCGCGCTGTGGATGCAGCGGTGGTACGACGACGTCACGCTGCAGCACGTCGCCGATGAGGCGGGTGTGTCGGTGCAGACGATCGTCAACCACTTCGGTGGCAAGGATGGGCTGGCCGACGCCGTCGCCGACTGGGTGGCGTCGCAAGCGGCGGCCACCCGTCAGGCGCCGACCGGTGATGTAGTGGCGATCGTGGCCGCGCTGTTCGAGGACTACGAGCGGCACGGCGAGGCCAACGTGCTCTGGACCGCGCAGGTCGACCGTGTCCCGGCGATCGCCCGGGCTGCCGCTCACGCGCGCGGCCAGCATCGGGCGTGGCTGGAACGGCTTTTCGCCGACCGCCTCCCGGCCCCGGGCCCCGCCCGCGAGCACGCGCTGAACCTGCACTACGCCGCCACCGACGTCTGCCTCTGGAAGCTGTGGCGGCGCGACCTCGGCCTGTCGCGTGAGGACGCCGAACGTGCCATGTGTGACCTGTTGACCTCAATCGACCCGCGAAAGAGGAACCATGAGTAGCAATTTCCTGTTCGCCACCTGGTCCGGCGGCGGAGCCGTGCCGCCCACCCTCTCGGTTGCCCGCGCGCTGCGCGAACGCGGCCACGGCGTCCGGGTGCTGGCCGACAGGTCGCTGCACGACGAGGTCGCCGCCAGCGGCGCGGAGCCGATCGCCTGGACGACGGCGCCCCAGGGCGACACCGCCGATCCGGCCGACGACGTCCTCAAGGACTTTGAGGCCCGCACGCCGATGGGCGCATTCGCGCGGCTGCGGGACCGCCTCGTCTGCGGACCCGCGGCCGACTTCGCCCGGGACACCATGGCCGAGCTGCGCGCCCGTCCAGCCGACGTGCTGGTCGCCGACTTCTCGCTGCTCGGCACGATCACCGCAGGCGAAGCCGCCGGGATCCCGGTGGCCGCTCTGGGGACAACCCTTTATCCGTTCCCCACCCCGGGAGCGCCACCGTTCGGTCCGGGATTCAGACCCTCCACCGGCGTGCTGGGGCGCCTGCGCGATCGAATCCTGACGGAGCTGACCATCAGACCGTGGGCCAAGGGACTGCCAGCGCTCAACGCCGCCCGCACCGCCAACGGCCTGGCGCCGGTGGATTCGGTCATCGACGCGTTCGGCCGCGTCGACCGGTTCCTCGTGCTGTCCCCCCGTGCGCTCGACTACCCCAGCCGACGTTTCCCGTCCTACGTTCGCCACGTCGGGCCACGGCTCGACGACCCCGCCTGGGTCGGGGAACTGGCGCTGCCAGCGGGGGATGCGCCGCTGGTGCTGGTCAGCCTGAGCTCGACGTTCATGGACCAGCGCATATTGCTCGAGCGGATCGCCGAAGCCCTCGGCGCGCTGCCGGTGCGCGGGCTGCTGACCACCGGCCCGGCCGTGGACCCGGCGACAGTTCGTGCGCCCGGCAACGTCCTGGTCACCGCAGCCGCCCCGCACAGCGCCGCGCTGCAGCACGCCGCAGTGACGATCACGCACGCCGGCCACGGGACGGTCGTCAAGTCCCTGGCCGCGGGCGTTCCCCTGGTCTGCGTGCCGTTGGGGCGAGACCAGCGCGAGGTGGCACGGCGCGTCGACCTCGCCGGTGCAGGGATCACCGTGAGCAAGAGCACCTCACCCCGCGCAATCGCCCGCGCGGTCGACCGAGTCCTGCACGACCCGTCCTACCACCGCGAAGCGCAGCGACTGGCGGCCGAGATCGCCGCCGAGACGGCCACCGACCGAGTGGTCGCCGAACTCGAGGCCCTCACCGAACGAGCGACCGACAGGGACGAGGGCACCCCCGGATGCGATACGGCCGAACCGTCCGGGCCATCACGGACGTTGTCGAACTGACCCCGCACACCGGCGGCCGCACGCCATCGCCGGCCTGGTATCCGACCGCGCCAGCATGCGGTAGCCACGGCCGGCAGCTCAGTCCAGCACGTCACGATCCCTGTCACGCACCAACTCGTAAGTAGGCCTCGCGGACCCACCCCGCGAACTCCTCGTCGAGGTCCTCGCATCCGCGCAGGTGGAAGCGGTGCACGAACAGCTGGTCGGTGTAGCGCGTGGCCCCGCCGAAGCGGGGGTCGTGGACGATGCGGCGCAGGCCGAGATACCCGGTCAGGCCGTGGCTGGTGCGGCGGGCTCCGGCGAAGTCTCGGCGGGGGCCGCGGAAGGTCATCGAGGTGGCGGACCTGACACAGGTCACGGGACCACAGGACTCCACCAGTTCGACGAAGCGTTCGCACAGGTTCGATTCCATGTTCGGAAAGCTACTCGACGGGTCCGACGGTTTGACGGGGCGCTTAGTTATTTAGGAAACTTCCTAAGTGCTGACGACTCTCCGAGCGCTCGCGAGCGAGCCGAGGCTGCTGATCCTCGACTGGCTCAAGGACCCCGTCGCCCACTTCCCTCCACAGGTCGACGGCGATCTGGTGGAGGACGGCGTCTGTTCGATCTTCATCGCTACCAAGCTCGGCATGACCCAGCCGAGCGCCACGGCGCACCTGAAAATCCTGGAAAGGGCAGGGCTGATCCGCGGCACGAAGATCAAACAGTGGGTCTTCTACCGGCGTGACGAGGCGCGGATAGCCGACCTGAAGCGGACGATCGAGCGGGAGCTGTGATGACGGTTTCGTATGACGACGTGCTGGCGGCGGCGCGCAGGATCGAGGGACGCGTGCTGCGGACGCCGGTCATCGAGATCGCCGAAGGATTGTTCCTCAAGCTGGAGGGGCTGCAGCATTCGGGCTCGTTCAAGGTGCGCGGGGCGTTCAACAGGATGCTGTCGGCCCACGTGCCCGCCGCGGGCGTGATCGCCGCCAGTGGGGGCAACCACGGGCTCGCCGTCGCCTACGCGGCGAGGGCGCTCGGCGTGCGGGCCGAGATCTTCGTGCCGGTGGTCTCCAGCCCCGTGAAGGTGGCGGGGCTGCGGGCGCTCGGCGCCGAGGTCACCCAGACGGGGGCGATCTACTCCGAAGCCGCGGGCGCCGCTGCCAAACGGGCGGCCGAGACGGGGGCGCTGGAGGTGCATGCCTACGACCATCCCGCCGTGGTGGCGGGGCAGGGCACGCTCGGGCTCGAAGTGATGGAGCAGACGGGTGGCGTCGACACGATCCTGATCGCGGTCGGCGGCGGCGGCTTCGTCGCGGGCGTCACCGTCGGCGCCGGGGCCGGAGCGGGGGCCGTGGCTCCGGGTGGAGCGGCCGCCGTGCGAGTCGGTACGGCGGGCGCCGTCAATGAAGGCGGGCACGCGCCCACGATCGTCGCGGTCGAGCCCGAGCTGATCCCCACGCTCCATGAGGCGCTGAAAGCGGGCGCGCCCGTCCCGGTGGCGGTGAGCGGAGTCGCCGCCGACGCGCTGGGGGCCACCCGCCTCGGCGACGTGGCCTACGAGATCGTCTCCAAGGCGGAAATCCAGAGCCTGCTGGTGTCCGACGACGCCATCGAGGCCGCCCGCCGTACCCTCTGGGCCGAGCACAGGGTCGTCGCCGAGCACGCGGGCGCGACCGCATACGCGGCGCTGCTGTCGGGCGGTTATGCCCGCGGCCGCGGTGAGCGGGTCGCGGTCGTGGTGTGCGGCTCCAACACCGACCCCGCCACCCTCGCGTGAGCCGTCAAGGTTCGGGTGCCGACCCCGCGCCCCTGGTGTGAGCCACCAGGGGCGCGGGGCCGCACCTCGGCGGCGTGGGGGCGGGCGTCAGCTGTAGGCGTGTTCCGGGGCGGGGAACGCGCCGGAGGCCACCTCGGCGGCGAAGGAGCGGACCGCCCTGTCCATCTCCGTCCCCAGATCCGAGTACGCCCTGACGAACTTGGCCGGATTCGGCGTCAGGCCCATCAGGTCCTGCCAGACCAGCACCTGTGCGTCCGTGCCCGCGCCGGCCCCGATGCCGATCGTCGGGATCGCCAGCGACATGGTGACTCGCTCGGCCAGGTCGGCGGGCACGCACTCCAGCACGACCGCGAAGGCCCCCGCCT
Source organism: Nonomuraea sp. NPDC049152 (assembly GCF_040648355.1). Classification (NCBI taxonomy): domain Bacteria; kingdom Bacillati; phylum Actinomycetota; class Actinomycetes; order Streptosporangiales; family Streptosporangiaceae; genus Nonomuraea; species Nonomuraea sp. NPDC049152. The sequence goes on along the minus strand of NZ_JBEZDO010000001.1, from coordinate 592,271 downwards.
GCTGCAGGTCCTTGGCGTCGGCCATGAGCTCGTCGCCCGCCTGGCCACGCCCCTGCACCCGGTACCCGCCGAAGGCGTTGACCGACTGCGGCGTGAGGCCGAGGTGCGCCATGACCGGCACGCCCGCCGAGACCAGCGCCTCGACCTGCGGCAGGACCCTGCGGCCTCCCTCCAGCTTGACCGCGTGCGCTCCCGCCTCCTTCATGAACCTCGCGGCGGACTCCAGCGCCTGCGCGGGCGACGCCTGGTAGGAGCCGAACGGCAGGTCGGCCACCACCAGCGCCCGCGAGGAGCCGCGCACCACGGCCGCGGTAAGCGGCAGCAGGTCGTCGACGGAGACGGGGAGCGTGGAGTCGTAGCCGTAGACGACCATCGCCGCCGAGTCGCCGACGAGCAGGACGGGGATGCCCGCCTCGTCGAACACGCGGGCCGTCATCGCGTCGTAGGCGGTCAGCATCGGCCACTTCTCGCCGCGCTCCTTGGCCGCCGCGAGGTCGCGGACGGTGACCCTGCGCCCGGAGGCGCCGCCGTACAGGGAAGAGGACATGGGTGTAACCCTCCAGAGGCGTCTCGAGTCGCCCCAGCGGCGTACCCGGACTCCTCCGATGATGACATGCGGCGAAAAGTGTCGGTGCCTAACGAGAGAATGGGGGCGGAGGTAAGCAATAAAAATGGCTATCGAACCTTACCGTCGTCTACTCAGGCTCCCAGGTGTCCGCACGTTGTTGCTGGTCGGACTGCTCGCCAGGATCCCCGCCACGGCAACGGCCATGGCGTTGACCCTGCACGTCGTGAACGGCCTGAAACTCGGCTTCGCCGAGGCGGGCGTGGTCGCCATGGCCAGCACCATCGGCATGGCCGTCGGCTCGCCGCTGTCGGGAAGGTTCGTTGACAAGCACGGCCTTCGCCCCGTGCTGGCCGTCACGACGGTCGCGCAGGCGGCGTTCTGGGCGACGGCGTGGCTGCTGCCGTTCGCCGCGCTGGTACCGGCCGCGGGCGTCGCGGGGCTGCTGGCGCTGCCGATCTTCAGCGTGATCCGCCAGTGCCTGGCCGCGATGGTGCCCGTCGACCAGCGCAGGATGGGTTTCTCGCTCGACTCGATGATGGTCGAGCTGTCCTACATGACGGGTCCCGCGCTGGCCGTCGCCGGCATCACCACGCTGGGCAGCCCATGGACGATGACGGTGATCGCCGTCGGCCTGGCCGGCGCGGGCACGGCGCTCTTGGTGCTCAACCCGCCGGTCAGGTCCGCGGCGGAGATGGAGGAGGCGACGGAGAAGGTCTCCCGCCGCCAGTGGCTGACCCCCTCGCTCATCGCGCTGTTCGGCACGGTCACGGCGGCCACGTTCGTCCTCACCGCGACCGAGCTGTCGCTGGTGGCCACGCTCGAGCACGCCGCTCAGACCGAGTGGATCGGGCTGGCCGTGGGCATCTGGTGCGTCTACTCGCTCGTCGGCGGTTTCGTGTACGGCGGGCTGGCGCGCGGCTTCCCCACCCTCCTGCTGACCGGCCTGATGGGCGCTCTCACGATCCCCGTCGGCCTGGTCGGCGGCGACTGGCGGTGGCTGGTGGTCGCGCTGCTGCCCGCCGGTGTGCTCTGCGCGCCCGCACTGTCGTCCTCCATCGACACCCTCAGCCGGTGGACCCCCGCGGCCGCGCGCGGCGAGGCCATGGGCCTGCACGGCACCGCCCTGCTGATCGGGGGCGCCATGTCCGCGCCGATCGCGGGCGCCGTGATCGACGCGCACGGGCCGAGTTGGGCGTTCGCCGTCGCGGGGCTGGTGGCCGTGGTGATGGTGCTGGTCGCGCTGCCGTTCTGGAGGCGGACGCCGCAGCGGGAGGTCGCGCCCGAGCCGGAGCCCGTGAACGCCTGAATCCACAGGGGCTCCCACTTATGAAACGACACCGTTGCGTATCGAAATAAGTTGCGCTACGGTGACGTTGCGAAACTCTTCCGTATCGAAATTTGGAGCCCCTGATGGAACCGCAGACGGGCCATCCCCGGCGCTGGGCGATCCTCGGCGTCCTCGTCTTCAGCCTGCTGGCAGTCGTGCTGGACAACACGATCCTGAACGTCGCGATGAAGACCATCGCCGACCCCGTCCAAGGTCTGGGGGCGACACAGAGCGAGCTGGAGTGGGCGATCAACTCCTACACGCTCGTCTTCGCAGGCCTGCTCTTCACCTTCGGCGTGATCGGTGACCGTACCGGCCGCAAGAGGATGTTGTTCATCGGTATGTTGCTGTTCGGCCTGGCCTCGCTGGCCAGCGCCTACTCGCAGGATCCGATGCAGCTCATCATGGCTCGCGCCGCGATGGGCATCGGCGGCGCGGCGATCATGCCGGCCACCCTGGCCATCATCTCCAACGTCTTCCCGCCGCAGGAACGTGGCAAGGCCATCGGCGTCTGGGCGGGCGGCGTCGGTCTGGCGGTGGCGATCGGCCCGATCACCGGTGGCTTCCTGCTCGAGCACTTCTGGTGGGGCTCGGTCTTCCTGATCAACGTGCCGATCGTGCTGATCAGCATGGTGCTCATCGGCACCGTCGTCCCCGAGTCGCGTGACCCCAGGCCGTCCAAGCTCGACCCCGTCGGCGTGGTGCTGTCGATCATCGGGCTGGTCGCCGTCGTCTACGGCATCATCCGCATGGGCGAGCTCGCCACCGTCGCCGACGCGGAGGTGCTCGTCCCGACGATCTTCGGTGTGCTCGTCCTGGCCGCGTTCGTCTGGTGGGAGCGGCGCATCGACCACCCTGCCTTCGACGTGCGCAACTTCAGCAACGTCCGCTTCAGCTCGGCCATCGGCATGATGGGCATCGTCTTCTTCGCGATGATGGGCGGGATGTTCTTCCTGACGTTCTACATCCAGATCGTCAGGGGCTACAGCCCGGTCGAGGCCGGCGCGCTGATGATCCCGTTCGCCGCCGCGCAGCTGATCTTCGCCCCGCTCAGCCAGCGGGTGAACCAGCGCTTCGGCGCCAAGGCCGCCTCCACGGCCAGCATGCTCGTGGTCACCGCCGCCCTGGCCGGCTACGCGCTCTTCGACAGGAGCACCCCGATCTGGCTGATGGAGGCCGTCTTCTTCATCCAGGGCGCCGCGATGGCCAACATCATGCCGCCCGCGACCACCGCGATCATGGAGGCGCTGCCGAGGGAGAAGGCGGGCGTCGGCTCGGCCATGAGCAACACCGTCCGCCAGGTCGCGGGCGCGCTGGGCGTGGCCGTCCTCGGCTCGGTGCTGTCGTCGGCCTACCGCGGCGAGATCGCCCCCGCCCTGGCCGCCCTCCCCGAAGGTGTACGGCACGCGGCGGGCGAGTCCATCATGCGCACCGTCCCCGCGGCCCAGGGCAACCCCGCCATCTTGAACGCCGCCTTCGACGCCTTCATCGACGGCATGCACACCACGGCCATGGTCTCCGCGGTCATCGCCCTGGTCGGCGTGGTCGTCGTGGTGATCTGGATGCCGGGCAAGGCGCGCGCCGTTGTCAAGGTCGAAGAGAAGGAACCAGCGGTAGTCTGAGGCGGCGATGACGACGACAGAGACCGGCACGGCCCGCCCCGCAGGCCGTCCGCGCAGCGAGAAGGCCGAGAAGGCGATCATCGAGGCGACGCTCGATCTGATCGGCGAGGGGATGGGAATCTCCGAGCTGTCCATCGAGGCGATCGCTTCGCGGGCCGGGGTCGGCAAGACGACCATCTACCGGCGCTGGTCCAACAAGGAGGACCTGGTCGCCGACGCGCTCGCCTCGCTGAAGGCGCCAGTGCCCCAGCTCGCGGGGGTCTCGGTGCGCGACGACATGGTGGCCCTGCTCGACACGATGATGCGCGAGTCGGGGCATGCCCGCACGCGCTGCGTGATGAACATCGCGATGAGCGAGTCCGACCGCTATCCGGAGCTGTTCGCGAAGTTCATGAAGCAGGCCGTCGAGCCGCGCACGGCGGCCATGGTGGCGGTGCTCGAACGCGGCATGCGGACCGGCGAGCTGCGGGCCGACCTGGAGACGCGGCTGGCGCTCGGCACGCTGGCGGGCACGATGATGTGGCACCTCAAGCGCGCCAAGGACGACGGTGACCTGCCCGACGACCTGCCGGCCCGCATCGTCGACAACGTACTGCGCGGCCTGGCGGCCTGAGCTCGGTCATGCCGGGCGCGGGCTGCCCGGCTGAGCCCGGTCCGCCGTGCGCGGGCTGCCCAGCATGAGTCCGGCTGTGCTGGGCGGGGCTGTCCGGCCTGAGCCCCGGTTACGCCGGGCACGGGGTTGCCCGACCGTGACGCGCGGTCGGGCGGTCAGGACAGCGGCCCGCGGGGGTGGGCCGCTGTCCAGACCGCCACCAGGCGAGCGGCACCCCGCCGCACCGCCGGACGATCTCCCCACGCGATCGCGGGCTCGCCCGGCGCAGGGGAGTCGCCGATGGCGCTCTCCAGAAGACTGCCCGGCTCGTCCTCAGCCATGGACTCCAGACACCCCACACCACGTCGACCAGCCGGTCGACGCCACCGCGCGGGTCGAGGGTGTGTTGCGGGGCGGCGTCGGTCACCGTACGGCCGAGGGGGCAGCGGTGCGACGGTCATCGTACGGCCGAGGGCGCGGCAGCCGATCCGGTCGCCTGCCGACACGAAGGCGCACGATCTTCCGTGGAGGAGGCCCTAGGCAGAACGTGAGCAATGTTCTAGTCTCGCCGCCATGCCCCTCATCGCCCGAAGGACGCTGACGCTCTTAGGCGTGGTCCTCGCCCTGCTCCTACCTGCCGGCGCCGCACTGGCCCATGAGGAGCGGGAGGTGAAGCTGCCGGACGGATCGGGGACCGTCCCCGTCTACCGGCAGGGGGAACCCGATCTCTTGGTCTGCAAGACGGATAAATCAGACTTCCAGCGGCGAATCGCGAAATTTCCGGCCGATCTGAAGCAGCGGAACCTCGCCCTCTTCGCCCGATGCCAGAAGGAGGGCGTCAGGCACCTCCAGGACGCGGTCGACCGGGTCGACAAGCCGGGCATGAACATCGCCATCCTGCCCGGCCTCTACCTGGAGGAGCCCGGCCAGCCGCAGCCCGAGGGCGACTGCACCAAGCTCAAGGCCCGCCAGTCGAGCTGGGGCTACCAGATCCTCTCCTACGAGCAGCAGGTCCAGTGCCCGCACAACCAGAACCTGGTCGCCATCCTCGGTAAGAAGGATCTCCAGATCGAGGGCACCGGCGCCGGTCCCCTCGACGTCGTCATCGACGCGCAGTACCGCAAGCTCAACGCCATCCGCGCCGACATGACCGACGGCGTCTACTTCAGGAACTTCACCGCCCAGCGCACCACCTTCAACTCCCTCTACATCCTGGCCACCGACGGCTTCGTCATCGACAACATGCTGACCAGGTGGAACGACGAGTACGGCTTCCTCACCTTCGCCAGCGACCACGGCCTCTACACCGACTGCGAGTCCTACGGCAACGGCGACTCAGGTCTCTATCCCGGCAGCGCCTCCAACATCAACGACGGCCGCGGCCACGAGGTGCCGCGCTACTCCATCGAGATCAGGCGCTGCAAGAGCCACCACAACATGGTCGGCTACTCCGGTACGGCGGGCGACTCCGTCTACGTCCACGACAGCGAGTTCTGGGGCAACCTCGCCGGCGCCACGATGGACAGCGCCTTTCCCGGCCACCCCGGGCTCCCGCAGAACCACGCCAGGTTCGAGAACAACAAGATCTACGACAACAACGCCACCTACTACGACTACGTCAAGGACGGCACCTGCGCCAAGCCGCCCGCCGAGCGCGGCTACGAGAAGGGCGTGGTCTGCCCGCAGATCGGCCTGCCGCCCGGCAGCGGCATCATCACCGGCGGCGGCAACTGGAACGTCTTCAGGAACAACTGGATCTGGGGCCACGACAACGCCGCCTTCAACCTGCTGGCGGTGCCCGCCTTCATCAGGGGCGAGCAGTCGTGGGACAAGCAGTTCGACACCTCGCACGACAACCTCTACGCCGGCAACCACCTGGGCGTCTCCCCGGCGGGTGAGAAGCGCGCCAACGGCGCCGACGTCTACTGGGACGGCCAGGGCAGCGGCAACTGCTGGGAAGGCGTGCGTGTCAGCAGCCCCGGAGCGCTTCCCTCCTGCGGCGCGAGCGGTCCCGCCAGGGTGGTGGCCGAGCCGGTCAAGCTCGTGCAGATGTACCTGTGCAACGACTACAGCATCGGCGATCGCCGTCTGCCCGGCGGGTGCTGGTGGTTCGGCTCCAGCGGCCTGGCCAGGGTGGAGGTGCAGCTCGCGCTGGGCGGCTCGCTGGTGCTCGCGCTGATGGCCGTCCTGCTGTGGCGGCGCCGCCTGCGCTCGCGGTGGGCGCTGCCGCTGACGCTCGTCGGCCTCGCCGGGCTGACGCTGGACGTGTTCGGGGCGCTGGACGCCTACACGGTGCTGCCCGCCGCCGCGCTGGCGCTGACGGGGATCTGGCTGCTCGGGTCGGGGCTCATCATGCGCGGGGCCTTCGGCTGGTTCGGCGTCGTGCTGGGCGTCCTCCACCTGGTCGACGCCTTCGACAAGGCGGTGTGGATGCTGCCGCTCCTGCCGATCGGGCCTGGCTGGATCCGCGGGCTGCTCACGGGGGTGTGGGTGCTGTGCGCGGTGGTCGCGGTCGCGCCCCGCCGTACGGCCAAGGCGGCGGAGGTGCCGGCGTGAGACGGGTGGCGGCGCTGGTCGCGGTCGTGCTGCTGGTCACGGGGTGTGGATCGCTGCCGGAGACGCATCACAGGCCGGGCACGGGACACGAGGTCGCGACGGGGGCGCCCGCGGCGGGCGCCCCGCATGCGGAGATCACGATCTCGGGAGGGAAGGTGACGCCGCCCTCCGGCTGGCTGGAGGTGAAGCGCGGCCAGACCGTGACCCTCACCGTGACCAGCGACGTCGCCGACGAGCTGCACGTGCACGGGTTCGACATCGCCAGGGAGCTAGAGCCGGGCAAGGCCGCCGGCATCAGTTTCGAGGCGGACATGACAGGTGTGTTCCAGGTGGAGACGCACGAGAGCAAGCTGGTGCTCATCCAGCTGGCGGTCACGTGACAGGCGTGCTCGCGCACGGGGTCGGCAGCCGCAGCGACCTGCCGATCCCGCTCTTCTACGCCTACGCGGGGGCGTTCGCGGCGCTGGTCGTGTCGTTCCTCGCGCTCGGGCTGCTCTGGGCGGACTCCCGCTTCAGCGGCGACAGGGCGGGCAGGGCGCTGCCGTGGCGGCCACCCGCCAGGGCGGCGCGCGTCATCACCGCGCTCCTGGCGCTGTACACGCTGGGCTGGCTGCTCCTCGCGCCCGCCGAGGACAACGCCGCGCCGTACCTGATCTATGTGGTCTTCTGGGTGGGGCTGGTACCCGCTTCGCTGCTGTTCGGGCCGGTATGGCGGCTGGCCAACCCGTTCAGGCTGCTGCCCGACAGGCCGCGCCGCGCGCTGCCCGAGCGGCTCGGCTACTGGCCCGCGGCCGCGGGCCTGACCGCCTTCACCTGGATGGAGCTGGTCTCGCCCGAGCCTGCCGCGACGGCGACGCTGTTGATCTTCCTCCTCCTGTACGGCACGGCGACGGCCGCCGGCACCCTGACGTACGGCCACGCGTGGCTCGACAAGGGCGACCCCTTCGAGGTCTACTCCACGCTCGTCGGCCACCTGTCGCCGCTCGGCAGGCGGGCGGACGGGACGCTGGTCGTGCGCAGCCCCTTCAACGGCCTCGACGCGATCGCCCCCGCGCCTGGCCTTGTCGCGACCGTGTGCGTGCTACTCGGCAGCACGGGATACGACGGCTTCTCCGGCGCGCCCTTCTGGGTGGACGCCTTGCAGACCGGCCCGCTCGGGAGAGCAGGCCTCGGCACGGTCGGCCTGCTCACCGCCATCGGGGGAGTGGCGCTGCTGTACACCGCCTGCCTGTGGGCGGCGGGCCTCATCGGCGGCACCCGCGGGCTGACTCCCCGCTTCGCGCACTCCCTGGTGCCGATCGCGATCGGCTACCTGGTGGCGCACTACTTCTCGCTCTTCGTGATCGAGGGTCAGCGCGCGGCCATCCTCGCCCTCGGGCTGGCTAGCGAGGTGAACGCGGACGTCGTCGGCGCGGGCACCATCGCCGCCGTCCAGGTGCTGGCCATCGTGACCGGTCATGTCCTCGGCGTGGTCGCCGCCCACGACAGGTCGGTGCGGCTGCTCGAACCGGCCAGGGCGGTCGCGGGGCAGATCCCGCTGTTCGTGCTCATGGTCTGCTACACCATCGGCGGGCTGACCCTACTCTTTGCGGCATGAGACGCATCCCTGTCCAGCGGCGCAGCGCCGAGAAGGTCGACCGGATGCTCGACGCGGCGGCCGCGCTGCTGGACGAGGGCGGCTACGACGCGCTGAGCACCAGGACGGTGGCCACCCGCACAGGGATGCCGATCGGCTCCATCTATCGCTTCTTCAGCGACAAGCGCTCGCTGGCCGCCGCGCTGACCAGGCGCAACCTGGAGCAGTTCGTCGCCCGCATCGAGCCGAAGCTGGCCGGCGCCCGCGAGTGGGGTCCCGTCATCGACGCCGTCGTGGACGAGTACCTCGACATGAAGGCCACGGTCCCCGGCTTCGCCGTCCTCGACTTCGGCGACAACTCCGAGGTCGCGCGGACCCTCGCCGACCTGCTCGGCGTGGAGGGGGTCAATCCGATGCTGGTGGCCGTCGAGGCGGCCGACGCCCTGCTCAGGGCCCACCACGACGACGCCGAGCTGGTCGAGGAGACCAAACGGCTGCTGCGCTCCTACCTAGGCCGTCGGCTCCCTCCACCTGTTGGTGATCGGTAGCCTGCGGTCCCTGCCGAAGTTCTTCGGCGTGATCTTCGGGCCGGGCGGGTACTGCCTGCGCTTGTACTCCGCGAGGTCGACCAGCCTGATGACCCTGGCCACCAGCTCAGGGTCGTGCCCCGCCGCGATCAGCTCGGCCGAGCCCATGTCCTTCTCGACGTAGTCGTCCAGCAGCCGGTCCAGCACCTCGTACGGCGGCAGCGAGTCGGTGTCGCGCTGGTCGGGCCGCAACTCCGCGCTGGGCTCCTTGGTGATGGAGTTCTCGGGGATCGGCCGCTCGAGCGGCATGAGGAACGAGGGGTCGGTGTGCTCGTTGCGCCACCTGGACAGCGCCCACACCATCGTCTTCGGCACGTCCTTGATCGGCGCGAACCCGCCCGCGGAGTCGCCGTACAGCGTGGAGTAGCCCGTCGCGAGCTCGCTCTTGTTGCCGGTGGTCAGCACCAGGTGGCCGTGCTCGTTCGACAGTCCCATGAGGATCATGCCGCGCACCCTGGCCTGCAGGTTCTCCGCGGCCAGCCCCGACAGGTCGATCTCCTTCTCGAAGGCGGTGACGATGTCGGCGATCGGCACGACCTGGGAGTTGACGCCCTGCCTGCGCACCAGCTCCCCGGCGTCGCCGAGGGAGTGCTCGGAGGAATAGCGCGAGGGCATCATCACCACGTGCACGCGCTCGGGCCCGATCGCGTCGGAGGCGATGGTCGCCGTCAGCGCCGAGTCGATGCCGCCGGACAGGCCGAGGATCACCGAGCGGAAGCCGTTCTTGGTGACGTAGTCCCGCACCGCGAGGACCAGCGCCTCGTAGACCTCGCCGCTGTCGTCGAGCCTGGGCGCCACCTCGGGCACCTCCTCGGCGTACGGCGCGACGGGCTCGGCCGACAGCACCAGCCGCTCCACCGTGATCGTCGTGCCGTCGCCCGCGTCGAAGGGGAAGACGCCGGGCTCGGCGTCGGACACCGGCAGGTCGAGGTCCACGACGAGCAGCTCCTCGCGGAACTGCCCGGCCCGCGCCACTAGCTCGCCGGAAGCGTCGACGACGATCGAGTCGCCGTCGAAGACCAGCTCGTCCTGGCCGCCGACCTGGTTGGCGTAGGCGAGCGCGCACCCCGCCTCGCGCGCCCTGCGCGCGACGAGCTCCAGGCGGGCGTCGTCCTTCTCCCTCTCGTACGGCGAGGCGTTCGGCACCACGAGCAGCCCCGCGCCCGCCTCACCGACGACGGCGACGGGACCGCCCTCCTGCCACAGGTCCTCGCAGACCGCGATGGCCACGTCGACCCCGTGCAGGCGGAAGATCGGCAGCCGGTCCCCGCGCACGAAGTAGCGGTACTCGTCGAACACGCCGTAGTTGGGCAGGTGGTGCTTGGCCGTACGGGTGACGACCCTGCCCTGGTGGAGCAGTGCGGCGGCGTCGAGCGGCGCGCCCTTGGGCTGGCCGACGCGGGGGGCGAGCCCCGCCCTGTCGACGTAGCCGACCACGACGGGCAGGTCGCCGAGGCCCTCTGCGGCCAGCCGTACGGCGACGTCCTCGAGCGCCTTGACGCTGGCGTCGAGGAAGGAGGTCCGCAGGACGAGATCTTCGACCGGGTAGCCGGTCAGGAACATCTCGGTGAAGAGGACGAGGTGGGCGCCGCGGCCGGCGGCCTCACGCGTCCGTCGGATCAGCATGTCGGCATTGCCGGTGATATCGCCGACGGCCGGGTTTGTCTGAGCCAGGGCGATGCGCAATTGAGCCACGGCCCCAGCCTAGTACCCCAGATTTTTTATCGTCATAGCGACGATAAGTGAAGTTTCATCTTCCCGGGGTCACCAGCCCCGACTCGTAGGCCGCGACCACCAGCTGGGCCCGGTCGAACAGGCCCAGATGATCGAGCAGTTCGGTCACGGCGCCCGCCACCTGACGGTCGGAGACGGCGAGCGTGTGCGCGATCTGCCGGTTGGTCAGGCCGCGGGCGATCAGCTTGAGTACGTCAAGTTGCGTGTCGGGAAGCCCGGCCAGGGCCGGGGGAGCGCCGGGGTCGGTCCTGCCGGCGAAGGCGGAGATGATCCTCGTCGTCAGGGACGGGTCGATCAGCGCGTCGCCGGCCGCGGCCGCGCGCATCGCGGCGACGAGCTGCTCGGGAGGCGAGGTCTTCAGCACGAAGCCGCTGACTCCCGCGCGCAGGGCGGCGTAGAGGTTCTCGTCGGTGCCGAAGGTGGTCATCATGATCACCTTCGGCGGATCGCTGTCGGCGAGGATCCTGCGGGCGGCGGTCAGGCCGTCCAGCCTCGGCATCTGGATGTCCAGGAGGACCAGGTCGGGGCGGGTGTCCCTGACGACCGCGATGGCCTGCTCGCCGTCGGAGGCCTCGCCTGCCAGCTCCAGGCCGGGTTCGGTGTCGATCACGACGCGCAGTCCCGTCCTGACGAGCGCCTGGTCGTCGGCGACCACCACCCGCAGCTCCTTCGCCGGATCCCCGCCTTCGGCAGGCACGAGGCCGGCGGTCCTTCCGGCGGACGGCAGGCCGGAACCCGCCTGGACGGAGAGGGGCGCGGCGACGGGGTCGGCGTCCAGATGGGGCGACTGGGCGAGCATGTCCGCCTCCAGCCGCTGCAGCACGGCCGACGGGTCCAGGCCCAGCTCGTCGCGCCAGATCGCCCGCGCCCGCCTGAGGGTCCCCAGCGCGTCGCCCTGCCGCCCGCTCCGGTAGAGGGCCGTGGCCAGCAGCCGCCATGCCTCCTCCCTGAGCGGGCACGCGCTCGCGTGCGCCTCCAGGTCGGGGACGAGCGAGGTCGACCGCCCGAGGCGGAGTCCCGCGTCGGCTCTCCGTTCGAGGGCGACGAGGCGCAGCTCCTCGAGCCGCCCGCCTTCTGTCGACGCCCAGGTCAGGTCCGCGAACTCGGCCAGCGCGGGCCCCCGCCACAGCCCCAGCGCCTCCTCCATCGAGGCCCACACCTCAGGGGCGGGCCCCTCCATCCGCACGAGCCGCTCGAAGTGCCAGCAGTCCACCTGCTCGGCCGTCGCCCGCAGCGCGTATCCGGGGGGCGCCGACACCAGCACCTCGGCCTCGGAGCGCGGCGCCCTGTCCGGCTCGAGGGCGCGGCGCAGTCTGGAGACGTACCCCTGGATGGTGGACAGGGCCTGTGCGGGCGGCTGTCCTGGCCACAGCTCGTCGATGAGCGTGGTCACGGGCACCGCGCGGCCCCTCGCGACCACCAGTCTGGCCAGCACCGCCATCTGGCGCTGGCCGCCGAGGTCGAGGGGAAGCCCGTCGAGGAGGACCTGGAACGGTCCCAATGCGCTGAAGGTCACCATGGCAGGCGTAAGCGTAGAGCCACCCGTGCGCGCGCGTAATGGCGACATATCCCAAATTTTCAATCAGCTGGGCAGCCAGTGTGTACGGCGAAGGCGGCGGCCCGACCTTCGCCGTCCGTCAACCCTCGCTCAACGCCGCCCTGCGTGCGATCGCGGGGGCCAGCGCCACCCCCGCCGCGGCGGTGACCAGGCCGATGGTGCCGACCGTGAACCACAGCGCGGACGTGCTGATCTCCAACAGCGGCGCCATCAGCGGCGCCATCAGGCCCGCCAGCGCCCACGCGAACCCGAACAGGCCCGCGTACCTGCCGCGCAGGTGGGCGGGGGCCAGCGAGGCGACGATCGCGCCCGAGCTGCCCGCCGTGACGATCTCGCCGAGCGTCCACACCACGACGGTGACCACGAGCGCCAGGGTCGAGGTGACGAACGTGGTCAGCGCGAAGCCGACGCCCATGACGGCGACGCCGAGCGAGAAGGTCCTGGTGGGATCCCTGCGGCCGAGCCAGTCGGACACCAGCGGCTGCAGGACCACGATGAGCACCCCGTTGGCCGCCATCGCCAGGCCGAACTCGGCGGTGCTCAGCCCGACGAGCCCCATGGCGATGGGCAGGGTGGTGAAGGTCTGGGCGTAGACGAGAGCGTCGCCGAGCACGACGACGGTGAAGGCGAGCATCAGCCGGTCGCGCAGCACCTCTCGCATTCCACCGCCCGGCACGCCGGCCTGAGGCTCCGGCCTGGTCTCGGGGACGGCCCGCCACACCAGCACCGCGAAGATCACGCTGCTGACGGCGTCGAACCAGAACAGCCACAGGAATCCCGACTCGGCCAACCATCCGCCCGCCGTCATGCCGACCGCGTAACCGAGGTTGATCGCCCAGAAGAGCAGGCCGTACGCCCTGGGCCGCTCGGCGGGCGAGATCAGGTCGGCCACCAGGGCGCTGGAGGCGGGCCGGTAGGCGTCGATCACCAGGCCGAGCACGAACATCGAGACCAGGATCGCCGGCAGCGTCGTGCTGTAGCCGAGCGCCAGCATCGCCACCGCCGTGGCCAGCATGCCGCCCGCCAGCGTCGCCCTGCGCCCGATCCGGTCGGTGAGCGATCCCGCGATCAACTGCGAGACCAGCTGGCCGCCGCCGAACACCGCCATCACCATGCCCGCGGCGGCCAAGGACAGTCCGCGGGACTGGGTCAGGTACACGCCGGTGAACGGCATCACCATGGTGCCCAGCCTGTTGACCAGGGTGCCGCTCCACAGCGCCCAGAACGGGCGCGGCAGGCCGCCGATCTTCGACTTCAGGAATGACGGCTTCTCAACGGTCGCGGTACTCACGCGGCCAGATTGGCGGCGTTCGATCCGCATCGCGAACCATTTAGGGCAGACTAAAAGGTATGTCCATCGTGTGGACCCTCAAGCCCGAGGACGTGGCCCGCATCAGGTTCGCCTTCTCTCCCGTGTGGGAGCTGGTGGCCAGCCTGCGGACGCTGCGCGACCCCGCCCGGCAGTCCGTCCACCTGCCATGGATCAAGGCGGTTCGTCCGCGCCTGTCCGCACTCGACATGAGCGAGCTGCTCGCGCTGGTCCCACCGAGCGGCTACCTCGCCGACTTCATCACCCCGCCGCCCGACACGCCCCTGCCCGAGTTCGCCACCGAGATCGAGCGGATCCGGATGACGCCGCCCGAACGCGCGGCGGAGGAGGCGGGCGAGGTGGCCGGCTCCGACCCCGCGATCATCGAGCGGTTCAGGTCGGACCCCGCCGCCGGGATCGCCCGCGTGGCCGACGCGCTGGAGGCCTACTGGGAGGCGTGCTTCGCCGAATACTGGCCGCGCGTGTACGGCCTGCTCGAAAGAGACGTCCTGCGCCGCTCCCGCGAGCTGGCCTCCGGCGGGGCGCGCCAGCTGTTCGCCGGGCTCGACCCGTCCATCGTGTGGACGGGCGAGCAGCTACTGATCGACCGGCCGTGGTGCACGGCCGGAGGGTTGCACGGCGACGGGCTCGTGCTGCTGCCTTCGGCGTTCTACTGGCCGAGCGTGGCCGTGATGACCGACCCCTACCAGGAGATGCTCATCTATCCGGTGCAGGGCGTGGGAACGCTGTGGGAGCAGGGGCCTCCGCCCGCGCCCGGCGCGCTGGCCGCCCTCATCGGCCGCAGCAGAGCGCGGATCCTGACCGCGCTTGCCGAACCGGCCACCACGTCGGCGCTGGCCAGGCGGATGTCGCTCAGCCCTGGCGCGGTCAGCCAGCACCTCGGCGTGCTGTCGGCGGGCGGGCTCGCGGTGGGCAACCGCCTGGGCAAGGAGGTCGTCTACCGCCGCACGACCACAGGCGACGCGCTGGCCGCCGGCGCCGCCTGACATCGCGCCAGAGGCGCGCCCGACTGCGGGCCAGAGGCGCCGCCCCGCGCGGGGCCTGGCGGGCAGGGCGGACGCGACGGACGGGCTAGCAGCGGCCCCTGACGTGCTCGGCGGCCAGTGGGTTGGGCGCGGGGGAGGCGCTCGCGGGTGCCGTGCCGTACAGCCTGGTGGTGGTCCGCTGGATCTCGTCGGGGGCGAGATCGACGCCCTCGACGGTCGCGCGCTGGTCGTGCACGTCGGTCACCCGCAGGTCGAACGGGCCCGCGCCCGCGCCTCCCGAGGCCACCCAGTAGCCATCGGAGCCGCGCTCCAGATCGCGCCAGTCGTCGTTCCCGCGGACCTCGACCTTGCGTAGCGGATTGCCGTGATCGAGCACCTGGAGCGCCAGCCAGCCGGCCGTCGAGCCCTTGCGCACCCTGAAGGCCAGCCCGCGGCCGAGTTCGGGGTCGCGGACGGAGTGGTAGGCCACCCTCGCCACGCCCGAGCGCGGGTCGGCGATCCTGGAGAAGGCCGCCGTGCTCAGGTCCAGCTCACCCGACCTGCAGGTGGGGCAGCTGTCGACGACCTCGACGCGAACCGTGCCGCGCGGTCCCTTCACGTCGAGGTAGCCGCCGCACGCTTCGGATCCCGCGTACTCCTCGACCGAGACCGAGGCGTACAGCTCGGCGCCCGTGATCGAGCAGTTGCCCGCCTCGCCCTGGTAGTGCAGCGCCGTGCCCGATCTGGTCGGCTCCACGTCGACGGCCGTGCCCGTCCTGGTCGGCTCCACGTCGGCGGCGGCGCATCCCCCCGCGCGCAGCAGGTTCATCCCCAGCAACGCGACAGCGAGGGCGACGATCGCGGCCGCGCCTGCCGCTCCTCGCCGCCGCCACGTCCCATGTCTCGCGTGTCTGCCCACCATGCTGAATACATAGGGGATTCACGCGATGACGTTACGTGTACCGCTCGCTCTCGGTGACCCAGTCCAGATGCGCTCTCGGCGCGGTCAGGTAGGCGCACGCCACCTTGCTGACGTCCCTGGCGGTCTTGGCGGGAAGCTCGTCCAGCGGCAGCCGCCTGGCCGCCGCGCCCATGTCGGCGCACCGGCCCTCGATCCTGTCGAGCACCCAGTCGATGGCCTCGGGCTCGCTCAGCCCCAGCTCGTGGGTCACCACCACCACGAAGTTGTGCGCGTCGCCCCGCTCCTTCGGCAGCGAGGCCAGGTCGTTGCACCAGGTCGCCACGTCGGCGCAGGCCTCCACGAGCGCCTGCCACGGCTCGGCGGCGGCCAGCTCGGGGGGCACCTCCACCCCCAGGCAGGGCTCCACCAGGTCGTACAGGAAGGGACCCGCCGTGCCCCTGCGCAGCGCCGGGTACTCCTCGATGGTCGGCACGCCGCCGGTGGCCCTGTTGTCCGCCTCGACTCCACACGCGTCCGACTGCCGCTGCAGGTTCGTCGCGAACCGCAGCCGCCAGTCGTCGCTCATGGTCGCGCTCGTCGCGCGCCACAGGTCGGTGAACGCCGCCTCCAGCGGGTGCGCCCCGTTCCCCTCGAAGAGCCTCGGGTACGGCTGGCCCGCCTCGTCCACCAGGTCGTCCAGGTGGAACAGCCAGGTCAGCCACTGCGCGAACAGCGCCGCCGCCCTCGCGTCGAACTCGGCGAAGGCGCGCGCGGCCAGGCGGTGACAGGCCGACCTGCGATCGACGCGCAGTCCCGTCCGCCTGGTCCAGTCGATGACCGCCGCCTCGATCGCGTACACCGAGCGGTGCATCCTGCACGGCGCGGCCAGCGCGGGAACCCGCGAGATGAGCGGCGTGAGCACGCTCGCGGGCGTCATGGTCAGCACTACAGCGGCCCGAACAGCCAGTTGCCCACCGCGTGGGGGTCGTCGCTGGTGTAGTACTGCCTGACGGCCTCGACCAGCTCCTCCACGCTCAGCACGCCGTCACGGTCGCGGTCGAGGCGGTCGAAGGCCTCCTCCACGTCGTCGTAGGCGGTGCCGAAGGCGCTGAGCAGCACGCGGAACTCGGGCGCCCCGATCCTGCCGTCGCCGTCCCCGTCGCACAGCTCGGCGACCGCCGTCGCCGCGGGCCTGAAGACCGGGTCGAACAGGTCGCCTTCGATGAAGGCTGAGGTCATCCCCGCGTGGAACTCGGTGTTGGAGATCCACGCGTCGTTGTCCCTGCCGAGCTCGGCCGACAGCGTCGACCAGATGCCGTCGAAGCTCTGCACGAGACGGTCGCCGGTCACCGAGGTGGGGGACTCACCGAACCCCACCAGCAGGCGCGCGCCGAGCCCCAGCAGGTCGTCGCGCTCGATCTGTCCCCTGCTGTAGACGTCAATGTGCGTGAAAGCTCGATCGAGCTTGTGTTTGCGCAGATCAGCGCTCATACGTGCCTCCCCCGAGACGGCAGTGCCTGATCACCCTAGGAGGGCGGGGAGTCATTTGTCAGTGAGGCACGCGCTTGGTTCGCTCCCAGGCGTTATGCCTGACCCTTGGCCGTTTCTTGGGCGAAGGCGCCGCGGACCCCCGGGACGGCCGCTCGGGAGAGGCCGGCGCGCGACGTTCCGTAACGTGCGCGAAACACGAAACAGGCAGACTGTAGAGGACCAGACATGTCTTTTCAGTCAAGGGGACGCCTTGGACCGTCAGCAGGAGTTCGTTCTCCGCACACTCGAGGAGCGCGACATCCGGTTCATCCGGCTCTGGTTCACTGACGTGCTCGGCTTTCTCAAGTCGGTCGCCATCGCGCCGGCCGAGCTGGAAGGCGCCTTCGCCGAGGGCATCGGATTCGACGGCTCGGCGATCGAGGGCTTCGCGCGCGTCTACGAGAGCGACATGCTCGCCAAGCCCGACCCGGGCACCTTCCAGATCCTGCCGTGGCGCAGCGAGGTGCCGGGCGCGGCCCGCATCTTCTGCGACATCCTCATGCCGGACGGCTCGCCGTCCCACGCCGACCCCAGGTGGGTGCTCAAGCGCGCCCTCGCCAAGTGTGCCGACATGGGGTTCACCTTCTACACCCACCCCGAGATCGAGTTCTTCCTGCTGAAGAACCGGCCCGAGGCCGGCGAGCCCAGGCCGGAGCCGATCGACTCGGGCGGCTACTTCGACCACACCCCGCACAGCGCCGGCCACGACTTCCGCCGCCAGGCGATCATGATGCTGGAGTCGATGGGCATCTCGGTGGAGTTCAGCCACCACGAGGGCGCCCCCGGCCAGCAGGAGATCGACCTGCGCTACGCCGACGCGCTCACCACGGCCGACAACATCATGACCTTCCGCCTGGTCATGAAGGAGGTCGCGCTGGAGCAGGGCATCTGGGCCTCCTTCATGCCCAAGCCGTTCACCGAGCACCCGGGCTCCGGCATGCACACCCACATGTCGCTGTTCGAGGGCGACCGCAACGCCTTCTACGAGGCGGGCGCCGACTACCAGCTCTCCAAGATCGGCCGGTCGTTCATCGCGGGGCTGCTCAAGCACGCCGCCGAGATCACCGCCGTCACCAACCAGTGGGTCAACTCCTACAAGCGCCTCTGGGGCGGGGCCGAGGCCATCGCCGGTCAGGGCGGCGAGGCCCCCTCCTACATCTGCTGGGGCCACAACAACCGCTCGGCGCTGGTGCGCGTGCCCATGTACAAGCCGCACAAGGGCGGCTCCACGCGCATCGAGTTCCGCTCGCTCGACTCGGCCTGCAACCCCTACCTCGCTTTCGCGCTCGTGCTGGCGGCGGGGCTGAAGGGCATCGAGGAAGGTTACGAGCTCCCCGCGCCGGCCGAGGACAACGTGTGGGCGCTGACGAGTGCCGAACGGCGCGCGCTCGGCATCCAGCCGCTGCCGCAGTCGCTCGACGAGGCCATCTCGGTGATGGAGCGGAGCGAGCTGGTCGCCGAGACGCTGGGCGAGCACGTCTTCGACTACTTCCTGCGCAACAAGCGCTCCGAGTGGCGCGACTTCCGCCGCCAGGTGACGGAGTTCGAGCTGGGCCGCTACCTGCCGGTCCTCTGATCAGGTAAGACGCCCTGCCGGTGAGAGTCCCGTTGTGATCGGGTGTCGCTCGGCGGCAGGGCATCGTGTAGTGCTGATCATGATCAGGTCACATCCGCGAGGCGCGGGCGGCGAGCGCTTCGTGACCTACCCGTAGCCACACCAGAGATCCGCGGTACCGAGCACACCCGCCGATTCGGCGAGGGCATCGTCCTCTTGTGATCGCCCGCCATCCCCGGTTTCGGACGTCAAGGCCATCCGACACACTGGCTCGCATGACAACCGCCCCCCAGGTTCTGACAACGCGAACTCTCGCCGCAAGGCGTTCCCGTTGTGCTGCCTTCCTTATCGACACCCTGATTCTTCTCATAGCCACTGCACCGATCAACGTAGCGTTCACGGTCGAGTCCGAGGTTTCCGATGAATCAACACTCATCAGCTTCCTCAACCCCTACGCGGGGGATCCCGGTTGGCCGATCCAGGTCGTGATCACCGTCCTCTTCGCCGTGTACTTCTGGCTACAGCACGCCCTATGGGGCCAGACGCTCGGTAAGCGCCTCTGCCGCATGAAGGTCGTGTCCGGCGCCACTGGAGAGATACCGAGCCTGCGCCAGGCAGGACTACGCACTCTCGTCCACCACCTCCTCACGGCGATCCCCTATCTCGGGGCGGTCCTCGGCCTTGTCGACATGCTGTGGATATTCGGCGACCCCCAGCGGCGATGCCTGCATGACGTCATCGCTAAAACCATCGTGATCGACCTTCACGACCCCACAAGGAAGTGGTCGGAGGGATCCGGCTTCCTGTTCAGGCTGGGCATCCTCATATCTCTCTTTGCCGCCTTCGCGTTGTTCTCCACGCTGCTGGCGAGGTAGCCCCGCGTGCGACAGAGCCTGAAATCCTCCTGGTTGCAGTTCTCGTTGCAATCCAGCGGCCGTCTGGTGGCCTTTCAGGTGGTCCACAGTTCCGGGGCTCATGCGGTTTGGTGCCGATGGTTAAAGCCCTCGATCCCTCCACAGGTTGAAAGCCCTCATCGGTTCCACCGCCTCGTCGTCAGCAGCAGGGCGATGCCGCCGATCACCACCCAGCCGACCACGCCGAACACGCCGCCGAGTACGGGGTCGGCGGGGTGGCGGGCGTCGGAGGCCACGAGGTAGAGCGCGGGCATCGTGCCGTTGACCGCGGCGTGCCCGATCACGGCGGGCCAGACGCTGGCCGTACGGAGGCGGAGCCAGCCCAGGACGGATCCGATGGCCACGCAGGAGACGGTGAAGAGCGGCACCCCCGACCAGCCGAGGCCGGGGTAGTGAAGGCCGCCCGCGGTGAGCGGGGCGTGCCACACGCCCCAGATCACGCCGGACAGCAGCAGCGCCTTGCCCTGGCCGAGCGGCATCAGGCGGGGGAGGAGCCAGCCGCGCCAGCCCCATTCCTCGCCGAACGCGCCGAACGCGTAGAGGACGGGATAGACGACGAGCGAGATGGCCAGCCCGGTGGCGGCGAAGCCGTGCGTGCTCTGGGGGAACAGCCGGCGGTAGCCCGACAGGCCCGCCAGGTCCGTGGGGAAGGCGCCGACCAGCGCGCTGATCGCGATCGTGGCCGCCACGACCACGGGGACGGCGATCCAGGTGAGGGCCGTGACGCCGAGCGCGCGTCCTGGCCTGCCGCCGAATGTCAGGCCGGTGTCGCGGGCCCACTCTCGGGCGTTGTTCCTACGCAGCAGCCAGACGGCCAGGACCGCGAGCGTGGGGGACAGCTGCATGCCCACCAGCGTCATCTGAAGGGCCGAGCCTCGGGCGTTCGGGGCAGCGGTCCAGAGGGGGATCGCGGCCAGCCACGCGCCGCCGAACGCCACGGCGAGGAACACGAGGAGGTCGGCGGGACGGGCCTGGATGACCTGGCGTGGGGGCGGGCTCTCGAGGTTCGTCATGTCCTCGATCTTCGGAGGGCGACGAATCCCGAGCCAGTGAAGAATTCACGACCTGTCGGACTGTCGCGCCATGCCTACCGCGATCCTCGGCTCCATCATGATCGTGCTGGAGTTCCTCGTGGGCGGCACGGTCGGCGTAGAAGCCCTCCGCCGGGCGCGCTGAGCTCAGGGCGCCCGACGGCCGGGCGCGTCAGAGGTACTTCGGGTACAGGTCGGTGGTCGGCCACGAGGTGACCGCGTCGTGCGCCTGCCACATCAGCCGGTCGATCACGTCGAAGTCCGGCGACCCCTCCTCCTCGCGCCTGTTGAACTGCACGCACCACGTCACTCCCGCCGAGGTCCGCACGAGCAGCGTGAACGTGCCCGGCATCGAGCCCGTGTGCCAGGTGTTGAGGCCGGTGCCCGCCGTCCTGACGTACCAGCCGCAGCCGTACCACCAGCCGTCGCCGCTCACGCCGATCTCAGGCTTGGCGAACGCGCGGGAGATGGAGGTGGCGTTCAGGGCGGCGCCCGCCTTGTCGAAGGCGCTCGCCCACCGGACCGTGTCGACGGCAGAGGCGAGCCAGCCGCCGTTGGCGTCCTGGTTGGGCATGTTGAACCCGCCGTACGGGTACGGCACGACCTCGCCCGAGGAGTCGACCACGCTCTTGTTGGTGTACTTGGAGCTGTATCCGACCTCGCTGGCCGACATGTCCTCGCGCAGGCTCTCGCCGAGCACCATCCTGTCGATGCCCAGCGGCGACAGCAGCGTCGACTTCACGTAGGACTCGTAGCTCTGCCCCGAGACCTTCTCGATGACCCTGCCCAGCAGCATGTAGCCGTAGTTGCTGTAGGACATCTTGGTGCCAGGGTCGAAGTCGAGCGGCTTGGCGGTGACGTACTTCATGATGTCGGCGTGGCTGATCGGCAGCGGCGCGTCGAGCGAGGCGGAGATCGTGGCGTCGAGCCACAGCGGGTCCTTGCTGACGTTCCTGTCCCAGCCGCCCGTGTGCTGCATGAGCCGCCACAGGGTGACCTTCTCGAGGCGGGGGTCGGCGGTGGCGGGGAGGCCGAGGAGCGTGGTGATGGGGGAGGTCAGGCTGAGCTTGCCGTCCTGGGCCAGGCGCAGGATCGCCGCCGAGGTGATGCTCTTGCTCAGGCTCGCGATGCGGAACAGCGACGTCGGCTGCACGCGGGCGATCGCGTTGGTGGTGTTCGGGCGGTAGACGCCGTAGCCGCGGGCGGCCAGCAGCCTGCCCTTCCTGGCGACGGCGAGCTGGCCGCAGGTGATGTTCCGCTCGGTCATGTACTTCTGCACGGTCTTGTCGAAGCTGGCCAACTGGGCCGGAACGACCCCACTGGGCAGCAGGTCCGCCTCGGCCCTCGCGGGCTGCAGCCCCAGCGCCACGGTGGCGGCGCCCGCCTTGAGCAGGTTCCGGCGGCTGAGCACAGTCACTTCTGACCCCCAAGTCACATGCGTGTCAAGGGGCAGCATCATACGGACAAG
Source organism: Nonomuraea sp. NPDC049152 (assembly GCF_040648355.1). Lineage (NCBI taxonomy): Bacteria > Bacillati > Actinomycetota > Actinomycetes > Streptosporangiales > Streptosporangiaceae > Nonomuraea > Nonomuraea sp. NPDC049152. The sequence goes on along the minus strand of NZ_JBEZDO010000001.1, from coordinate 570,457 downwards.
TCGGTGCTTGTGCCGATTCCATGGGAAGCTAGGCGCTCGTCAGCGCGTTACGCGTGTTGAGCGACCGCGACATCACCCTGATTCCCTGGATCATGGGACGTTCGGGTAAAATCGGCCTGTTCAAAATGATATTTCCAGACATATTGGAGGGTGTGGCATGACGACGGCTGCCCTGCAGACCGTGCTGACCGTCCCCGAGCGCTTCCGCGGTCCGGCGGGTATCGCCAACGGCGGCTGGATCTCCGGCACCGTGGCCGAGGCGCTCAACGGTCTCCAATCGGCCGTGGAGGTCACGCTTCATGCACCCACCCCGCTCGAGACCGAGCTCAGGCTGGAGCACGTCGCCAACTCCGCGTCCCTCTCCCACGACGGCAAGGTGCTCGTCGAGGCCATCCCGGTCGCCGAGCACCTGAGCGGCCCCGGTTTCGTGCCGTTCAACGAGGCCGCCCGCGCCGAGGCGGGCTTCCCCGGCTGGAGGGGCCACGCCTTCCCCGAGTGCTTCGCCTGCGGCCTGCGTGAGCCCGGTGACGGCCTGCGCGTCTTCCCCGGCCCTGTCGACGGCGCCGACGTCGTCGCGGCGGGGTGGCGCGTGCCGTTCACGGTGACCGACGCGGACGGCGCCGTGCCTGTCGCCGTCGTGGCCTCGGTGCTCGACTGCGTGACCGGCTGGGCCCACTTCGCGCCCGGCGAGTCGGCCCTGCTCGGCCGCCTGACCTTGCAGGTCGACCGGCGCGTCTACCCCGGAGGCACGTACTCGGTCGTGGCCAAGGCCACCGGCCGCGAGGGACGCAAGCTCTTCGGCGAGAGCGCCATCTACGAGGTGGACGGCACGCTGGTGGCCGCGGCCAAGGCGACCTGGATCGCTCCACGCTAGAAACGCGCGATCAGGGGCGGCCCGCTCGGGCCGCCCCTGATCTGTTCACCGCGTCAGGCGGTCGGCGACCAGCGACGCGCACCGGTCGTCGAACAGGATCGTGTAGTGGTTGCAGTCGGGCACCAGCTCGTCGCGCAGCCCTGGCAGTCGCGCGGTCCACGCGGCGGCCAGCTCGTCGGGCAGCATCCCCACGTCCTGGTTGAGCAGGCCGCGCGGCGCGCGCAGCACGGTCGTCGGCGCCTCGATGGCGGCCAGCGACGCGCCGATGCTGTCGCCGTTGAGCCACAGCCACCTGCCGTCCTCGCGCACGGCCTCGCCCACCGCCCGCGACCTCAGCGCGCCGGAGGGCCCCACGAGGTCGTACCTGACGTACTCCTCCGCCTCGGCCGTCCACTGCCCTGCGAAGGCGGGGTGCGCCTTGAAGAAGGCGACGTACTCGTCGGGTGTGGCGAAGGTCTGGCTCAGCCTGGCGATCGCCGGCCCGAGCGTGGCCTCGATCTGCGCGTCCACGTCGGCGTCAGGCGAGGGAGAGGGCAGCGGCAGCCCGCCGTCCACCAGCACCACCTTGCCGAAGGGCCGCCGCGCTCCCGCCAGGACGGCCACGTACGCGCCCATCGAGTGACCGGTGAGCACCGCGTCGGGGCCGGCCCCCACGTGCTCGGCCACCCGCAGCACGTCATCGGCGTGCCTGGGCAGGCCGTAAGGGCCGGGCAGGTCGCGGCTGTGACCGCGGCCCCGCAGGTCCATCGCCACCAGCGACCATTCCCCTGGCAGCCTGCGCGCCACCCCCGCCCACGCCATCAGCGAGGCGGTGATGCCGTGGGCCGCGATGATCAGCCTGGGGCCCGTCCCGAAGGTGGCGATGCGCAGGCCGTCGACGTCTTCTACCCTCATGCGCGCGATCTTAGGGGCAGACCTTCCTGAACGGCAGGGCGGGCACGTACGCCCGCCACTGCGCCTCGGTGAGCGTCCCGCCCGCGCGGGCGCAGACGGCGGCCAGCACCTTGGCGGGAGCCACCGGCTGTTCGCGCACCACCCCCTTGCCGTCCATGGTGAGCAGCGACGAACCGTCGGCGGTGAAGGCCACCGACTGGATCCACCCGCCGCCGGCGAACTCGGCCCCGCCCGCGTCGGGGTAGGTTCCGAGACTCACCCCCTTGACCGGGTCGAACAGCAGCACCCTGCCCCTGCCGCCGACCGCGACGACGTCCTCGGCGGGGGAGTAGGCGGTGGCGTAGTCGGCGGAGTTGCCCCGGGCGCCCCTGGTGACCGGGTTGAGCCGGCGTCTGGTGGCCGCGTCCCAGAGCGTCAGCCGCCCGCGCGAGTCGAGCACGGCCAGCTCCCTGCCCGAGCGGGTGAAGAACACCCGCATGCCCTCCCCGCCGAACGGCGCCCCCAGGGGCTTGCCCGTCGCCGCGTCGAGCAGCGACTGGCGGGGTCCGCTCAGGGCGAGCGTGCGACCGTCGGGCGAGAGCGCGGCGTCGTTGGTCTCGGCCTGGTCGCCGCTCCACAGCCGTCGTCCGCGCTGCCAGTCCCAGACCTGGGCGGCGTGGCGGAAGTCGGGCCTGCCGTCGTCGGGACTGCGCAACACGATGGCCAGCCGCGCTCCGTCATGGCTGAAGACGGCCCGCACCGGCTCCATGTCGCCCGCGGCGAGCCGTAGCTCGGCGAGAGTGGCCTGCGAGCCCGCGTCCACGATCGCGACCTTGCCGCGGAGGAAGAGGGCCAGCCGCTTGCCGTCACCGCTGAAGGCGACGCCATCGGCGGAGGGCAGCGCGCCGAGGTCCTTCCCTCCGCGTGCCTGGCGCAGCTTCGTGGCCCCGCTCACGTCGGGGGTCACCAGATGGCGGCCGCCGGGGGAGAGCTCCGCCAGGTCCGAGTACGCCCCGTCCCTGTCCCGCCAGGCCAGGTCGGACAGATCCATGGAGAAGACCCTGTCGTCGACGAGATAGCGATAGATGCGGCCGTCGAAGAAGCCCTGCGGGAGGTCGCTCTCGTCCGAGTCGCCCCGCACGGGCATGGTGGCGAGCAGCCCCGAGTCGCCCATGCGCCAGATCTGGATCTCCTTGGCGGCGGCGGCGGAGGCGGCGAACCGGCCGTCCGCGCTGATCGCCACCGAGCCCTGGTTCCAGCCCCCGCTCTCGCCCGCGCCGTCCCGCGTGCCGAGCTCGACCTCGGCCTTGGTCCTGGAGTTGGTCAGGCGCAACACCCTGGTGCCGTCGGCCGTCCTCCACTCGCCCTTGGCGTCGAGCATGGCACGGAAGGCGGCGCGAGTCGTGGCTCCGGTCTCGAGGTCCCATCGCACGTCGGGCCGCTCGCCGACGGACAGGTCTGGACCGCGCTCGTCGGTGTAGAAGATGTCGGCCCTGCTGTTGACCAGGTCGAGAGCTCGATCGAAGGCCCGCTCCCTGATGAGGCCGCCGTCGCGCAGGTCCCATGCCCTCATGCCCTTGTCGGTGACGACCGCCAGCGTCCGGCCCGAAGGCGACAGCGCGGCGTCCGAGATTCGCTCCGATCCGAGCCCGAGGTCGGGGATGCCTCCTGTGCGCTTTCCCGTGCGGACGTCCCACAGCCGGGCCGCGTTCTCGCCGACGCTCAGCAACGTCCTGCCGTCGGGCGACAGCTTCCTGACCGTGTCGCCGCTCGTGGCGGGATCCCTGAACATCGCCGACTCGCGCTGCGCCAGAGAGGCCACCAGGCCCGCCCTGGTCTGGGGGGTGTGGTCCAGGCTCCACGCCGCCGCGCTGAGCAGCATCGCCAGCCTCGGGTCCGTGCCCCGCGTCGAGGCGGCCAGCGTGGTCAGCCTGGTGGCCTCGGAGCGCTGCAGCTGCCTGCCGATCTCGGCGGCCCGGGTGTCGGCGACCATGCTCTGCTGGACGGCCAGGCCCCCGGCCGCCAGCGAGATCACCAGGAGTCCGCCCAGGCTGAGCGAGACGAGCCTGTTCCGTCTCGCCCTGCGCCTGGTCACCCCCGCCGCCGCCTCGAGGAAGTCGCGCTCGGCGGGGGACAGCGTGATGTTCCTGCGCGCCGTCGCCGCCCACTGCAGCGCGTTCTCCAGGCTGGAGCCGTGGAACAGGTCGCCGTCCCTGCGGCCGCTGGAGTCCCACCGGCTGGCCGCCAGCAGGATCTGCCGGTGTACGGCGAGGCCGTCCCTGTTGGTCTCGATCCACCTGCGATACCTCGGCCACGCCTGCGGCAGCGCGGGACGGGCCAGCCAGATCGCCTCGCCGTCCCTGCCGAGCAGGTAGCCGAACACCTTGAGGATCTTGGTGATCGCGGCCACCTCGGGCAGCGGCCTGCCCTCGACCAGCTCGGCCGTCGCGGCGTGCCGTACCGACAGCTCGCCGTGCTCGTCCACGGTCACCAGGCGCAGGAACACCTCGGGCGCCAGCTCCCTCTCCGCGGCGTCGAGGAGCGCGTAGGCGTCCTCGGCCAGCGTGCCGAGCGCGGGGTCGTCGGCGGTGACGCTCACCAGCGCTGCCTCGCGCCCGCCCCTGGCGAGCAGCCTGCCGGTGCCGAGCCGCGCGTCCCCGCTGACCAGCGCGAGCAGGAGTTGACGCGAGGGGGGCCGCTGCGTGGGCTCCTTGCTGAGCGCGGCGCCGATCAGCGGGCGCAACTGCTCGGGCAGGACCGTGAGATCAGGGTTGGCCGACAGGACCCTGTGCATGACTGCGCCCAGGCTGTCGGCCTCGAAGGGGTCGGCGCCCGTCGCGGCGTAGAGCATGATCGCGCCCCACGCGAACACGTCGGCGGCGGCGTCCGCCCGCTGCCCCGTGAATACCTCAGGCGCCATGTAGCTCGGCGTCCCCTTGACCAGGCCCGTGTCGGTGAGCGACATCTCCTCCGTCCTGGCGATGCCGAAGTCGATCACACGCGGCCCGTCGGGGCCTAGCAGCACGTTGTCGGGCTTGAGGTCCCTGTGGACCACCCCCGCCTCGTGGATCGCGGTCAGCGCGGTCGCCACCGCGGTGGCCAGCCTGATCAGGTCGCCCCCGCCGAACCTGCGGCCGTCCGTGACGGCCTTGCGCAGGCTCGGGCCCTCCACGTACTCGCTGACGATGTACGGCCGCGGCCCCCGCAGCTCGGCGGCGATCACCTTGGCGGTGCAGAACGAGGCGACACGCTGGGCGGCCTCGGCCTCCCTGCCCAGCTGGGCGACCTGGTCGCCGTGCAACACCTTGACAGCGACCCTGCGGCCGTCCTGCGTGTACGCCTCGTAGACCACGCCCTGGCCGCCCGCGCCGAGCCTGGCGGCGAGCCAGTAGTCGCCGAGCCGCTGCGGGTCCCCGTCGATCAGTGCCGTCGCCATCCGCCTTCTCCGTCATCGTGATCTCTGTGGCATTTGATGCGGAAGGCCGCAATAAGGTTCAATCTGGCGTTCTTGGGGTGGCCGGGCGACACTGGAATCCCCCCACGAAGGGTGTCCGCGATGAGCAAACGCTCACGCCGGCGTCGCGCGCTGACCAGTGGCGCGCCTGCCTGGATGCCGGGGTTCGGCCCCGGCGAGCCGCACTGGTCCGATGACTTCCCCGACGAGCCGCCGGGAGGCGAGGGCGGCGTCAGGGAGCCGAGGCGGCCCAAGCCGACGCTTCCCGGGATGCCGGAGCACCTGGATGAGCCCGAACCGCCCATAGTCGTGAAGGTCGGATAATTGCGCACATGCGCATCACCGTCATCGAGCACGAGGCCGGAGCCGGCCTGGGGTATTTCGAGGGCTGGCTCGGCGTCGACGTTCACGTCGTTCGGCCCTATCTGGGTGAGGAGGTGCCCTCGCGCGCCGAGGACGGGCTGATCGTGCTCGGCGGCGAGGCCTCCGCGTGGGACGACGAGGGCTACCCCTGGCTGCCCGCCACCCGCGAACTGCTGCGGGTCAGCGTGGCCGACGGCACGCCCACGCTGGGCATCTGCCTCGGAGCCCAGCTCATGACCATCGCGTGCGGCGGCACGGTGGAGCGCGGCGGCAACGGGCTCGAGGTGGGCGTCCGCGAGGTGGTGGCCCTGCCGGAGGCGCGGGACGACGCGCTGCTCGGCGACCTGGACAGGGCTGTGGCCGTGCAGTACCACCAGGACGCCATGACCGCCCTCCCCGAGGGCGCGGTGCGCCTGGCCACCGGGGAGCAGTACCCCAACCAGGCCTACCGCCTCGGCGGACGGGCGTGGGCGATCCAGTTCCACCCCGAGGCCACACCCGAGATCTTCGCGGGATGGACCCCTCCGGAGGACCTGGTCGTCGAGGTGAAGCGGGCGGAGGACGACCTGGTCGCCGCGTGGCGGCCGCTCGCCTCGGCGTTCGGCGAGGTGGTCAGAACCAGCGGTCGCGCTGCTTCGTGGGCCGACGGCCGGGCGGGGTGGTGTGATCCCGCGGGGTCGTGAGGACGTGGGCGGCGGCGTGGACGCCGCCGAGGACCAGCGGCAGGAGCAGCCAGCTCGATGAGGACAGCCGCTTGTCCTCCAGCCGCCGCCACGCCCACACCGAGTAGGGGATCACCACGAGCGGCGCGGTGACCACGCCCGGCGTGTAGCCGCGCACGGCCGCCGCCTGTGCCAGGTGCACGACCCCGTGCGCCCCGAACGCCGCCAGCGCCGCCCGGTAGAAGCCGCTGCGCGGCCCGCTGGCCGCGGCGGCCGCGACCACCCCGCCCATGAGGCCGATGGCGACGTTGACGTGCCGCTGGTCGACGTCCATGGCCTCCCACACCCGATCGGGCACCCAGGGGAAGCGCTCGGCCAGCCGAGGCCGTGCCTTGCGAGCCCAGCCCGCCATCGTGGCCAGTTCCTCCGCGTCGTGCAGCGCCCATGCGGCAAGCAAACCCCAGGCTGCCATGTCGCTCACTCCTCTCATCACAACGCAACGTTGCGTTGTACTTCTCACTATACGCACACCTGACAAGATGAGAAGGTGCCGAGGATCGAGTCCACCGCCGCCCGCCTGGCCAAGCTCGGCTTCGCCGACCCGGATCGCGCCGAACGTCTGGTCGCGGAGATCGACGCGGCATGGTTGCTCGATGCCTTCGCCGCCGTCGCCGATCCCGACCTCGCCCTGCTGTCGCTGACCAGACTGGCCGAGCGGGACCCCTCGGTGCTGGAGAGGCTGCGGTCGGACGAGGGGCTGCGCGCGCGCCTGCTGGCGGTGCTGGGGGTGAGCGCGGCGCTGGGAGAGCACGTGATCACCCACCCGGGCCACTGGCGGTCGCTGGCGGGAGAAGCGGCCCTCGCCAGGCCCGGCGAAGGCGAACTACGCGCCACGCTTCTCCGCGCGGTCGCCGCCGACCCGTCCGCTCGCGAACCCCGCGCAGGCGACCCCGGACCCCGCGTGGGCACCGCTGGACCGACGGCCTCCGAACCCCGTGTCGGCGACGCGGGATGGTCGGCCCCCGAATCCCCTGTGGGCGACGCCGGACCGTTGGCCCACGAAGCCCTCGCGAGTGACCAGGATCCCGCCGCACCGCTGCCCGACGCGGGACACCGGCCCCCTCTCGCGCCCACACCCGGAGACTCAAGCTCCGCTGGGGTCGATTCCGTCACAGGAGACCCAGAACCGACCGAGTTCGTGTCCGGCGCTGGAGACGCGCGATCGGCCGGGGGCGCAGGGGATGCGGGCCGGGCTTCGGCCGTACCCCCTGGTCTCGAGGGCGGGGCGGAGGGGTTGAAGGCCGCGTACCGGCGGCGGCTCATGCTGCTGGCCGCCCGCGACCTCACAGGCGCCGCCTCGTTCGCCGAGGTCACCGCCGAGCTGTCCGACCTGGCGGGAGCCGCGCTGGAGGCGGGCCTGGCCATCGCGCGGGCCGAGGTGCCCGCCGACGACGTACGGCTGGCCGTCGTCGGCATGGGCAAGTGCGGCGCCCGCGAGCTCAACTACATCAGCGACGTCGACGTCATCTTCGTGGCCGAGCCTGTAGCGGGCGCCGACGAGACCAAGGCCCTGCGCAGCGCCACGCGCCTGGCCCAGGTGATGATGCGCGCCTGCGCCGAGCTGTGGGAGGTCGACGCGGGCCTACGCCCCGAGGGGCGAGCGGGACCGCTGGTGCGCACGCTGGCCAGCCACCTGGCCTACTACCAGCGCTGGGCCAAGACCTGGGAGTTCCAGGCGTTGCTGAAGGCCAGGCCGGTCGCAGGCGACGCCGCGCTCGGCGCGGCCTACGTCTCGGCGGTCGACGAGCTGGTCTGGAACGCCGCCGCGAGGGAGAACTTCGTCGAGGACGTCCAGGCGATGCGCCGCCGCGTCGAGGCGCACGTGCGCGAGGACGGGGAGCGGCAGCTCAAGCTCGGTCCAGGCGGCCTGCGCGACATCGAGTTCGCGGTGCAGCTGCTGCAGCTCGTGCACGGGCGGCTCGATCCGATGCTGCGCCGCCGGGCCACGCTGCCCGCGCTGGCCGCCCTCTCCCGCGGCGGCTACGTCGGCAGGGACGACGCCAAGGGCCTGGCCGAGGCGTACACCTTCCTGCGCCAGGTCGAGCACCTGCTGCAGCTGCACCGGCTGCGCCGTACACACGTCGTGCCGTCGGGCACCGACGACCTGCGCAGGCTCGGCAGGGCGCTCAAGCTCGGCCCCGATCCGGCGGCAGAGTTCACCAGGCAGTGGAAGAAGCACGCGATGGAGGCGCGGCGGCTGCACGAGAAGCTGTTCTACCGGCCGCTCCTGCAGGCCGTGGCCAGGCTCCCCGAAGCCGAGGCGCGCCTGTCCACCGCCGCCGCGACCGCCCGCCTCCAGGCGCTCGGCTACCGCGACCCTTCGGGGGCGCTGCGCCACATCGCCGCGCTCACCACGGGTGTGTCCAGGCGCGCGGCCATCCAGCGGACGCTGCTGCCCGTCATGCTCGGCTGGTTCGCCGACGCCGCCGACCCCGACGCGGGCCTGCTCGGCTTCCGGCAGGTGAGCGACCAGCTCGGCACCACGCCGTGGTACCTGAGGCTGCTGCGTGATGAGACGGCGGTGGCCGCCCGCATGGCGCGTGTCCTCGGCACCAGTCGCTACGCCACCGACCTGCTCACCCGCGCCCCCGAGGGCGTCGCCATGCTCGGGTCCGACTCCGAGCTGGAGCCCAGGCCGGTGGCGACGCTGTACGCCGAGGCGGGCGCGGCGGTCGCCAGGCAGGCCGACGCCGAGCACGCCGTCGCCTCCGTGCGGGCGCTGCGCCGCAGGGAGCTGTTCCGTACGGCGGTCGCCGACCTGTCGGGCCTGGCGGACATCGAGCGGGTCGGCGTGGCACTGTCGGAACTGAACGACGTGACGATCCAGGCCGCGCTCGACGCCGCGCTCGCCAAGGTGCGGCTGGAGAGCAGGGGCGAGCCGCTCGGCGCGTTCGCCGTCATCGCCATGGGCCGGCTGGGCGGCATGGAGTGCTCCTACGCCAGCGACGCCGACGTGATGTTCGTCGCCGAACGCCCGGAGGCGGGCTTCGCCGTGGCCAACGAGCTGCGGCGGCTGCTGGCGCTGCCCGCGCCCGACCCGCCGCTGCTGATCGACCCCGATCTGCGTCCCGAGGGCAGGCAGGGCCCGCTGGTGCGCACGCTCGCCTCCTACCGGGCCTACTACGCCCGCTGGTCCTCGCCGTGGGAGTCGCAGGCGCTGCTGCGCGCCCGCTTCTGCGCGGGCGACGCCGCACTCGGGGAGGCGTTCGTCTCGGTGATCGACGACGTGCGCTACCCGCACGGCGGCCTCTCGCAGGAGGCCGTGCGGGAGATCCGCAGGCTGAAGGCCCGCATGGAGGCCGAACGGCTGCCGCGCGGGGCGGACCCCGCCCTGCACACCAAGCTCGGCAGGGGAGGGCTGTCGGACGTGGAGTGGGTGGCCCAGCTGCTGCAGCTCCAGCACGCCGCCGCGGAGCCAGGGCTGCGGACGACCAGGACGCTTGAGGCGCTGCGCGCGGCCGTCTCCGCCGGGCTGCTCGACCACGCCGACGCCGAGGTGCTGATCGAAAGCTGGCGGTTCGCCTCGCGCATCCGCGACGCCATGATGCTGGTGAAGGGCAGGGCCGGTGACATGGTGCCGGCCGACGCGCACGAGCGGCGACTGATCGCCAGGACGCTCGGCTACCCGCCCGACGGCTCGGAGGACTTCGTCGACGACTACCGCAGGGTGACCCGCCGCGCCCGCCAGGTGGTGGAGCGCGTCTTCTACTGACAGCACCTAAATCGGGCGAACGCATTGCGCGCGGCGGAGCCGCCGTGTATCACGGCGTGGGGTGATCGCTTTGCTGTCTCTTTACGTCGATCTCGGACTCGGCCTAGTCCTGTGCTTCCTGCTGCTGTCGTTGCTGGTCAGCGGCCTGAACGAGGGCTTCGTCAGATTGCTGTCGATCCGCAGCAAGTTCCTGTGGGCCTACCTCAGGGACACCATGGACGGCGCGGACTCCTCCGGCAGGGCGTGGCTGCCCAACAGGGTGGCCGACGTCTTCGCGAAGCTGCCGTTCACGCACGATCCGCGGCCCGAGCACAACCAGTTGCCCGCGCCGTCCGAGGTCGCGCCGATGCCGGCCGCGGAGAGCGCCTCGAAGGAGGCCATGACCACGCTGTTCTACCAGCGGGTTCGTGAGATCGACCATCCCAAGACCGGCAGGACCAGCATCGCCAACATCCCGCCCGAGCGGTTCGCCGTGGCGATGATGGAGATGGCTTCGGCGGAGAAGGACGGCGTCGAGGGGCTGCTGGTCAAGCTCAAGGGCATCGGCAGCCCGCTCCACGGTCACCTGCAGGGCCTGTGGGAGGGCGCCCAGCGCGACATGGACCGCTTCAGGCAGGGCGTCGAGATCTGGTTCGACGCCGAGATGCAGCGCCTGACCATGCTCTACAAGCGCTACGTCAAGTGGGTCGTCGGCGTGCTCGGGCTCGTGGTCGTGCTGCTGTTCAGCATGGACGGCCTGGAGTACGCCAAGACGCTGCTGCGCGACAACGCCTACCGCTCGGCCGTGTCGGCGATCGCGAGCAGTGGCGCCGAGCAGATCGAACCGCTGAAGCAGGAGTGCGACACGCCCGGCAACCCCTACCTGTGCGTCACGGAGACGCTCAGCTCGCCCGCCCTGGTCAAGGTCTTCGACCACGCGATCGTCAGCGTCGTCATCCCCGAGGAGGGCGACCCCTCCATCGCGTGGAACGGCGGCACGTGGTGGGCGCGGCTCACCACTCTCAGCCACTGGCCCGGCTTCCTGGTCACCTACGTCGCCCTGCTGTTCGGCGCGCCGTTCTGGTGGGACGTCTTCCGCCGCATCACCGGCCTGCGCTCCCCGAAGTAAGATCCTCCCACTCCCCCCACGTTCTCAGGGAGGAGTCCTCATGTGGATGATCGCCGGAATCGTCATGATGTCGAGCGTCGTGGCGCCGGTGCCCGACGTCGCGGGCCAGGAACTGGTGCCGGCCATCGGAGCGCTCAGGGACGCGGGGTACGAGCGCGTCAGGACCACTGACGTCAGCGGGCGGGGACGCGTCGTCGTTACGCGCCGCTCCTGGAAGGTGTGCGCGCAGCGGCCCGTGGCCGGAGCCGAGGCGACGCAGGAGGGAGTGGAACTCGCGGTGGTGAAGACGGACGAGACCTGCCCCGTCGGCGAGCCCGCGACGACCAGGCCTGGATTCATGCCTGACCTGAAGGGCAAGAGCGTCAGGGTGGCCCGCCACACACTGCCCCGACGCACCACGATCAGGATCAAGGACGCCACGGGGCGCAAGCGCGTCGTCTTCTGGGACATCGCGTGGCGCGTGTGCACCCAGAGGCCTGCCCCGTCCGCGCCCCTGGAAGGGCCCGTGTCGCTCGGCGTGGTCAAGTACGGCGAGTCCTGCCCCTAGGGCCGCGCCCGTGCCCGCCTCCCGTGCGGCGAGGCGGGCGCCCCGGGCCGGCGCGCTCCAAAACCGATTGCCCGGGGATCCGCCGGGGCCTAGCTTGTGGTGATCGTCGTTCGCAGAGAGGACCTCACGTGCTGGGCGCTCGTGTACATGCGTACCTCAGGTCGGTGGCCGGGACCCGGGCGCACAGGGCAGGGCCGTTCGTGATCCGGTTCGACGAGAACGACGACGCGCTCCCGTTCAACTACGCGGTCCCCGACGACGACGTCGCGCCCACGGCGGATGAGGTCGCCGCGCTGATCGCGGTGTTCCGTGAGCGGGCCAGGACACCCAGGCTGGAGTACGTGCCGCAGGCGGCGCCGAAGGTGGAGGACGCGCTGCTCGCGGCAGGCTTCACCCCGGAAGGCCGCTATCCGCTGCTGGTGTGCCCGCCGGACGAGGTGGTGGACGCTACCGCCGACGACGTTGTCAGGGTCGCGCGGGTGACCGATGATCCCGGCCTGTGGCACGTCGCGCGGGTGATGAACGAGGCGTTCGACGCGCCGGAGGCCACCGAGCACGACGTCGCGCGGCTCCGGCGGGTCCTGGACGGCGGCGGGTTCGTGGCCGCCGCCGTGGACACCACGACGGGGGACGTCGTCGGCGCGGGACAGATCGGCAGCCCCCATCAGGGAGTCGCCGAGGTCGCGGGCATCGCGGTGCGTGCCTCGCACCGGCGGCGCGGCATCGCGGGAGCGGTGACGGCGGTGCTGACCCGCGCGGGCGCGGACGCCGGGATCACCACGCCGTTCCTCACCCCGGCCGACGACGGCGCCGCACGGGTCTACGCCCGCGTCGGCTACCGGAAAGTGGGCGAGGCCCTGTACATCTCGCTCCGCTAGAGAGGCATCTCGCCGGGCGCCCACGCTTCCTCCATGCCGGGGCAAGAGGAGACGCCCCGCCACAGGGTGACGGGGCGTCTCGAAGGGGTGGCGAGGCGGCAGGTGAGGCCGCTCACTCACAGGTCACACGTCGTAGGTGTGACACATACAGGCAGTTGACCTGCCTATCCCTTGATCGTTAAGAGGGCTGTTCCGGTTCTGTTCCGGTTTTCGGGTCCTCCCGGCTGAACGCCTCGTCGATCGCGCTCCGGGTCCGGCCCTCGCTGCCGGGCATCAGATGCGTGTACGTCCGCAGCGTGTATCCCGGGTCCTGGTGCCCGAGGTAATCGGCCAACGCCTTGATGGACTCGCCAGCGTCGAGCAGCACACTGGCGAAGTAGTGCCGCAGCGCGTGCATGCCGTGCTTGCGATTCTCCTGGTTGCGACGACCGGGTATCTTCGGCCGATCCCCGGAGATCACGCCCACCCGCTCAAGAGCGGGCTTCCAGACGTACTCGTTGATGTAGTTGCGGTTCAACGCCTTGGACTCGCGGCTGGTGAGGATCAACTTGAAGGTCTTGGGTTCCCCATCCAGTTCCTCCCACGGCAGGGTGATCTCACGGGCCGGGAACCGGCTCAGGTACTCCTTCACGGCCTCGGCGACGTACGACGGAAGAGGGATCGTCCGCTCGCGATCGTGCTTGGGCAGTCCGAACAGCAGCTTCGCCCGGATCATCTTCAGCTGCTGCCGCACGTGGACGACGCCCTTGTCGAAGTCCACGTCGTCCACGGCGAGACCGAAGATCTCGCCCTGCCGCAGGCCGCACCCAGCGCCCAGGATCGCCATGATGGCGTACCGCTCCGGCAGCTCATCGATCACCGCGAGCACGCGTTCCGTGGGCCACGGCTCGATCTTCCGCTTCGGCGACTTGGGCTTCATGACGGTCTTCGACGCGCACGGATTCTTGCTGATCAGCTCGTCAGCCACGGCGCTGTCCAAGAGCTGTTCGAGGAACGCGAGCACGCGGCCGGCCGTGCTCGCCGCCAGCCTGTTGCCGAGCTGCTTCAGCCAGGCCCGGATCTCGCTCGGCTTGATCGAGCCGATCTCCCGATGGCCGAACCTCGGCTTGATGTGCACCCGCCAGTACCCCTCGTAGATCTGCCTCGTGGACGGGTCGGCTTCGAGCGACGCCAGCCAGCCTTCAGGACCTTCGACGATGGAGGACAGGAGCCTCTTGCCCCCGTTCGGGTCGATGTAGTTACCCCGCGACTTGTCCGCCTCCATGAGCGAGCCGTGGGTCTCGGCCGCCGACTTCTTAGCGAACGCCTTCGTCAGCTCTCGCCCTTCGGGGTCGTTCCAGACGGCTAACCAGCGCATCCCCTTTCCGTGGCGCCTGGTCGGTTCTCGCTTCGTCTTGCCGTCCGGGTCCTGCACGGTCTTGAACCACAGGTCTCTGACGCGAGCCATCGTGCTTCTCCTGAGGGTTGTGGCGGGGCGGCGGCGAGCTGCTCCGAATGGGCGTTTCGCCTGGTGCCGAGCAGTCACCGTGCGCGATTGGTGATCTTCCTGAACATGTCTCGTGCTCTCGTACACGTCACGCTATGGTGTATCTGACGCGTCAGACGCATCAAGTTATATTGTTTGTATCACACGAGACCTCCGGAACGGGCGAGAGCCCGCACCGCCCTATCCCTCAGTAGGGCGAGCCGGGGGAGCACCACCCCGAGCCCGCATCCGAGACGCCTGCCCCTCAGGAGCCACCCGGCCAGACACAAAGAAAGGCGCCCCCCGCACAGCGGAGAGCGCCTTACTCACATCACCTCAACACCCGCATCCCTGACCGGCTTCAAAGGTTTGGTCGCCCAAAGCCGATCGGGAGGTGCTCAAGATGCTTGGAGCCGAAGATATCACCTCGCCAAGCGTTCGCCCCGGCACGCCCGAAGGCCTGGGTCGCGCCGCAGCCGAACGTCTCCCAAGACGCACCGACGTCCCGCATGGCCGTCCTGTCCGCCGTCCCCGAGGGCATGCGACGTGCCCCCTCGCAGCGGGACTTCCTCCGCGCTGTCAAGGAACACCCGGACGCTCTCGCGCTGCGGTGCCACGCCTACCGGAACCTGACGGAGGTGTCGGCCCGCTTGGCCGACTGGGCCAACTGGACCACGATGACCACCCGCCCGACCGAGCAGCGCATTGCTGACGATCTCGACCTGGCCCTGTCCACCGTGAAGCGCTGGATCAGGTGGCTGCGCGTGCGCGGTTACCTCGGCGTCGTCGAGGAGGGAAGCACGGTCCGCTTCCGCAAGGGCAACCGGTGCGGGCTCGACGACGACGGCCTGGGCAACCGGGCAGCGGTGTGGGTGCTGTGCGTTCCTGCTGTACCTGAGCTGGACGAACACGACACGCTTACCGACAAAACGACAACTGAACCCCCCTCCTGTACTTCCCGTAGGGGAGTACAGGAAGGTCCTACGCACGCGCGCGAAGAAAGATCATCCTCCCGTCGCCGCAGCCGAATCTCGACGACGAGCGGACCCGCCGCAACGCCGGGGACCCGCAAGCACGCACTCCAAACCGCCCAGAAGATCCACGACGCCGACCCCGTCCTCGGGCGACTGTCCCCGTGGTACATCCGGCACCTGACCAGGGCTTTCCTCGTCGCTGGCTGGAGCGCCGACGACGTTCGACACGCGCTCAATCACCAGCCGGACGGCTCGGCCTGGACCTACACCTGGATCAGCCGTGACCAGATCCGCAACGTCCCCGGCTGGGCGCGGTTCCGGCTTGCCGCATGGCTCGACGAGCACGGCCGGCCCCTGCCCGGCAAGTCGCAGCGGCTCGAGGCCGCGGCCGCCCGGCTCCGCGCCGACCAGCAAGCCTGGCGTGCGGAGCGCGAGGCGATGAACGCGGCTCGGGTCGGCGGGCCGCTCGAACTGGCGCCGCGGCTGAGCCGCACGGAAGCGCTCGCGCCCCCGCCCGTGGTCGAGCAAGCCCCGGCGCCCGGCCCGTCCGAGGCGTTCCGTGCGGCCCGTGCGGCGCTGGAGGAGAAGCGTCTGCAGCGGGAGATGCACCTGGAGATGCTGCGCCTTCGGAGGTCGTCGTGAGCGGGTCGTACGCCGATCGCGCCGAGCAGGCGCGGGAGCTGCTGGCGCGCTCGTCGCCAGCGGCCGCCCGGGCGATGCGTGCTCGCGCGGTCGAGGCTGCGCGGCCGCGACGGAAGGTGGAGGAGTGGCGGTGGGACTGGATCGACGAGCAGGTGGAGCAGGTGATCGAGGCTCAGTCGCGGCTGGTCGAGGCCGTTCCGCCGCAGACGGAGCCGGAGCCCGAGGTGGATGAGGAAGTGGAGCGGCGGCGGGTGGCGTTGGCGCGGGCGAGGATGCGGGCCCGCGCCGCACGCGCGAACCGACAAAACGACAAATCCGAATCTACGTCGTAAAGCCGGGGTCGGGGGAGAGTTAGACGCTTAGAAGCACCGCTACGCGCGCGTCAGTTCAACGGAGATACGCGTTCGCGGTGTGTCTGGTGCGTCTGTCGCGTCGAGCGCGTTCAAGCGCTTAGATTGCGTCTGAGACGGTAACCGAACTGTGATCAGCGGAAATGATCGCTGGTACCTTATATGTACTTATACCTCTCTTCTATGTGTTACTTTGGAGATCCAAGCACCACACAAAAGCACCGCTGACCAGCCGAAACACCGGAAGGAACGCCGTGACCGCCACAATCCCCCCGCCCTGGCAAGTCCACGCCGCCGCCCACGCGGCCGGAGCGAGCACCAGCCACGTGCTCGACGCCCTCGCATTCACGGCCGCCAACTACGCAGCCGAGCGTCGGCCCCTCGCACAGTGGGACGACCTCCTGCAAGGCGCCACCGAGCGCACGATGGGCGCCGCGGCCGCCGTGACCGCTGAGGAGGCCGAGGAGTTCGGCTACGACATCGAGGACGGCTTCACCTACGACGACCTAGACGGCGTGTCCGCCAGACGCGTCACGGCCCACGCATTGGTCGCTGCGACTCTCTGGGCGGACAAGAACGCTGCTGCAGCCTGATAGCGGAACCGCAAGCAACGAATCAATACCACCGGCCCCGCGACCGCCACGGTCGCGGGGCCGCCGCATTCTTGAGGAGAACGACATGGACACGACGATCACCCGCAGCGAGCTGCTGGCCGCCGTGGAGGCAGTCCGCGACGCGGGCGGAACCACCACCCAGATGCTCCATACCATCGCCCGCATGACGGCGGGGCCGGCCGCGACCCCGCCGCAGTTCGAGCAGGAGACGGGCAGCGTGTTCGACACGGCGGGCTTCTACTACGACGACCTGTCCAGTGAGTACGAGCGGGACACCGGCGCCACGCCGTACCCGCACCAGACCGCGACGTTCGACGACCTGACCGGCGACGACCAGATGAAGGTCATCCAGCACGTCATCGACACGTTCGGCGAGTTGGACGAGCCGCCCGCCCCGCCGGTCCTGCTTGCTGAGCAACTGCTCAACTGCCTGCGCACGGCGGCCGCGCTCAAGCTCGAGCATGGCCCGCACTTCGGGCCCGCGTACGTCTCGGTGCGCACCTCGCTGATCACGCTGCTCGCCACCCAGTCCGTCGATGACCTGCTGGCGAACGAGTCCATCGACCACGCGCTCACCACCGGCAAGGGCATCGCCGAAGCCGTCGCGTACATGGACGGCCAGCTGTGAGTGGCGAGCACCCCACCACCGCCCAGATCGGCGAGAAGCTCCTCGACCTGCTGCGCGGCTGCAACAGCGCCGAGAACCAGACGCTCGCCCGCAGCGACCACGCCTACGGCGCTGTCCATGAAGCCCTGATCCACGTGATCACCGAGGCCCAGCCCGCGCCGTTCCAGTGGCCACACGCGATGGCCGAGGAGGCGATCCAGCACGCCATGCTCGACGGCTGCACGCTCCGCCAGGCGATGTTCGCCGTGCAGGCCGGTAGCGGAACCGCGATCAACAGGGGGACCAGTATGAACGCCACGATCACCGAGATCACAGACGAGCTCGCCCAACGGGTCGCCGACGCGATCGGCGAGCACTTCGTCGGCGACCGCGACTACTGGCCGCAGGTCATGGACGCCGACTGGGACGGCGGCGCCGGCCGCGTCATCGTCTGGTCCGAGGGCCTGCACGACTGGGCGTTCCTGGTGAGTGAGGGCGGCGAGTCGGAGTACGCGCCGATCGAGGTTGGCCCGATGCCGCTGCCCGCGGGCGTGTGGGTCGAGCCGGTCAACCCGCAGGCGCTCCGCGTTCTGCCCAAGCCCTGAACGCGTTGACGGCCGGGCCCGCCACAGGCCCGGCCGTCACCCAACACCACAAAGCCCGGACTCCTGTCGCCACAACGGGAGACCCAGTGCACCTCAGCGTAACGCACCACCCTGGCCCGCCCAGGCCGCCCAAATTAGGAGGAACAGTGAAGTACGTCGTTGTCGCCGTCCGCCGCTACCGCATGGAGCTCCCCGGCCACGACTGGTTCGAGCCGCGTACCACTGACAACCCTTACGCGCTGGCCAGATCCATCCGCGCGGCTCGTCTCGCGGAGCTGCCGCTCCTCGTCACTCCGCTGCCGCTCCAGGTCGAGCGGGTGCCCGCCTGCACCTGGTGCCGTGCCCGGCCCCAGGTGGTCGAGCAGGACTGCGATGGGCCGTACAGGACCGCGAGCTGCGACGCCCCGCAGTGCGTGGAGGGCCGCCGCCTGTCATTCGAGGGCGTCATCGCCTACCCGTCGCACCAGCGCAGCGACCAGGCGCCGCGACTCGTCCAGCCCGTCCGGGTCCGCCGCTCGGACGACCCGATGCCGGGCGTCGTGACGGTGGACGAGTACGACGAGATCACCTGCTTGTGCGGCAACATCGCATCGTTCGCGGGGTTCCACGAGTGCCTGCCTGGTGGTGCGCTCGTCGAGCCCGACCATCCCGAGTGGAACGGCCTGTACTGGTGCGCCGCTGTCGGGTGTCCTGGCGTCATTGTCGATTGCCGCTACCTCGACGACGATGTTCAGCCGGAGAGCGTCACCGACGCCTTCCCCGTGGAGGTCGGCGACCGGTGCGGCGACTGCTCGGAGCGCAGGGACGCGCCGCCGGAGGAGCATCACGTGGCCTGCTCCACCCGTTGGGGCTGACGGAGCCTCGCCATCGCCACCACGTTCGCGCATGCGCTGGTCGTGATCAAGCTGTGATCTTCCATGCGCTCACTGGTAGCGCAAATGTCTATATCGGTGCGCTAGACGTGTTACGATGCTGGTCTATTCACCACCGAAACGCGCACGTCAGTACGCCGATAGCGGCATCGCAATCAACAACCGGCACGGCCCCGCGACCCCACGGTCGCGGGGCCGTCTCGCGTCCAGGAGGAACCAACACCATGAGCACCGCCACCGTCAACGACATGCCCGGCAAGCGCATCACAGAACTCCAGATCGGCGACCGGATCCTCATCCCTCACCCCCTCTGCGGCACCGACTCCCCGCCCGTGAACGCCACCGTCTCCCGTACCGCGCGCAGGCAGGCCAAGCCTGGCTGGTGGAGCATCCGCGTCCGCTACGACGGCCCCGACACTGACGAATACCTATATTTCCAGACAGGCGACAAGCCGATCGAACTGGCCGCACCCAAGCCGAAGGCGCGCAAGCCCCGCACCTACCTCCCGCTGGCCGCCATGCCGTACGAGGCGTACCTGCACCTGCTGCAGAACAGCGCCGTCTGGGAGGAGACCGACGCGGTCACCGCGCCCATGGGCTACTGGGCGTACAAGCACACCGGCTGCGGCGAGATCGTGCACGTGCCCAGCAACGCCCACTCCGGCGCCGACGAGATGGTCCGCGCCGGGATGGACATCTGCATGACGGAGCTCCTGAGCGACCCGGACGCCACCGACGCCGACCGGCGGGCCCTGATCCACCACCTGTCCGGGATCGTCCAGCTGCGGGGCGTCAGCCAGTGGGCGACGCACCAGGCCCTCGACTACATCCGCACCCTGTCGGAGGAGCCGGAGATCGAGCCCGACTGCGACGACCACGACGGCTCTCTCCCGTCGTTCCGGACCTGGTAGGGGCGAGCCGTGCGCAACGACCTCCTCGACCAGGAGCGCGGCTACGCCTACATGGCGGTCAGCCCCAACGGCGGCGGCAACACCTACGTCACCGGCCGCCCCTGCATGACCTGCGCACCCTGCGCGGACGACCCGAACAACACCCGGCCCGTGCCCTGCGAGTGGGCGCGGGCGCACGCCTGGAACACCGTCCGCAACTGGGGCGCGGGCGCCTACGTCCAGCGCATCCCCATCGCCAAGCTCCCGCCCGAGCTCCGACCCTGAAAGGACCAGCTCATGACGTTGCAGCCGAACCGCACCGCCTTGCAGATCATCAACCGGCTCCGCAAGGACGGCTTCACCGTGAACGTCCCTGACGAGCCGTACCGCCGCATCTATCAGCTGCGTCTCAGTCGCGGCATGTACTTCGGCACCCTCGACGTCTCGGCCGACAAGGGCCGCGCTCTGCGGATCTCCCTCACCTGGCAGCCCAACAGCAGCACCCGGACCGCCGCAGGCGGCTCCCACATCATCGGCCTGCTCAACTGCCTGCCCGAGCACGGCTGGGCCAACTGAAAGGACCCCCATGGACCTCCTGTACGTGCCGGGCGTCGCCCGCGTCCACTACGACAGCATCCAGAACGGCCGCACCTGCCAAGCCGACTGCGTCGCCGTGCTCAACGGTGCGTGGGCGCTGGCCGTCGCGGTCTGCGACGGCGCGGGCGACGACGTCGACGCGGCCGAAGCCGCGCAGATCAGCGCGCACATCTCCACCGCCGTCACCGGCTCGACCGCCAGCGCCGTCGAGGGCCTGTACGCGGCCCGCACCTACCTGCAGCGGCGCAACGAGGAGGCGCCGCCCGGACAGGAGGGCATCACCACGGCGGTCGCCGCCGCCATCACCAGCGGCGGCCTGGACCTCGCCTGGGTGGGCGACTCGCCCGCCTGGGCGGTGCGCCTGGACGGCACAGTCGTCCCGCTGACCTCCCCGTCCTGCCACCCCTGCATGACGCCGTGCAACGTCGAGGAGAAGCACGACGGGTCGAACGGCACGTGGCCGCACCGGCTCTACACCCACACCGACGACTACGCCCGCATCATCCTCGCGTCGGACGGCCTGACCGCGCACCTGCCGCTCGTGGGGCGGCTCGACCACATGAACGCCATGCTCGACACGCTGGCGAAGATGGCCGCGCCCGACCTGTACGGCGGGTACGTCGCGGCATCGCTGTTGGACATGGCGAGCCGCGGCCGCGGCCGCGACAACACGACCGTCGCCGTCATCGACCTGCTTCACGACCGCGACGACCTCCGCGACCAGGGCGAGGAGGACGCCCAGTGACGTCCACCGTGACCGGGCTGCTGCTCACCACCGACCTCAATTGGGGCGACCGGGTGCCGCTGCTGATGGCCGACGACGGCTACCGCCTCGACCTGACGTACCTGTCCGGGGCGCTCACCCTCGGCGACGGCGACACCGACGCCGAGACGTGCGAGGTCGAGGAGTACCCGTTCGTGCACCTCCTCGTGGGCCGGCTGACCAATCCCGGCGAGCGGCAGCGCAACCACATCGCTGGGCTGCTGCTCGACCAGGTCTTCCCGCCCGCCGCCGACCGGTGGTGGCTCGACCTGCGCGGCGGCGTGGCCATCACCGGGCTGTGCCACTGCGGCGCCCCCGCTGACCTGCCTGACCCCCTCTACGACATGGTGCGCGCCGTGTCCGACTCGATCCCGAGAGGAAGTCGATGACCAGGAAAGTCCGTCCCGCCGTCAACCTGAACACCTACCGGCCGACGATCGCCACGAAGGCGAACCTGGGCGGGTGGGCCATCACCACCGGGCCGACCTACGAGGAAGGCGTCACCGAGCTGATCCTGACCCGCGACGACTGGCGGATCTACGTCGGCTTCAAGGGCCACACGGCGTTCGCGGCCGCCATCCAGTACCCCGGCCAGACCCACCCGGCGGGCGTGCTGTCGCTGGGCCTGCTGTCGCGCTACCTGCGGGGCGACCGGGAGCAGATGAAGTCGTTCAGCCGTGGCCAGCGCGTCATCGTCGGTGACCAGGCGGGGACGGTGCAGGACATCATCCCCGACGACGAGGTGAAGGTCCGGCTCGTCATCCGCTACGACGGCGGCGGCGTGGGCGAGCCGTACACCACGCACGTCCGCGCCGAGGAAGAGGTGGCGGTGTGATGACCTTTCTTCCCGAGACTCGGGTGTGCCCGAGGTGCGGTGAACGCTCGCGCATCATCACCTGCGGCGACTCGGACGGCACGATCGTCTCCGCCTGCTGCGAGGCCGTGATCCCCGACCTGAATGACTCGCCGACCGTGCTGATCGAGGACGGCAAACTCGTCTGCCCCTTCGGTGACTGCGGCGCCGCCGACCAGGTCATCGAGCTGGACGTGGCGACCCGCGAGAACCGCCTGTCCATCGACGAGGAAGGCACGATCGTCGCGCATCTCGGCGACAGCGAGTTCGAGGGCGACGGTTTCGAGTGCCAGCAGTGCGCCCGGTCGGTGTCCATGCCGGGCGGCGACGAGATCGTCCATGTCTGACCGCTGATAGCGGTCCCGCAATCAAGTGCAGCAGGGCGGCGCCGTGCCGCCCTGCTCCTTCCCATGGAACGAGGAACATTGATCACGATCAGCCACACCCACGAAGAAGGCACCCTTGTCGAGGGCACCCGCAAGGGAGACGGCGCGTGGGAGATCCTGCGCAAGCACGGCTTCCACTTCTTCCCCTCCATCCGCGCGATCGGCATCCGCCAGTCCCGTGACCAGGTGGCCCAGCGCTGGAAGATCAACGGCGCGGCGGCCGCGCTGCGCGAGGCCGGGTTCGAGGTCGAGGTCGAGATCGACGACACCCCGCGCGACCGGGCCCAGGTCCTGGAGGACAAGGCTGAGCGGCTCAAAGACCGGAGGTACGCGCTCGCGAAGAAGGCGGAACGCCACGCGGACAAGGCAGCTTCCTCCGCCCAGCGTGCGAACGAACTGTCGGAGCGGTTCGCCGGCGGGCAGCCCATCCTCGTCGGCCACCACTCCGAGCGGGGAGCGCGTCGCGACCAGGAGCGGATGCACTCGGCGATGCGGACCAGCGTCGAGGCGGACCGCACCGCGCAGGAGGTGGCCCGGCGAGCGAACGCGGTCGGCAGCGCCGCCGAGTACTCCGCCAAGCCGACCGTGACCGCCAGGCGCATCAAGACCGCCGAAGCCGAGCTGAGGAAGATCCAGAAGAACCTGGACGGTTACATCCGGAGGCACCTCGACCACGCGGGCAACCCCTACTACATCGAGGAGCACAAGCCCGCGACCGGCGACTACCGCGAGCAGCTTCTCGCTCGCAAGGTGCAGCTGGAGAACCAGCTCGAATACGACCAGGCCCAGCTTGCCGCCGCGGCCGAGGCGGGCGAGTTCGTCGAGTATGGCCCGCACAACGTGCACGTCGGCGACACGATCGCCTACTGGCGGATGAGCCGCAGCACCGTGCTCAAGGTGAACCGGGTGACCGTGAACGCCGAGTCCGGCTACTCCTGGCCCGACAAGGTCAAGTTCACCGACATCCGCGCCATCGAATGCCCCCACGGCGAAGATGGGCCGGTCGTGCTCGCCGCCAAGCGGCCCACCCGCAAGCAGCCAGCGGCGCCGAAGGTCGAGGTCCCCACCATCGACCGCGACGACCTCGCGGTGGCCGCACAGACCGCCTCCAACCTCGTCGTGTCCCGCGACCGGGAAGCGTTCGTGTCCCCGCCCGCCGTGGTGGAACGGCTGATGGAGCTCGCCGACGTCCAGCCCGGCATGGCCTTCCTCGAGCCCTCCGCTGGGACCGGCAATATCGCGGCGGCCGCCGTCGACGCGGGCGCGGTCGTGGACTGCGTCGAGATCGACAACGGCCTGGCCAACGTCCTCGTCGAGCGTGTGTCTGGCGTGAACTGCGTGCGTCGCCAGGACTTCCTCGACCTGGAGCAGGTGGAACAGTCGGCGTACGACCGGATCGTGATGAACCCGCCGTTCTCCGGCGGCAAGGACATCGCGCACGTCACCCACGCGCTGCGCTTCCTCAAGCCCGGCGGCCGCCTCGTCGCCGTCATGGCCGCCGGGGTGATCTTCCACCAGTCGAAGGCGGCCGAGCAGTTCCGCGCCCTGGTGGAGGAACGCGGCGGCGAGTTCGAGCCGCTTCCCGCTGGCTCGTTCGCCCCGGCGACCGACATCAACACGGTCGTCGTGGTCATCCCCGCGCCCGAGGCGTAACAGCGCGAGCCCATCCGAATTGGGCTCGCGCTCCCCGAATCCTACGGCCCCGCCCCTCAAGGGCGGGGCCGTCTTAGTCGGCCTATCTCGTCGAGCAGCACATCTAGCCGTTGCTCGCCTGCCATGGTGTCTGCACCGTGCAGGTGGCGCGGATCGTCCTCGACGACACCATGAGCCCGATCCTGTGCCTGACAGGGTCCTGGTAGCAATCGAGCAGATTCCAACGAACCTGCCTGTGACCTGGGCGCCCTGTCGGCCAACGTCGTTCTACAGCGGAGTTCACCAAGCTGCGGGGCGATACGACAGACCGTTAACTGGCCTGGTGTATCGAGATCACCTCAGGCCTTGGAGAACTTCCACTGGCCCGTGCCGTTTCCGCGGTTGAGGTAGAGGCTGGTGGACACTCCGTACAGCCCCTCGGCCGGCCCGGCGTGGCAGGTGTCGAGGAAGCCGCCGTTCCAGTCGTTGAAGCCGTTGAGGAGGTGGACGACGTCGCCGACGCGTACGCGTGCGTCGTCGGGAGAGGACGACGCGGCGAACACCCGCCACCTTCCCGTCCCGGTCGCCCGGTCTTTGCCGTGCGAGGTGGACACCTCGTACTTGTTGGGCGCGGGCGCGCCGCCGCAGGTGTCGAGGTAGCCGCCATCGCCCCCGAAGAGGTTGCGCAGGTACACCACATCGCCGGTGAGGACTTCCGCGCCCACCGCCTTCCCCGTGGCCGAGGTGATCTCCCACGTTCCGGTTCCCACAGCGCGGGTGGGGGAGGATGCCGTCGAAACGCCGTATTTGTTGCCGTCGTTGGCGCCGCCGTTGGTGTCGAGGTAGCCGCCCTTCCAGTCGTCGGCTCCGTTTTGCAGATGGATCTTGTCGCCGTACTTCACCACATCAGCCATGTTCCGTCGCTCCCTCGAGGGTGGGGATGCCGGTGCGTCGGCGAGCCCCCTTCACCGGCATAAACGTCAACAATCGGGGCTTTCGTTCGCCTGACTATCGCATGTTAATCGGCTTTCAATTTGTTGTAAATAATCCAAAAACGCAATTATTTTTCACGTTTAATAGGGGTGCAAAGGCGGATGTCGGTAGCGAAACGATGACCCACTGGCACAGAGTGGCCACATCTCGGCCTCGGGGAGAGTGAGGAATTTTCCCGGAGACCCCCCGTTTGGGTTCGCGCGATCAGGGCTCCCGGGGTCCCGATAGCGCACCACTGGGTGTGGCTGCGCACCCGGAATCTCTACTACCCGTGCGTCGAGCACCTTCTGGTCGTCGCGCCCGCGCTGGCGCACGACAAGACCCTCAAGTCCTTCTACAAGGCGTGGCTGGCGGGCCTGAAAGGCCCCGCCCAGCTCTCGCTCTCGTTCTAACCCCTCGCTATTCGCGAAAGGCAACACCACTGATGAACCGCCACTCTGCAGTACCCCCTGCCCCGAATCACTCGGCGTTGGCGCTCGACCCCGCGCTTCGAGCCATGGGAGCCGTTTCCGTGCTCTGGACGTCACCCGGCCGCTACGAGGCGGTCCTGATGGCCTCCGGCTTCATCTTCTACCGCCGGGTCCCGGAGATGATCCGGATCCCGTTCCCCTCGGAGGCCGAGCTGGCCAAGGCGGTCAGGCAGGACAGCGACGCGCAGGTCTCCGCCGAGGAATCGGCCCACGGGGAGTCGGGATGCTGAACAGGCTCTTCCCCGACGACCTCGACGTTGCCGAGATGTTCGCCGGCGGCGGTGGCTCCGGAACCGGAATCGCCGCCGTCCCTGGAACCAAGCTGAAGTTCGCCGCCAACCACGCCCAACCCGCGAAGTGGACGTACGTTCAGAATCACCCCGATGTTGACTTCTGGCTCGGCGACGTCCAGGCGGCCGACGCCATCGAGAAGTTTCCGTACGCCAGCTTCTTCTGGGCGAGCCCGGCCTGCCCGGCGTTCAGCACCGCATCGGGCGAGACGCGGTACTTCGACAAGGAAAACCAGATGGCCCTGTGGGCCGACGATCTGGACAACCTCACCGAGCACCAGAAGACCCGGATCCGAAGCCGTGCGCTGATGGAGGAGGTCGTCACCTACCTGCGGCACTGCCAGGAGAAGTTCGGCAAGCCGGTGCTCGGGTTCGGCGTCGAGAACGTGGTGCAGGCCAGATTGTGGGCGCACTGGGACCGGTGGATCCGGGAGCTACGGAAGCTCGGCTACATCATCCAAATCCACGCCGTCAACGCCGCGCACGTGCAGGGACGCTCCACGCTGCCCACCCCGCAGTCACGCGACCGGATGCTCATCTCCGGCATCCACGAGAGCGTCGGTCGACTGCCGAACTACCGCAAGTGGTTCGACCCGTACGCCTACTGCCCCCGCCACGGCGAATGGGTCCAGGCCGTCAGGGCGTGGAAGCGCCGCGGCGTGGACATGGGCGTCTACGGCATCAAGAACGGCCAGTACGTGTGGGTGTGCCCCGAGGTGGCCTGCCAGGGGCAGATCATCGAACCCCCGATGCTCCCGGCCGCATACGCGATCGACTGGACCGACCTCGGCACCCCCATCGGGTCCAGAAAGAAGACGCAGAAGAAGCCGGAAGGCCTGGCCCCGAAGACGATCGCGCGCATCCGCGCCGGAGTCGAGGAGCACTGGATCAAGCCGTTCACCGTCCCCGCGGGCGGCACCTGGAACGACGGGCCGAAGGGCGTGGACGAGCCGATCCCGGCGCTCACCACGCGCGAGGCGAACGCGCTCGTGGTGCCGTGCGAAGGCCGCGACGGCAAGACAGTGCGGCCGGTCAGCCTGCCGAAGCGGACCAGCACCACCCGGCACGAGGACGCCATCGCGTTCGACCCCAACACCCGGCCAGGGGCGTTCCCGGCGTTCCTGACGCTGCTGCGGTCGGACCGGGCCCGGAACACGAACCCGACCAAGGACCCGCTGGCGACCCTCGTCTCGGACGGCGCGAACGGTGCGCTGGCCAGCCATCCGGACATGCAGGACGGGATGCTGCCGCTCGTGTTCCCCTTCCGGGGCGGCGGTGACGCGCTCAAGTCGAGGCCCGCGTTCGAGGACCCCGCGCACGCGGTCACGGCCGGTGGCTACCATCACGGGCTCGGCGTCCCGCCCGGCTGGCAGCCGCCGCCGTCGCTCCTCATGAGGAACAACGGCAGCAAGGGCGACGGGCGCGAGCACGTCACCTCGACCAGCGAGCACATGCGGACGGTCACCACGACCGGGCACCAGTCGCTCGTCACCGCGCCGCCCGGCCTGCCCGAGGCGCTGCTGATGTCGTACTACGGCACGGGCCGGGTGCGGGACGTGGACGAGCCGGTGGGGACGCTGTCGACCCGCGACAGATGGGCGCTGCTCACCTCAGACGGGCGGGTCGACGTGTCGTCCATCCTGTTCCGGATGCTCAAGCTCCGCGAGCTCCAGCGGGCGCAGTCGTTCCCCGATGACTACCAGTTCGTCGCCGACCGGTCGCGTGACAAGGTCAAGCTCATCGGCAACGCGGTCCCGCCGCCCATGGCCGAGATCCTGACCTGCGCGGTCATTGAGGCGATTCTCGGCATCGAGCTAGACCGGTTCGCCTACGACCTCGCCGTCTGATAGCGGAACCGATATCAACAAGGCCCGCCCCAGGGCGGGCCCACCCCATAAGGAGGACCCTGCGATGACCCGCCACGTGATCCAGATGAGCGGCGGCATCGGATCGTTCTGGGCGGCGCACCGCGTCGCCGCCCAGCACGGCACCGACAACATGATGATGCTGTTCGCCGACACCCTGGTCGAAGACCCCGACCTGTACCGGTTCATGGACGACGCCAGCACCCACATCGGCGTCACCCCGGTCGTCGTCGCTGACGGCCGCACGCCGTTCGAGGTGTTCTTCGACGAGCACTTCCTGGGCAACTCAAGGCTCGCCCCGTGCACCAAGCGCCTCAAGCAGATCCCCTGCCGGAAGTGGCTGGACGCGAACTGCGACCCAGCCGACACCGTGGTGTACGTCGGAATCGACCACGCGGAGCAGCGGCGCATCCCCGGCGTCATCAAAGGATGGGCGCCCTGGCGGGTCGAGTTCCCGATGGACGAAGCCCCGCACTGGTCGAAGGATCGGATGTTGGACGAATGTCGCACGCTCGGCATCGCCGTGCCCCGCCTGTACGAGCTCGGCTACGAACACAACAACTGCGGCGGGGTATGCGTCCGGGCTGGCCGAGAGCAGTGGCTGCACACCCTCGAGGTGTTCCCCGAGCGGTACGCCGAAGCTGAACGCCAGGAGCAGGAGTTCCGCGACCGCTTCGGCAAGGACGTGTCGATCCTCACCGAGACCGTGCGCGGGGAGAAACGGCCGCTCACCCTCGCCGAGCTCCGCCGTAGGCATGGGGCCGGCCTCATCACCCGCCGCCGGAAGAAGGCCCAGGCTGCGCTATTCGACACCGCGGCGGTCGGCTGCTGATGCACGCCCCGCTGTACCTGGCGCCGCCGAGCACCGAGCGGATTCGGGAGCACGTCCACGGGGGTCGGCTCGGTAGGCGGCGCGTTCATCTAAGGTGATGCCGTTCAGAGGTCATCTCGCTGTTCATTTGTTCAGCGAGCTGTGCGGAAGCATCCTTCATCCGTTCGTACCGGGCTGGCAGCTGCACCTGGGCTTCGCCTCGACTGTCCATCACCTCGTGCAGGTTCTGGCGCCATTCGGCGAATATCCGGCGGACTTCCTGCGTCCCATAGAGGTCAACCTTCGCCCTAAGCTCGACCTGATCGGCGATCGTGGGGAAGGGGGGGTCATCCTCATCATCCTCATCCACGAATCCGGGTGGCATGGTGGCGTGAATAGCTGCCGCCGTCGCATTGCCGACAGCTGTGAGCACCTCGATGTAGGCGGCTGCTCGACGTGCTTCCCGTAATTGTGTAAGTGAGGCGGCGGCGCTTTGTTTGGCCACTTGCTCGGCGTGTTCGCGGCCCTGCTTGCCGGAGTACCACGTGAAGAACGTGCCCGCGATGCCGGTGACGGCGGTCGCTATTGGCGCTACCCATTCCCATGCCATCGCCTCAGTATGAAGCGCAACTCGCCCGTAGTCCCGCCTCGGTCGGCCAGCTCTCATCTGACGCGCCTGGCGTGTCATTTGCGTCTGTCGCGTGCTCTACGGTTGGTATCAGCGAGATCGTGATATCGGGGAGTGGGGCATGAACAAGGCAGAGCTGGCTGAGGCGTGGGGTACGCGGACCGGCGCCCCGTCCATGGCGGCCGCGAAGCGCGGCGTCCAGGCGTTCATCGACATCATCGTCGGCACCGTTGCCAGCGGGGACGAGGTCCGCATCGGCGGCCTCGGCGTGTTCGAGCGGGGCTACAGCAAGGCCCGCGCGGCTCGGAACCCCAACACGGGCGAGGAGATTGACGTGCCCGGCAAGTGGGTTATGCGGTTCCGTGCGTCCAAGGGCGCCAAGGACGCCGTCAACAAGTAACACCAGTTCGTCGGCGGTCCGCTGCGGGGGCGCGGGCCGCCGACGCTTTTTCCTCGCGGGGGAAGACGTCACATGTCATAGACGCTGCGATGCCCCGGTCATGCGGACCAGGCAGGAGCATCTCGCATGCCCAGAATGCGACCCAATATCCGTTTCGGCGTATGCTCGGCCTCATGGTGTGCTGGCTCGGCCCCGACGGCATGGAGGTCGAGCACATCATCTTGAACGGCCGGCCCTGCCTGCGCGTCTGCCACTGGGTGCGCGGTACCCGCTACCTGGTCGCCTACTGCTGGCACCCCCGCCAGGTCGCTCAGCACGTAGACCTCTCGGAGCTGGTCGAAGTCGTGGACCTCGGACAAGTCAGGGCAAGACGCCGTTCCCGGGACCACGCGCGGTCGTAGCACAGATGCTGGCGTCATGGACGCGTGCGACATCCCCCACGGTTTGAGCCCCGAGGAGTGGGCCGAGCTCACCGCCGAGGAGCGGCTGGCCATGCTGCTCGTGTATGAGACTCGGCCGGACGCCGTGCGCGAGCGGGCGCTACAGGTGTTCGAGGAGTGGAGGCGTCGCGGCCCCGCATGACGAAGCACCAAGAGGGCGGGGGCGACGCCTCGCGACGGTGAATCTCAAGCAGGCCGAGACACTAACTCCTTCCGCCCCCTAGGTTCTGCCCCATGAACGCGATCATCGAATGGTTCACGGCGAACTTCACTCTGAGCGATCTGCCAGGGTGGCTAGGCCTCGTGTTCGGCGGTACCAGCCTCCTGGTGTCTTGGCGAAACCTTAGTTGGGCCAAGAGGTCCGCGGTGGCCAACGAGAAGGCTGCCGATGCCTCTGTCCGCTCCGCGAACGCGGCAGAGAAGGCGGCGGCCTACAACGAACTCACGTCTCACAACGTCTCTGCTCGGGAATCGTCGACTAGCACGGCGCCGGATGTCTCCTGGACCATCGAGCACTTCAGGAATGCCGCGTACGTGCTGATCAACAGCGGGTCGCAGGTCGCGACGGGCGTAACGGCTGATGCGACGCCGTTTGGCGGTCTGGCTCGTGAGCTCCCGAAGGATGCCGCCGTGCGCGCTGGCGGGCAGCACAGGTTCTTGCTTGTCGAGACGTGGCAGAAGGCTGCGCCTCGAGAAATGTGGCTCACGTGGGATGGCCAGGACGAGCCCGTGGCTGTGCCAATGCCGTACCCCACTCGTGGGTGAGGATGACTGACTGCCAGCGCGGGTGAAGACGCGGGGCGCGAGCTGATCGGGGGACGGCTCGCGTCCCGTCACCACCAGCACAAAGCCGCCGCCATTGACTCTGGCGGCGGCCTTTTCGCTCTGGTCGGCCCGGCTACTGCTCCAGGTCCAGCTCGTCGAGATACGCCTCCAGGGCGTCGTTGATGACCGCCTTGCCGCCCATCTGCTCCTGATGGCATGCGGCGACGAGCCGCGCCCGCGTGTTCGGCTGAAGCCGTACGACCGCCGGCGGTGCGGTGGGGCGGTCGGCCGGTGTGCCGGGCAGCGGCTGGTTGGGGTCGCGCGGCATTGTGAGGGCTTTGGCGTCCGTGGGCATCTCGGCCGGGATGGGTGGCCGCAGCGCGTCGCAGTAGGTGTTGATGGCGTCCTCGAACGTCTCTTGCAAGCCCATGCCGTTGATTTCGAGGGCGGCGGTGAGGCGGTCGTTGATGTCTTGGTACAGGTGGGCGATGGTGGGCTTGAGCTTGGTCCACTGCGGCTTGCGGCCACGGCGGGGTCCTGGACGCGTCGATTGCGGTTCCGCTGTCGGCTGCTGTGTGGCTGCGGAGTCGGGTTCGACGGAGGTGGGCTGCGACGGCTTCGACCTGGGTGGCATGGCGGTGTGGGCTTTCCCTGTGGGTGTGGCGTGGCGTGGGTTCAACCGTACGGCGTTTCTGTCGTCTTGTCGCGTAGGAACGTACAGCACAGATGATCAGTACACCAATCGTTATTACTGGTCTCTATATGGTTCACAGACGTCTCCTGAATGGTATTATCGAAGGTAGTCGAAAACTGATCAAGATCAACTTTGACTTCGCCACGCTGATAGCGGACCCGCAATCAGCCACCAACACCACGCCACCCAGGAAGGCAAGCCCATGCCCACCGAACACGCCCCACGCATGCGCGAGGTATTCCACTTCGGGACCTACGCCTGGAACATCAACCTGGCCGAGGACATCGTCCAGGGCCGCGAACCCGACTACGTCCGCGCCGACGAAACCGGGCCGCTGTTCCTGGTCCACATCAACGAGGACTACGCCGCCACCGTTGACCTCGCCAAGCCGCTGATCGTCGCCCCCATCCCCGACGCCGGGCACCTCGTCATCGACGGCTGGCACCGCATCTGGAAGGCCCGCAAGACCGGCGTCGAAACCCTGCCCGCCCTCCTTCTCACGCCCGAAGAGGAGTACCGGGTCCGCATGCACGGCGGCGACAAAGGCTCCGGTTACTACCGCTGATAGCGGAAACGCAATCGGCTGTCCCGCCCGCCCTGGGCGGGGCGGCACCCCCGACGGACAGAGAGACCGATGAAGAAGCTCGTCTTCGTAGACCTCGAAACGACCTCCCTCGACGAACGCCACGGCGACCTCTGGGAGATCGGACTGATCACCCGCGACCTGCGCCAGCCCTCAGAACCTGACCAGGAATGGTGGTGGCAGGTCCGCCCCGACCTCACCCTCGCCGACCCGAACGCCCTGCGCGTCTGCAGGTACTACGAGCGCTCCCGCGTCCTGCACACGTGCATAGGCGACGGCCGGAGGCTCGCACCCACCACCCAGGTCGACTCGACCGGCTGGATCAAGGAGCACACCGGCAAGCCCCTGACCGAAGGCGACTTCTACATGAACCAGAACGCCCTCCGCATCGCCCGCACGATCGCCCCCATGCTGGACGGCACCACGATCGTCGCGAACAACCCTGCCTTCGACCGGAAGTTCCTCGACAAGTTCCTGCGGGCCACCGGGCAGCTGCTCACCGCCCATCACCGGATGCTGAACGTCCGGGACCTGCTGATCGGCTACATCGAGGGCTGCCTGGCCCTGACGAGCGGAGATGTCGAAGAAGCTTTCGGGATCGAGGCCTTCCCTTACGTCATGGACTGGTTGGAAGGCGCCTCCGACAGCCCCGCGTGGGAGATCGTCGGCGTCAAGCAGGATCCGGCCACAAAGCACACCGGGCTCGGCGACGCCCGCCTCGTTCGCGACGTGTACGACGCCATCCGTGGAGGCTGGCGATGAACGCCGCGACCGTAAGCGACATCCTCTCCGCCGCCGCCGACCGTATCGAAGACAGAGGATGGGCATCCCGCTACCAGCAGCCGGGCGTCACGATCAGCGACGCCATCGCGGTGGAAGCCCGCGACGCTCACGATGCCGACGCGGCGCGCGCGGCGCTCCTCGCCGCAGCGTTCGACGCTCTTAAGAGCCAGGTCGCAGCATCAGCGGTGGCTGTCAGCGACTGGCTGCGAGCCCCCCACCGCACTCAGGCCCAGGTCGTCGCAGTTCTCCGTGGAGCCGCCGAGCAAGCCGCCCGGCTCCCGCTGGCCACGGAAGAGAGGCGTTCCCTGTGATCACCCCAGTCGATGTCACCTTCCTGGCCTGGGCGCTCAGCGTCGCCTACTCCGCGCCGCGCATCCTCAAGCGGTGGTCCCTCATCACGACATGCGACCCGCTCGAGCTGTGTGACAGCTGCCGGGACGAGCGCAGGGCAGTCATGAACGAAGCCGACGAATGGGAGATCCTCGGGCCGGTAGGAGGGGTGCTGATGGTGATGCTGACAGCGTTCGGCTGGTACCTCACGCCGCTCCTGCCCATCGTCCGCAAGGTCACAGGGAGGAAGCCGCTGCCCAAGTGCTCGAAGGGGTCGTGCCTGTCGCACATGCGCGGGAGGGCTGCGGCATGAGCCTCGACCTGACCCACCTCGGCATCACCGACGACCAGGCCCGCGACCTCATCAAGCTCGCCGCGGCCGCGTGCAGGAGTGAGAAGTGGCAGGAGTCGAACCCGCTGCACTGGGCGCTCGACTTCTTCGACAACACGGAGGACCTGGTCGCGGTCGGCGCGGAGGTCTGGGAGCGCATCGACGACAAGTTCCGCCCGATCCCGGCCGCGCCGGAGCCGGCGGGCGACGAGCCCGACCCGGTCATGACGTGGCTGGAGCACATGCGCGACCGGTACGAGCCGTTCGGCCCACGCTGGGCGGCGATGGTGGACGCGCTGCAGGACTACCAGCTGCGCACCCAGACCGGCACGATGCCTACTAGGGCGCAGCTTCCCAGCCCACCGACGCTTACGGGCGGCACGGCGTAGGCTTGCTGTCGCGTATCTGCACAATGCGCGAGAAAGCCCCGGTGCCGCTGGCGCCGGGGCTTTCGTCGCTTCCGGGCTACTGCTCTCCCGCCCCGACTGATTGATTCCCCCAACGTATGTGAAGGTACCCAAGATGTATGCTTCGACCATGACCAAACGAGGGCCCCGCGGCCCGGTGCCGATCTACCAGACGATCATCAACGCCCTCAAGGACGACATCGCCGCCGGTCGGCTGAAGCCTGGTCAGGCGCTGCCCACGGAAGCCGAGCTCGGCGAGACACATGGCGCTTCGCGGCTGACGGTGCGCAGGGCGCTATCCACCCTGCGCGAGGAAGGCGTCATCTACACCCTTCGCCCCGAAGGCTCCTTCGTCGGGCCCGAGGACGCCCCAAGGATCCGCGAGCCGTGGCCGTTCGAGAAGGTCGCGGCCGCGGTCGCCGGGGGCATCAAGCGCGGCGGTTACGAGACGGACGAGGTGCTGCCGTCCGAGTCGGAGATGATGCAGGAGTACGGCGTGGCCAAGAAGACGGTCCGCGCGGCCGTCGCGCTGCTGCGTGAGCAGGGCTGGGTCTACACCGTGCCCGCGATCGGGACGTTTGTGGCGGCCCGCGATAAATGGCCGAATACCACTTGACCTGTGGAAGTACATTCGCGTTGGCAATTACGGACATGGAGCCGGGCAGGTTTTGACCTGTCCGGCTCCATGTGTTTCCTCAGCGCTCGACGCGCTCGTGTCCGTAACCCTTCGCGTAAACATCGACGATCGAGGCCATCTCCATGGCCGGGCGCCGTCGCACAGCGGCAAGCGCGCTGACGGCGGCAACCAGCCCGGCCGCCACCATGCAGGCAACGCTCAGGCCGTCGAACTCGCGGGACGCGGTGATGTGGACCATGGACGCCGCAAACGCCGCCGTTCCCGCGACGAAAACCAGCGTGATAGCCACCATCGCCCGTGTCATGTTTAAGCCCCCATTGTCTTGATTGGTCGTGTTGGCGCTCGGGCGTAGCGCAGCATTGTCTAGAGCTGCTGCCCTACCTCGACGTCGGTGCCCTCCCGCACGGCAACTTGGTGTTGCGGATTCCCTGCGACAGAGGGCATAACTGCCAGTGCGGGATGTCATGCCTAAAGCCAGGATGACCATAAAAGTCGCTTTCGGTCGTCCTGTCTACATTTTTAGGCACCGTCTTGATGACATGTCGCTTTCCTGACAGAAAGCGAATCCGTCAGCCCGGCTGTGCGTCGTGAAGTACGTCGGCGCATCACACACATGTCCCCTCCGGCAGCGGAGGTCGTTACAGAAGGATGGCGAGTGTCGCCCAAGTTGTCGCCGTACCTGCCGCCGCGCCCGCGATCACCTGGCCAGCGGTGTGGTGGGAGACCCGGACACGCGCCCACCCGATCACCGCCACCACCACCATGCCAACGGCCAGCACGGGCATCGGCGGGAGCACGTGCGCCAACACCACGGCGGTCCCGGCCGACACTCCCGTGTGGAAGCTGATCTTCCACAGCAAGGTGATCGAGCCCATGACCACCACCCAGGCCAGCATCACGGCGGCCGACGCCACCACGACGCGCGGCGCGTCCAGGACAGCCAGTACGACCAGGCCGACGACCACCGCGGCGAACCCCGCCAGCATCGGCCCCTTCCGGCTCTTGCGCTCGACCAGGTGGATCGAGTCGAGCCGGCCACGTCGTACCCCGACCCAGATCACGGCGGCCGGGACGCCCGCGCACAGCGCCGCGGCGAGCAGCCCCCACGCCAGCCCCGTCCAGCCCTCGGCGAGCAGGCCGGCCACTGGCGGCATGACGATCGCCACGTACTGCGGGGCGAACACCTCGGTCACCGCACGGGCAAAACCTCCGCCACGTCCGGCCGTGCCTCCAGCTTCTTCCACGCCTTCCACACGCTGATCAGCCACTTCGCCTCCTCGGCGATCTCAGTCCCGGCCTGCACCGGGGTTCCCTCGGCCGTCTGCTCGGCCCTGGTGTCCGCCTGTTTGGCCGCGATCGCGTCGCGCATCCGCAGCGCCGTCGTTTCCGGATCCACTCGGCCAGCCTCGTAGGTGCCCGGCGGCAGGAACGCCCACAGGCGGCGCATCGCGTCATGGCACTCCGACACCTGCCGCTGCAGCCGGATCCGCCACAAGCCGCTGAGGTGCAGCACGGGAACTTTCGGGTCGGCAGTGAGGAGCAGCTTCCATAGCGGCTTGAGCCGCTGGTACAGCAGCCACGAGCGGGTGCCGGCGCGGCGGCGCTGGATCTGCTGGAACGCCATGGCCAAGATGATGATCAGCATGCCGGGCGCCAGGAGCGCGGCCTGGTCAACGAGCAGCCGGTAGGGGAGCAGCCCGGCGAGCGCGGTCAGGCAGTAGGCGGGGGACAGGGCGCACCACACGGCGCCCACGATGAACAGGACGAGCTGCGTCCGGACGATCCCGGACGCCTCCCGGGCGGCCGTGACACAGGTGGCGGCGAGGGCGAGCAGGATCAGCGCCACGTACCCGTACCAGGTGATCCAGTGCAGCCAGCCCATCGCCGTCGCCGTCGTCAGCTCGAACCGGCCCTGGAAGGCGTAAAACACGGTGGTCTCCGGCCACCGCCACGCCCCCGCGAGGTAAGACACCACCAGCACGGTCACGGCGGCGAGCGTGGCCAGCACCGACTTGCGGGCGCTTCGGCCTGCGACGCCGGACATGTAGACCACGATCCCAATGACGCCCACCATGGCCACGCAGCGCTTGGCCAGCGACGAGATTGGCATCCCGCTCGCGTCGACCAGCGCGGCGACCTCGGGCCGCGCCAGCGTCAACGTGGTGGCCATGCCGATGACGATGGCCAGCAGTCCCCGGTCCTGGAGTGTGGCCGTCTGCCGGAGTCGCGCCGCGACCGCGGCCCACGCCGCGACCGTCCATAACCAGCCGCCCATGATCACAACCCATCCATTGCTTGTCGAATCCTGCCGAGCCGGCCTTTCATGGCCCGCTCATCGGCGTGCACGCCGGCGATGGCCAGCGTGCCGTACAGCTCCGCGTGCAGCTCGTTCTCCTCGTCATAGCCCGTCCGTGCGAAGTAGCGGGCCAGCACTTCGTTATCCATGTGCGGGAACATGTTCTGCAGCCAGTCGGTGGCGTCCGGGGCCATCTGCTCGCGTGAGGTCTCGTCGATACCGTGGCCGAAGGTGACGCCCTCGGGCGCCATCAGCATGTGGCCCACCTCGTGCGCGATGATCTGCCAGCGGTGGGAGCCGGCCGCGCCGCGGGGGACATAGATGTGGTCGGTGCGGCCGTCGAATCGCCAGAGGCCGCACAGGTCCACGGGCAGGTCGTCCTCGTGCAGTACGAGCCGGTGCCCGCGAGCTTGGGAAACTCGGGCAAGGTACTCGTCCAGATCGAAGGGGCGCGGCGGCCGTACCTGGGCTAAAGCGGCATGCACCTCAGGTGGGACGTGGAGGCGAGCTGCGGACATTTAAACAAGAAGCCTTTCCGGACGGACACCCGGAAAGTTTACAAACCCCCTTACGCATCCGGGTCGTAGACGATGCCCTCGTTCTCCATCTCTTCCCGGATGACCTGCGCAATCCGCTGTCTGGCGTCAGGTGACAGCTCGCCGGCTTGCCGGAAGCGCATTTGCACGGCTCCTGACTTGAGGATCGCCTCGAACAAGTCGAGTTGTGACGAAACCTGCCGGACAAGTTCCTGGTCGGGGTTCTCACTCAGGTACTCGACGGGCACACCGTAGAAGTTGGCGAGCCCCAGCGCTTTGTCTAGCGAGATCTTCGTCCGGTCGCCGCCCTCCAGCAGCGCGATGTAGGAGCCCGTCATGGGTGTGCCAGCCGCCGTAACCGCGGCTGCGACCTCGCGCTGCGAGTACTTCAACCCGGTCTTCGGGTTCACCATCACCTCGCGCAGACGCTTCAGCCGCGCGGCTAGCGGCATCATCGGTCGTCTCCGATCAGGTGCTTACAAAAGTTGACATCTACCTACATTAGCGGGAACCATACACGAGCCGAAAGCGCTCACATCTGTAAGCGATGGAAGTCAGCCGTTCGCACGTTTCAAAGGAGATGGATGACGTGAGTTCGTTCCTTGGCTCGTTCAAGACAGTCGCCGCGGTCCTCGCTGCTGCGGTGCTGGCGCTAAGCGTGGGGGCAAGCGCAGCCTACGCCGACGACGCGGCCGCTCCCGTCTGCAGCATCGTAGACGAGGCGGGCCTGCAGACCCCTGCTGTCACAACCCCTCCTGTCGAGTCGGAGCCCGACGTCGGCCGCCAGGAGATGACTGTCCAGTCTCTGAGTGCGCACATGGGCGGAATGTAGGCAGTGAGGGCGAGAGCTAATCCCATGATCAGCCCAGAGGTACGCCTGTGGGTCCTCGGTATGGCCACCATGTCGATCGCGAGCTGGGTAGCGGCAACGGCTTCTCTGCTGATCCTGATCGATGCAGACAAGGTGCCTGGTCACGCGGCGGCGCTGCTGCTGGTGTGGATCTCGGCCATCTCTGTGCCTGTAACGTTCCAAACCATCTTGTGCTGGCGGCGCGTCCGTGCTGCTCGCCGGGTGCTCATGCTCGGTCAGAAGCACAAACGTATGTTCGAGATTATGTCGGGGGAGATTGCTAGCCTTCGGTGACGATGATCGCCGGGCCATCAAGGAGGATGTGGGCGTGCACTGGATCCCCGGTCTCAGCCCCGAGCAGGAACGCCTCTATCGGCACCTGCTTGCGGCAGGGCCCACCAGCATCCAGCACTTGGAGGACCAGTTCGGCTACCAGCTCGACGATGACCTGTACGAGCTGACGGTCAGGGGCCTCGTGAACGGAAACCCCGTGGTGGCGCGGCGACCCTCAATCGCCATGAACGGCGTCCTCACGGCGCAGGAGGCAGAGCTGCGCCGGGTCCAGTCCTATGTGGACGAGCTGGAGCGCATCTACGAGAGCGCCGACCACCCCGCCGGCGGCGACCCCGTCACCGTGCTCACCAGCCGTGAACAGGTCCAGCACTGGTACGAGACGCTGAACGCCACGGCCGAGAACGAGATCATGCAGCTCGTCACCCACCCGTTCCTCGCGCTGAAGCGGGCCAAGCGGACCGGCGAGAGCGCCGGCCCGGATCGCGTAAACCATCCGGCAAAGTGCCGCGTCATATGCGAGTGGAGAGTTTTCCAGAGCGAGTCAGCGATTGACGGCCTGCAGCACTCCGTCGACCGGGGGTGTGAGATCCGGCTCGCTGACAGGCTGCCGCACAAACTGCTCATCGGGGATCTGCACATGGCATTGACGCCCCGTTATCCGCGGGGCCACGAGGTCAACCAGATGCTGCTTGTGCATCCGGGCACGCTGATGGACTTCCTTGTCCAGGTCTTCGAGACCGAATGGGATCGGGCCCTGCCGATCCAGCCCGACCCTGGCCGATTCGCCCTCTCTGGCGGATTGGATGACGATGAGATGCTGATCGTTGAACTGCTGGCAGGAGGCGCACACGTCGAGCGCATCGCCAGCGTGCTCAAGGTGCATGCCCGTACCGTCAACCGCCATCTTGACAAGCTGAAGCGCAAGGCCGGCGTGACGACGCTGTACCAGCTCGGCGCCTACGCTTCGCGCCACTGGATGAACTGACTTACCTCGGCTTGAGGATGCGCAGCTGGGCGCCGTACGCGTCCAGCGTTGACTCAAGGTGGGAGAGTAGGAGCTTCTCCATCTGGGCCCGCTCTGTGGCGGAGACACCTTTCAGTGCGCGTATTTCGCTGAGCATCGACTGGAGCTTCTGCTGCACGGAGTCGGGCGTGAGGTCTGGGTCGATCGCAGCTAGGGCTGGATCGGCCTTGGTCCGCTCCCGGATCCATTGGCGGAACAGCTCGGCCGCTGCGGGCCGGTCTCGCTGGTCGAGTTCGTCTGGGCTTATGACGGCGTCGTTGGCGAGGTCGTTGATGGCGGCCGCCATGAACACGATCTCCCGGTCTTGTGGGTCCTTCTCGCCTGATTCGATGCGTCGCCAGGCAGGCTCGGAGAAGATCTCGCCGGACAACTCTGTGGCGCGCTTGGCGGCGGCGCGGATGGAGATGCGCCGCCGTAGAGGTCCTGGACGTTCTCTACGGTCGGAGATGAGTTGAACCACATTTGAGGGCTGGCTGATGTCGGCCACGGCGCGTCCGTGTCCTTTCGTGGCGGTTGAAGCGTCGTATGAGTGTTGGCGCACACGGTACCAACAAGTGCGTCAGGGCGTACTTCTCAGTCGCAACATACGCGATTACTCTCTGTGATCATTGCGCATTAACTGCTCGGACGCATTTGACGCGTCAGACGTTGCTAGTTGCGTCAAGAGACGATAGTGTCGGTTATGTCGGTAGTTGCGTGAGTGACCGAAATCGGACCGCGCTGACATACCGCCGAACCTCAATCACAGCCTGCAATGAACGGAGCGCCATGCCCGCTGGCATCCTCCGCTGGGAAGATCCAGCCCCACGAACACCCGCAAGCGACGACTACGAGCCCATCGCCGCAGAGCTCCGAGACAACCCGGGCCAGTGGGCGGTGATCGCCGAAGCCCCCGACACCCGGGAGGGCAAGCGTGAGGCCGCCCGACTGTTCAACGCCGTCAAGCACGGCTACCGGGGCTTCAGTCGCACCGAGGGCGGCATCTACAAGGCCACCACCCGGACCGGCAGCACCGACAACGGTGACAAGGTGATCCGGGTCCACGCCCAGTTCATCCTCGCCAACCGATAGCGGCACCGCAATCAGCGTGACCAACACCGCCACAGCGCTGCCCCTCGACGACCTGGTGCAGCTCATCGCCACAAGAGCCGCACAGCACTGGGACTACACGGCCAAGTGCGCGTTTACCGCTCTGCTCGCCGACGTCCTCGGCGGCGACTACGACGCCGCCTATCAGCTCATCGAGGAGACCGGCCGAAAGCTCCTGGCCGCCGAATACGAAGAGGACCACCAGTGACCCCACCGAGCACCGAGCTCCCCACCGAACAGGAGCTGACCAACTACATCGGCGCTCTCAAGCCCGAAGAACCGCAGCACCCGTACGAGGCGTTCCCCGAGCGGCGCCGGCCGAGCCACCGCGGCGGGCCCGCCCTCGAGTCGATGTTCGAGGACGAGTACCGCTTCGGCTGGTTCGGCCAGGCCGACTACGACGGGGGCCTGTAGTGGACACCGAGGAGCGCAACGACCAGTACGACCCGCAGCACGCCGTCCACACCGACAACGGCCGCTACTACTGCGACCCGGCGACCGGCGAAATGCTGGTCAGCTGCACCAACGCGCTCGACCAGCACATGATCGAGGCCCTGGCCCCGGCCGCGGCGAAGGCCACCGCCGAGTGGCTGATGGACAACCTGCCCGACGCGATCCGCGCGGCCGCCGACCCCGACGACATGGAGGCCTTCACCAAGAAAGCCAAGGCGCAGTACAAGGTGCAGTGGGACAAGAAAGCCGACCTCGGCTCCCGCGTCCACCACATCGCCGAAGCCATCAACCTGGGCGCCCCGTACATCCCCGACGAGGAAGCCGAACCGTTCGTCGAGTCCTACCGGAAGTTCCTGAGCGACTTCGGCGTGGACATCCGCCGCGGCCGCGACATCAAGGCGGCCGAGTGCACGGTGCTGAACCGCACCCTCGGCTACGGGTGCACCAGCGACATCTGGGTCAACCTGCGGTTCGACGGTCCGACGTCGCCGATCGTGCCCCGCTTCAAGCCGCGCGCGGTCCCGGCCGACCCGATCCCGACGCCGTCCGGGCTGTGGCTCGTGGACATCAAGACGTCGCTGACCAAACCGGCCAGCGCCGTCTACGACGACCACGTGATGCAGCTCGCCGCCATCCGGAACGCGGAGGTCGGGCTGGCCTGCCCGCCCGAGTGCCGGTACGGCGCCGCCGAGGGCCACGACGACAGCCACGAGTTCGAGGTCCCCGAGTTCGTGGGGACCGCGATCCTCAACCTCCGCGAGACGACGTACGGCTTCGTGCCGCTCCCGGCCGACGCGGCCGCGTTCGACGGCTTCCGCGGCCTGCTGCCGCTGGCCCGCTACGTCCACCAGCTCGAACTGCGCGGCTACAAGCCTGTCCAGCCGCCGACCAACACCACCAGGAAGGACGCCGCCTGATGCCCATCGACCCTTCCGTCCTGCAGCGCCGCCACTGGCAGGACGGCCGTATCCGCCTCGGCGTGAAGAAGACCAGCCAGAGCGGCAGCCAGTACCCCAGCAAGATCGAGACGTTTCGGTTCACCTCGCCGTCCGAGGAGATGATCCGGGGCGTCGCCGAGCTGTACGGCGGCCAGGCCCGGCCGTGGCAGTCACCCGAGGGCCCACAGTTCGAGGTCATCACCAACGCGACCCGCATCCCGGTCATCGTCCCGCCCAACGGGCTGTCACAGAACATGGAGGCGTGGGAGGCGAAGGTCTGCGTCCGCCGCTGCACCGGCGTGACGATGCAGGCCCCGTTCGTCGGCCCGTGCCTGTGCGGCGCTGACCGCGAACTCGAGAGCCGCCTGTGCAAGCCGACCACGCGGCTCGGCGTGTTCCTCAAGGAGGTGCCCAGCCTCGGCCTGTGGCGGCTCGACAGCAAGGGCAAGAACGCCGCGGCGGAGCTCCCGAACGCCGCCGAGTTCCTTGCCCACGCGGGCACATACGTGGACGCCTGGCTGTACCTGGCCAAGCGCAACGGCACGATCCTCGACGAGAAGACCAAGCGGCCCAAGCCGACGACATACATGGTGCCTGGCCTGACGATCGGGGGAGCCAGCTTCGACGAGTTGATGTCGGGTGAGGTCGCGCGCCGCGCTGAGCTGTCCCGGAGCGGCGCCAGCCAGCGGGCGATCGAGGCGGCACCTGCGACTGACTACCTCGCGATGATCGAGGCGGCCACGAACCGCGATGACGTGGTTTCCATCTGGCGGGCCGCCAAGCTGGACCCCGTCTGGAAGGCGCGGACGCTGGAGGTGGAGGACGCGGCCAAGGCCCGCGTCGCCAAGTTCTCCCAGCAGAACAGCGTGGTACCGCAGACTTACCCCGCACCGGCCGCTCCAGAGCAGACGGAACCCGCCACGCAGCCCGCGCCGGCGGCGGCCGCGCAGCCCGAGGACGACCCCGAGGGTGACCTGCTGCGGCAGCAGATCATGACGGCCTGGCCCGGCACGATCAGCGCCTTGCACAAGGAGTTCCACGACGCCACCGGCACCACCATGAAGAAGGCCACCCTGGACCAGCTCCAATCCTTCATCAAGCTGGCGCCGACCCTTGCCCGGTTGGGCGGGGAGAGCGCGCCGGGCCCGATCGCGGACGAGCCGCGACAGGCGTCCGACCGGGCCGAAGCGCTCCTCCAGTCCTTCCGCCAGCAGACCGCCGCCGCCGCCGCGGCGGCCGCCGACGACGGGGACATCGTGGAGGGCCAGATCGTCGAGGACGAGGAGCAGCCGAAGCCCAGCGCCAAGGCGCTGCGCGAGCTCGGCATCTGGTTCACCGAAGCCGGGGTGACGATCCAGACGGGGAAGGGCTCCTCGAAGGCGAAGGACGAGGCCCGGTTCGCCTGGATCGTCGAGCACCTAGGCGTCACCGTCACCTCGACGAAGGACCTGACGCTCACGCAGGTGAGCGACGCCGTCAAGCTGCTGATGCAGCAGGCCGCCGAGCGCCGCAACGAGCTGCGGCAGCGCATCGTCAACGTGTGGTCCGACCTCGGCGGCACCAACGAGCAGCTGTCCGCCACGTTCGAGAAGACGACCAACACCCCGGTCGGCAACGCTACGAACACCGACTACGCCGCGTTCCTGCAGAAGCTCAGCGACGGCGAGATCACCCTGGATGGCGGCCAGTGATGCCGATGCTCCTGACCAACGGCGAGAGAGCGGCCGTCCGCGCCGACCGGCTCGCCCGGCAGCGGCGCGAGCGCGAGCAGCGCGCCGCTGTCCTCGCGGAGATCGCGCAGCACGCGGGTACGTGCGATCACACCCGCGACTGCCTGACCTGCAAGGCGTTCCGGCTGCTCGCCGAGTACGTGCCGTTCGAGCCCACGATCCGCGAGGAGCATGAGCACGTCAGTCAGAAGCTCGACGAGGCATGGGAGCGCCTGGAGCGGATCCGCGACGTGCACAAGGCCATCGCCGAGGCCGCCCAATTCGGTACGCCCCTCGCGCGCACGGTCCACGACGCCGCATGGGTCGTCGCCGTCCACCTCGCCAACGCCTGGCACGGCGAAGAGGTCGAAGACCCCTACGCCCCACTCAAGCCCGACTACCTCACCTGACCATCCCGCCCGGCGTCCGCGCGGCCGCGGCCGCCGGGCCCACCCCTCAAGGAGTACCCATGAAGACGATCACCGTCGAGTACGACGACGTGACCCCGGCCACGATCGAGCAGCGCCTGACCGACAACGAGACGACGCTGGCGATCGGCAACCGCCGCTACCCCGTCGCGCTCACCGACCGGAACGGCCTGCTGGAGGCCCTGCACATCGCCGACAAGCTGGCCGCCTCGGTCGTGGCCTGGCGCGGCGACATCGTGGCTGCTCTGCAGAAGCTCGACGCCGACCAGCGC
The DNA here is from genome assembly GCF_040648355.1 of Nonomuraea sp. NPDC049152. Classification (NCBI taxonomy): domain Bacteria; kingdom Bacillati; phylum Actinomycetota; class Actinomycetes; order Streptosporangiales; family Streptosporangiaceae; genus Nonomuraea; species Nonomuraea sp. NPDC049152. The sequence continues at coordinate 526,360 of NZ_JBEZDO010000001.1, read as the reverse complement.
GCCCGCGAGAACGCCACTGTGTGACCCCAGCACCACGGCGCGGGCCCCTGTCCGGGGTCCGCGCCGGCCCGACCGCCACACCACGGGAGACCGGATGAGCATCAACCCGCACGCCACCGACCCGCACATCACCCCCGAGACCGCCGCGCATGTCCTGTTCCACCTCGGCCGCGGCGGATGGCCCGGCTCCGCCTTCGTGCAGAAGCTCCTCCAGGCGTTCGACGTCGCCGACGCGCTCAACCGCGCCCGCCTGGCCGCCGGGTTCCCCAAGTACGCGGCCGCGTTCGAGCTGGCCAAGTCCACCGACACCGGCATCGCCCTCCTGCAGGCGCGAGCCGACGACAACCACTGAGGAAGACCATGAGCCGCTACACCATCCCCAACGCCCCCGGCGCCCCGGAAGACCGCGTCACGACGGTCGGTTGGGACGGACCCCTCAACAGCTACTTCGCCATGGCGTTCGACCCTCCCACCACCGGCGACGAGGACTACGCCGAGGTCTTCTGGATCGGATACACGCCATGCGAGCTGCCCGACGTCGCATCCCTCGTCACCGCGCTCCGCGCGCACGGCGTCGAGGTGCCGCCCTTCACCCTGGACGCGCTCCGTATGGACAAGCCGAACGAGGGGGAGAACTTCGCGGGCCGTCCCGCGACCAGGCTGATCGCCGAGATGGCGCGGCCGCACGTCCCCGCCGACCAGCAGGCTCGCATCGACGCCGCCCTCGGAGGCGGTTCGCGATGAACCGCAACGACAACTCCGGCCTGTGGGGGTGCGGGGTCATCGTCCTCGGGCTCCTCGTCGTGCTCGTCATCGGCGTGGTCAAGCTCAGCACCAGCCGCGTGGAGACGATCACCGTCAAGGACAAGGAGCGGGTCTGCGGCAGCTCCAAGTCGTGCCGCTACCTCGTCTGGGACAAGGACGGCGACGTCTACGAGAACACCGACGCCTGGCTGTCCCTCAAGTTCAACAGCTCCGACATCTACGGCGAGCTGGAGGAAGGCCACACCTACCGCGTCAAGGTCAACGGCTGGCGCGTGCCCGTGACCTCCTCCTACCCGAACATCCTCGGCATCGAAGGCCAGGCCACGAAGTGAAGATCGACCAGCTGGCCGCGAAGGCCGAACCGTACAAGAAGGCCCTCGTGTTCGGCGCATGCCTCGCGTTCTTCGGAGGCCTGGTCATCCTCGGCGGAGTGTGGGCGCTCGTCGTCGCCGCGATCAGCCTCGTCGTAGGGCTCATGCTCGGCCTGGTCGGCGGTGCCGAAATGATGCGCCGCGACACCGCCGCGGAGATGACCGCGCTGCGCGCCCAGTACGAGGCCGCCTCCGAGCTGGCGTACAAGCTGAACGAGGAGCGCACCACCCAGGCCAAGCGCGCCGAGTCGGCCGAGCGTGACCTGATGATGACGGTCGCCGAGAAGACGTCGCTGCGCGCCCAGCTCGACGAGCTCCACGCGGACGGCTCGGCGTGACCGTCATGAAAGACATCCTGGCGGTGATCGGCGCGCTCTGCGTGGCGGTCACCGCCGGGGTCCTCCTCCTCGCGTGGCTCAGCCACCGCACTGAGCAGCACCACTCCCGCCGCCGCCGAGACGAACGAGCTCGGCGGCCCCCCGAGAAGGTCATCACCGACCCCGCCATGTGGGCCGACTACTTCGTTGACCACGACCTCCACCACATCGAAACCCCGAAGGAGTGGCAGTGATCGAACCCCGCGTCATGGGCCTCGACCTGGCCGCCGAGCAGTCCGGTGTCGCGCTGCCCGATGACACCACCGTCGCGATCAAAGCGAAGAAGGTGAGCGGCACCCGCACCCTGGCCGACGACCAGGCCCGCATGGACCACGTCGAAGCGTCGTTCAGCCACCTGCTCGCCGTCTACCGGCCGAACCTCCTCGTCGTCGAGGACTACGCCGCTCACGCCAAGGGCGCCGGCCTCCACCGGCTCGCGGAGATCGGTGGCAACATCCGGCTCGCCTGCTGGCGCGCGGACGTGCCGATCGCGCTGGTCAACCTCACCCACGTGAAGATCTACGCCACCGGCAACGGCGCAGCCACCAAGAGCCAGATGGCGACCAGCGCGCAGGGACGGGCTGGCCTGGTGTTCCCCACCGAGGACGAGTGCGACGCCTGGTGGATGCGCGCGATGGGCTGCGACTGGCTCGGCCAGCCGATCGTGAAGGTCCCCGAGGCGCAGCGCGACGTGCTGCAGCGCGTGAAGGGCTGGCCGGAGGCGACGTGGTGACCAGCGACGCGCTCGCCGAAGCCCGGCGCCGCTACCGACTCCACCGGGAGCGCCAGATACGCGCCGGAACCTGGCGCGGACTGGTGGACGCCGAAGACGCCCGCGCCCACGTGCGGAACATGAACCGGATCTGGCTGATCAGCTACGAAGCCGTCGCCCTGGCGGTAGGCCTCAACAAGTCCACCGTCTACCACCTGATGGACGGGGCACCCAACCGCGGGCTCAATCCACCCGCGAAGATCAGCGCCCGCGCGTCCGACGCGATCCTCGCGTTCACCATGGACGACCTGCCCGACCACGTGCGTATCAACGCGGTCGGCTCTATCCGCCGACTGCAGGCGCTCGCCGCGGCAGGCTGGCCGCTGACGGAGATCGGCGCCCGCGCGAACGCGGACATCTCGCGGCTGAGCGTCATCCGCAGCGGCGAGCCACCCACCGTCTTCGTCAGCATGGCGCAACGCATCCGGTGCACATTCGACGAGCTGGACACCCTCAACCCCCTGGACTACCTGCCGTCACGCTCGGTCGGCTACGCCCGCTCGCACGCGACCGCCCAGGGATGGCTCCCCTCGAAGGCGTGGGCCGACGCCATCGACGAGCCCGACGTCAAGCCGTGGCAGATGGTCCGCTGCTCCCACCGGACCTGCATCCGTGGGTCGAAGGACGAGCGGCTGCTGTGCGACCAGCACCTGGAACGGCTCAAGGAGCGAGGCACCCTCGAGGGATTGAGGGTCATGCGGAACCGCAAGGCACTGATCGAGGACGCCCGGTTCATCCTCGCCACCGACCCGCCCATCGACCCGGAGACCGAGGAGATCGACCGGGACCGCCTCGCCGAACGGCTCGGCACGAACTGGGAAGCGCTGGAGCGGACCCTGCTCCGGGCGAAGATCAGCCTCGACAAGCTACGGGAGTCCGCGTGAACGCGACTGTAGAAAGCGGAACCGCTATCAGGAGCGGTGACGTAGCAACCGACGTCATCTCCAAGGAACTGGCTGCGCCCACACCCACAGCTGACGGCATCCTCGATGCGCTCGGCAACGCCGGGTTCCGGGTCATCCATCCCGAGACCGGGCCGGCCTGGATGCCGGTCACATCGCGGAGCCTCGCGAGGGTCCACCAGTGCGCGGACCTGGTCAACGACGGCAAGACGCTGCAGCAGGTCGCCGAAACCATGCGGGTGTCGCCCCGGCAAGCCGAACGGTACAGCGCGGCCGCTCGCGAGTTGGGACTGACCGAGCGGAGACGCTGATGGCCGACCCATGGACTGACCGAGCCGCCTGCAAGGGCCAGGACCTGGCTCTGTTCTACGGGCCGGGCGACGGCGAGGACCGGGAGACACCCAAGGAGAAGGAGCGCCGCGTCCAGCGGGCCAAGCAGATCTGCCGCTTCTGCCCAGTCCAGGCCGAATGCCTGGAGTTCAACTTGCAGGTCAGCGCAACCCAACACGGCGTCGCCGGAGGCCTCGACGAGGACGAACGCACCTCCTACCGGCGCCGCCAACTCCGCAGGAAACGAGAAGGAAAGGCAGACACCGTGCCGAGCGATGCCACCGAGAGCGCGATCAAGGCGCTCGCCCACCGCGTCTACGACCGCGACCACGCCGACGCCGACGACCGGGCCAGCACGACCGACTTCGCGTTCGAGTACATCACCTGGCTCCGCGCCAACGGGTGGACCTACACCCTGCCGGCGGCCGCGCCCGCGCCGCCCGCGACACCGGCCGGGCTGCATGGCGTGGACATCGCCCGTCACGCCCTGGCCCAGCTCAACAAGGGAGACAACACCGATGGCAGCTGACATGGACGACGACGACAAGGCGTTGGTGCCGTTCGACGAGTTCGGCAACCTCCTGCGCAAGCCGTGGGTGCCTGAGGGGGAGGTGGTGTGGCGCGCTCCGGAGCCGTTCACCGCCAGGCTGCAGCTCTCCCAGTTCGCCCGCGGCCGCGCCGCTGGATTCGTCATGTGGCTCGACGATGACAACCACATCTACCCCATGTCGATGACCGAGCTGGTCGAGACCGCCCGGACGGTCGGAATCGAGGTCGGCGGCTACACCGAGGCTGAGTGGATCGCCCACCGCCGCGGCGGCCCGAGAGGCTCGTACGGCATCCAGCTGTACATGTCGCGGCGGGAACGCCGCAGCGTGCGACGCGGCCATGACTGAGCAGGTGCTCGCGCAGCCGAACGGATGCCGCTGGTGCGGCCTCGCGCAGCGCGTCCACTTCCAGCGGTGGACCCCCTCGGCCGGGTGGCACGGATGGACCCAGCCGACGACCAACCAGATCAAGCAGCGCATGAAGACCCGCCGCACATTGCGGGGCCAGCGCGCCTCCCTCGTGATCACCGACGAGGCCGTGAACTGGGCCACCCTCGAAAGGACCGACATGCCCGTCACCGAAGGTCTCAACGACGGCACCGATCTGCGTGCCGCATTCGACCGCATCGACGCCAGACACCAACCCACCGCGATCGAGCTGTGGGTCACCTGCCCCGAGCACGCCGAGCAGTGGGTGCACGCGCTCCTGACCATGTGCCCCATGTGCGCGCCCCGGCCCGTCACCCACTGCACGAACGACAGCTGCCCCACCTGGCCATGCGCGGACCACCTGGCCCTGTACGGCGAGACCACCGCCACCTGCACCCACAAGGGAGACAACAGCCGATGACCAACGAGCAGACCGAACTGCGCACCCTCACCGACTGGCGCGGCAACCCGTACACGATCGGTACGACGATCTTCTACCCGCGCGGGTCCAGTGGATCCATCGAGATCCAAGAAGCCGAGGTCATCGACATCTGGGACGTCGTCACCGACCCGGACACGTACGACTGGGCCCGATTCGACCCGGATAACCCCAAGCACCAGGGACTGAAGCGCACCACCAGGGTCAAGGTGCAGCCGACCGGACGCAGCTCCCGCCCCAGCAACTACCAGGTGAAGCGCGACGAGCAGGGCGAGATCGTCCGCGACGAAGACGGCCACCCGGAATGGGAGCAGTACGAGGTCGAGCACAAGCCCGTCACGCTCCTGATCATCGGAAACGTCACCGTCGTCGACACCTGCACCCACGGCAGAGACGCCAAGTCCGGAGAAGCTGACGCGGTCCGCGCCAAGTGGGAGAGCCGATGAGCAGGTACCACGGGTACCGGCCCAGGCGCCGGATGTCGGGGGACACCGTGATCGTGGGCACCCTGGCCACAGTGTCGGCGGTCATCCTCGGTGTCGGGGTGTTCGCAGTGGCCGCCGCCGTCGAAGAAGCCCAGGAGGGTGAGACGGTCATGGCCGACTGCGTGGACACCACGACGCTCGCCGCTGACGGCTCCTACCAGCCGGTGGACGAGCGGTTCTGCGACGGCGGCTCCCATTCCGGCTACACCTACGTGTACGGCGGCGCCTACTCGAGCGGCCGCGTCCACGGCGCCACCACCATACGGCCGAGCAACGTGGGGATCAGCACACGCACCGGCCGTGTCATCGTGGGCGGCTTCGGCGGTAGGGGTGGAGGCGGCAGCTGATGCTCGACCACCTGACCGAAGCGGAGCGGGCGCACCTGCGGCACCTGCTCGCCCGCATCCTCGACGACGAGCAGGTCCCGCGCGAGGCCGCCGACCACATCCGCCAGTCGTTCCGGGCCGAACTCGACGCCCTATCCCGGCCGCGCCCCCTCACCCTCGTCTACACAGGGTGGCGGGCCGCCGCCCGTCACCGGGTTCGCGACGACTTGGAGGACGCGCGGGCCCGCGCCGGCGGCCGCCTGCACGTGATCGTCGGCTACAACCCCGATACCGACGACCCGCCCGGCGGCGACCGGTGGACCTACGAGTGGGCGATGAACACGCCCGGCGTGACCGTCGAGACGCATCCAGCGCCGTGGCACATCCCCGCCCTGTCCCGCGCGGCCGGGCCGTACCGCAACGGCTACATGCTCGGCCTCGCCGCGGGCCGGTCCGGCGACTTCGAGGTCCTGGCCCACCTGCACCCCAACAGCCGAGGCGCAGCCGGTACCGCCGCGTACGCCGAGTACATGGGCCTGCGCATCCGGAAGGAACCCGCCACATGAGCAGCAAGTCCGACGTCAAGAAGCTCGTCGAAGCCGAGACGGAACGCCTCGGCTTCACGATGAAGCTCGCCAACGGCCGGTGGGAGATCACCAATCCCGCCAACGGCCGCACCGGGTCCATCCCCCTCCAGGCGATGGGCCGCGGCCTGGACAACTACAAGGCCGAGATCCGCCGTTTGCTGCACGACCACCCCACCAAGCCCGCACCCATGGTCGCCGCCACCGACCACGCCACCGAGAAAGCCGACAGCATGCGTGACACCTGGTGGAGCGTCGAATCGCTCCTCGCCGGAGCCTTCGCGAACGGCCTCAAGCCGTACGTGTCGGGCGGCATCCTCCACACCCCCGGCCCGGTCGAGGCCCAGCCGTACGCCGACCTGCTGCACGCCCGCGAGGCCGAGGTCATCGCGCACCTCACCAACACCACCACCGCCACTACCGAAGGAGACACCGTGCCGACGATCGGCGAGACCGCCCACGTCCCCAAGAGCAAGCCCCGCGACATCGCTGCCGACGCTGAAGCCCTGTGGGGGCTGCTGCGCGACGCAGCCCGCGACCAGGGCGACGTGCCGCTCACGAACGGCGGCACCAAGGGCGTGCAGTGGGTCGGCGCCCTCGCCGACATCATCAAGGCGGTCGGCCACGGCTGGGACTCCGTGCATGAGAAGGAGGTCCGGCAGTACCTGAACCGGACGGAGCACACCCGCTGCCACCGGCCCCGAGCAACCCCGCCCGTGTGGTGGGTCGCGCTGGAGTGGAACAACGGAGGCCTGACCGTCACCAAGACCACACCGAACCCTGATCCCCGGACCGTCGCCGCGGCGAAGGCCAAGACGACGACACCCGCACCTGGCGCGTCGGCCGCGACCGGTGGTCCCGCTCTGCAGGCCCTCATCGCGTTCGAGCAGACCGTCCGGCAGGTTGAAGCCGAACGGGACAAGGCGGTCCGCGAACGGAACGAGGCGGTCCGCGCGATGGAGAAGATCCGCGCCGAGCGCGATGACCTCTGGGTCGAACTGGACGAGGTCCGGGCCGAGCGGGACCAGGCGCAGACCGAGCTCGCCACCATCAATGCACTCTTCTCGCGGCTCACCAGCGGCAAGCAGTGACCGCTGTGCTGGCCAGGTTCCTGCCGGACGGGGAGAGGCAGCGTGTTCCCCAGATCTGACCGCGGACCATGCAAGGGCACGAAGGACAAGCTGCCATGCGGGAAGGACGTCTGGTGGACCCGCACCGAGAGCGGCGCGACGTTCCCCGTGGACCTGGCCCCGCACGCGGACGGCAACACCGCCGTCTGGCGCGACGTCCACGGGGTGCTGAGATCCCGGCGGATCACGGCGGATCAGCCGCTCGTCCCCCCGGCGAAACGGATGATGCCGCACGCCGTCACCTGCACCGGCAAACCTCGCGTCCGCACACCGCCCCCGCCGCGCCCACCGCGGAGGCCTGCGCCGCCCCCGGCCGGGCACCTGTACGGCCTGCTCGGCGTTACCAAGACTGCGAGCCAGGACGACATCAGGAGGGCGTACCGGAGGCTGGCCCGGCAGCTTCACCCTGACGTCAACCCTGACCCCGCGGTGGCGCAGAGGTTCCAGGAGATCGGGGAGGCGTACCACATTCTGTCCGACCCTGGCCGGCGCAAGACGTACGACATGACGGGGCGGGCGCCGAGAGCGAGATGACGGCTGATAGCGGTACCGCTTACGGTGACGGGGCGCCTCTTCCCTCAGTGGCTCCAGCAGATCAACTAGCAACACCCGAGAAGGAGGCGGCCCGTGACCTGGTTCAAGGTCGATGACGGGTTCCACAGCCATCGCAAGACGCTGGTGACGAAGGCGGCCGCGATCGGCCTATGGACGGTGGCCGGGTCATGGTCGTCGGCCAACCTCACTGAGGGGTTCATCCCGGACGCCGTACTGCCCCGTCTGCTGCCCGGTGCGAAGCGTCTCGCGAAGGATCTCGTCGAGTGTGGACTGTGGGAACGCGTTGACAACGGCTTCACTTTTCATGACTGGATTGATTACAACCCAACGGCTGAGGAGGTGAACGCGGACAGGGAAGCTGCACGCGAACGCATGCGGAAGCTGCGCGCCAGGAGACGCCAGGATGGTCCCTCATCTGCGGAAACGGATGGTCCGCGCGAGCTGGAACCACCGGAGCGTTCGCGCGAACACACCGCGAACGTTCGGGAGAACTTCGGGCGAAGTTCGGGGGGAAGTTCGGAAGAAGTTCGTAACCCCGTCCCGTCCCGTCCCGTCCCGGTCCCTAGTGCAAATACATCTAGTCAGTCATCTGACGGTCCGTACCGGGTCGGCCAGACTGACGACGACTTTGATCGACTAGATGAGATGATCACCCGACTTCTCGGGCCACTCACTGCGGAACGCATCACCCGAGACCACGCCGCCTGGGTAAGACGCACCATCCTCGACAAGGGCAAAGGCAACGTCCGCAACCCGCAGGCCTACATCCGCCGCACCCTCCAGCAGGACTCCCGCCCCTACCTGCCAGGAGCACCCACCACCACCGCGGCGAGCAGAACGAGCGCCGGCCGGTGCCCCATCCACCACACCGAGGAGCCGTGCAGAGGATGCGCGGCCGACCGCAAGGCACGAAAGGACGAAGCATGATCGAGGAGTGGGCAGCACACACAGCCCCACTGCTCACCAGCCGCACACCGTTGGCGGACCGCTACCAAGACAGCAGCTCGCCCACCAGGCACGAGGTGGATACCCCCACTGCGCCGGACAACGGAAACCACGCGGAAACCGCCTGAAACAGCGCCACAAACACACCGAAACCCATCAGAGCCGAGCCCACCTCCTCGTCGCTGATGGGTTTTCGCATGCCTACAGACGCAACAGACAACGACTGACGCACCATAAGAGACACGACGCACCGCACAGGACGCTCTGAGCTCCACGGAGAGACGCGAACAGGTCAATCCTGGTACCAGGCAGGAGACCCCTCTAGATCAACGTCGCTCTACGTTGATTTCAGAGCGCTATAGCTACCAAAGCAAGATCACAAAGAGACGGAGGCTCTGTGACTGGTCGCTGGGCGGCGAAATGTCCGCTTCGGTGCCAACGCAGACGATCAGCCGCCCACGCGAACATGCGAACAGACATTCGGTTTAGGCTGTGACGGACCCTCGTCTGACCCGAACGCAGGCGCGAAAACTCGCGTGCCTTGTCATGGACATATGCCCCTACCAGGCACGCAGCTCGTGATCTAAACGTGTCCAAACCGCCGAAAAACAGTTATCAAATCTGGTTCCCTGAATGTCCATGTCGGTCTACGTTTTGTCATGTGCAGATACGAACGAGCGAGAGAGCAGCGTGGGCCTTTGCAGGCGCATCCACGGCGCTCCTACTCGCCTACACGCTGGCAGGAGGTACGACCAGTGCAACGCTGGTCGCTGCCGACCCTGCCCCGACAGTGACCGTGAGCGTCCCTGTCACCGGACCCCCCGGCGAGCCCGGACCGCAGGGACCGAAGGGTGACCCCGGCGACCCTGGACCGAAGGGTGACCCCGGCGTGCAGGGACCGCCCGGAGTGCAGGGCAGCCCCGGACCCAAGGGGGACCCCGGACCGAAGGGCGACACCGGACCGAAGGGGGACCCCGGACCGTCCGGACCTCCCGGGACAAGCTCACCCGTCCCCGGACCGAAGGGCGACCCCGGACCGCAGGGCGAGCCTGGCAAGGACGGTAAGCCCGGCGAGACGGGCCCGACCGGTCCCGCTGGTCCGAAGGGCGAGCAGGGCGAGCCCGGAACGTCCGGCAAGTCCGGCGACGACGGGAAGCCAGGCAAGGACGGCAAGGACGGCAGCCCAGGCCCGACCGGTCCCGCTGGTACCGGCGAGCCCGGACCGACCGGACCCGCCGGACCTCCCGGCGACCCCGGAGCGAAGGGCGACCCGGGCGAGCCCGGACCGACCATGACCCCGGTTGTGGCCGCCCCCGGACCGTCCGACAGTCCCACCCCCGGACCGTCCGACAGTCCGACGCTCGACGCAATCGACTCAGTCAACCTGTCCAGCGCCGTCGCAGACGCTGCGGTGACGCTCGCATGGTGGGCCGCAATGATCGCACTCGGAGCCGCAGCGATCGGGCTCTTCATCAGGTGGCGGCGCATCCGGCGACGTCGCACCCCGCGCATCATCCATCGCGCTGATAGCGGCACCGCTATCGACGACCCGCGCAAGTTCTAACCAACCCCCGCCCGCCCGGACCGTCCGGGCGGGCACCCCAACCGCCAGAAAGGCGAGATCAATGCAGCTCAACACCAACCCCGCCGCACTGTTCGACGCGATCGAGTCCGTGACCGTTGCCCACCCGAAGACGTTTGGCCGACTCGGCGTCTCCCGTCCGACCGGCTTTACCGTGATCGGTCTGGCCGCTACCGGCCAGCTCGACACGCTGGCCACCAGCGAGAACGAGGGCAGCGTCGCGGATCGCATCATCACCGGCGACGAGCTGACCGGCCTTCCCGCCGAGTGCATCGCCACTCGTGGCACCGGCAAGAACATGGCGAAGTTCTCCAGTTACGCCCTGATCGGTATGCACGTCGCTGCCCAGGTTGGGTTCGGTAAGGCCACGCTGACCGACCTCGGGAAGATCCCCGGCACGTCCGCGTCGCAGGTTCAGAAGTTGTTGGCGGAACTGCCTTCCATGGCGGAGTACCGCAAGGAGATCGAGGCCCGCCGCAAGGCCGCCGCCAAGCGCGCCGCCGACGTGGCCGCCGTTCGCCTGGTCTGGAAGTTCGCCGAGAAGTTCAAGGCCCCGCAGGTCGAGGCCACCTATGACGAGGTGATTGCCGACCGCGACCTGTCGTGGGCGCAGGTCTCCGAGATCATCGCGGCCCTGACCACCGAGGCGGATGCCAAGACCGAAGTCGAGGCCACCGCCGACGCCGACGAGGTCAAGGCCGACGCCTAGCAGCACCAGGGCGCGCCCGTGACGCCACCACGGGCGCGCCCGCCCCGCCCCGCCACACCCCGCCACACCCCAACGCCACAACCGCCACAGGAGGACCCAGCCATGATCAGACGCGAACAAGCCGAGCTTGCCCGCAACCACGCCCTTAACGCGCGGGTAGCCGTCAACGATCACACGGCCACGTGCCGCACGTGCACCCAGCAGTCCATCCCATGCGAGTTGGGCGGCATGCTGCGGCGCGGCGCGCTCAAGATCGAGCTCGAAGCGCGTCACGCCCTGGCCGCGTACATGCCGCCCGGAAGCCACGTCACCTACCACGGGCAGCGCAAGGAGTACCGGGGCCGCCCGTTCATCGTGACCGGTCTGGCCCGCAACGCCCCATGGAGCGCCTACACCCTGTCGGCACAGGGCGTTCCCCCGTTCGTGGCGACCCTGCCGTCACTGCACCTCACGAGCCGGGAAGCGCAGAAGCGCGAGCAGCTTGCGAAGGTCAAGCACGCGGTTGGACTGTGCCTTGCCGTCCTGGCCAAGTACGGCGTAGCCCTTGAGGTGAACGTGGGCCGCAACGACAGGGGCACTCTGCTGGTCGTCTGGAGTTCGGCCGAGTACATCGCAGTCGAGAACCGCGCGACGAAGGACAGCGCCAAGAAGTCCGGGCAGTACCTGGCCGCAGCGCTCTACCTGTTGCAGGCACTCCGCTCGCACACGCAGCGCCGCGAGTGGCACGAGGTAGAGCGCGACGCCAACAGCGCGCGGAGACTGGCTGAGCGCGCGCAGGTGCGCGTGTAGCGCGCGACGCGCTGACCAGCGCCGGACCGTTCGACCGGTCCGGCGCTTTCGCGCGCCCCGGGGGATCTTGGTTCGGTGCTGGCCAGGGCAGCATTCGCCTGGGTACCTGCGCAAACAAGTTGATCTTGTAGTGTTGTGGGGGTTTCGGCGTCGGGTTGGGGGTGTCGTGTCTGCTCTTGCTTCTGGTGTGTCGGTGGTGCGGGGCGCGTGTGTGGGTCCGTGTAATGGCAGGTCGCGTCGGGCGTGGGCTCGGTTTGAGCGGGCTCGTGAGGAGCATGCGGATCTGGTGGATGCGTGGGTGAGGCGCGGCGAGGTGGGGGAGTGTCCGCCTGAGCCGGAGGTTCCGGTGGTTCGGTGGCGGCCGGGGGAGCCGCTGGTGTGTGGGACGTGCCGGGGGACGGTGCGGAATGCGCTGTCGGAGGTGGATGCGTTCGCTTCGCAGTTGGCGCGGGAGGTGGATGGGTTTCGTCCGCCGTCGAAGTGGTCGCGCGTGTCGGGGTCGCGGCCGAAGCCTGCGGTGTCGCCGGTGGGGGATCTGCTGGAGAAGTTGACGGGTGAGCTGCTGGATTTCGAGGATCGGGCGCGGGTGTGGCTGGAGGCGGGAAGGAGGTTGACGGGGGTTCGGTCGGCGGTGGCGCGGTCGCGGGCGGTGGGGTGGCTGACGGAGTCGGGCCGGTTGGAGAGCGTCCTCGTCTGTGAGGACCTGGTTGGGCTGGTGGACTTCGCGCTGTCGTGGCGGATGCTGCTCGAGCGTGTGGTGGGGGATGAGCCGCCCGCGTGGACGCCGGCCCGGTGTTCGTGTGGTGAGCGGTCGTTCCGGTGGGACGTGAAGGCGGGCTTCTACGTGTGCGCGGCGTGTGGCACGCATGTTTCGGAGGGGGAGGCGTCGGCGCGGGTGGAGGACGAGTCGCCGCGCTGATAGCGGTTCCGCTGTCGACTTGGCAGTGGGCGCGCGGGTGTGTAACACTTCGTCGCGACGGAGAGACGTGTGCCCTCGGACCGGTTCGGTTCGGGGGTTTTTCGTTGTTGGGGGGGTGCCCTTGTCCCCTGCGACGGCGAAGAGTGCTGCTGCTCGGCTGGGCCGGGAGGCGGTGACGATTCGGCAGTGGGCGCGCCGGTATGGCGTGCGGGTGGTGGGCAGGGCCGGCCGTGAGGTCGTGTACGACTTCGCAGATTTGGCGACGATCGAGGGTTGCATCTGGCGTGGCGATCCGGTGCCTGAGAAGCCGGAGGACCGGGATGCGTTGCGGGAGCGGTTGGCGTCGGCCGCGTGAAGCGAAACGGGGTGGATGTCATGGTGGAGCTGCGGAAGCATGCGCGGGTGTCGGGCGCGGACCGTGAGCGGTTGAAGGCGGACTTGAAGCGCCGGTACTCCTCGGGCGAGTCGATTCGTGAGCTGGCGCTGGCGACGGGCCGCTCGTACGGGTTCGTGCATCGGCTGCTGCAGGAGGCGGGCGCGCTGCTGCGGCCGCGGGGTCGGGCGCGGAAGACGGCGGCGGGTTGATCGTGAGGCGTGTCGCTGGCGGGCTGTTGCTGTTGGTTCCGTTCGTTGGGATCTTCGCGGCGATGGTCGCCGACTTTGGGTGGTTGGGCGCGGTGGCCGTACTCGTCGTGAGCGTCGTTGCCGTCTGCGTCCTCGGCGGGCTCTCTCTCCTCGTGTCGGATCGCTCATCTCAAGATCGCTAAGACCGGAACATAATCCAAGTTATGTTCCGCTCTCCGTGTTACGCTCGCGAGTGATCATCTCCCTTCGCGAACGGAAGACCCCCATGAGCGAACACCGACAGATGGCCCTCGATGCCCTCCGGGATGCCAACGAACGCTTCCTCCGCCTCACCCCCGGCGACGACCGCACCGAACCCACGCTCCTCGCGATAGGCGAGCGCCTCGAAGCCCTCACCCACGCCGTGCTGTACGTCGGCGACCAACTCGCCCGAGACGGCCACACCGAATGAGCGACAAGCGGCATGAGGTGGACCGGTGACGGCCGAGCTCGTCCAGGCGCCGCGCGGCGACCTCGCGCTACCGCTCGACCTGCCGCCGCTCGTCATTGAGATCACGCACATGTGGCTGGAGACCCGCCGGTCGCCGAACACGCGTGACGCGTACCGGCGGGCGATCCGGCCGTGGTTCACGTACTGCCAGCGCACCGGGCTGGATCCGCTGGACATGTCGGTGCGGCACGCCGAGCTGTACGCCCGGTGGATGGTCGAGACCGCGGTCGAGGCCGGGGACGACCCGCCAGCGCCGAAGACGGTGGCGCAGCGGATGTCAGCGGTGTCGGCCTGGTACAAGTACCTGATCAAGAACGACGCCGCCCGGTTCAACCCGTTCGCGGAGGCGGACCGGCCGAACATCCCTCGCCGTCACTCGGAGACGACGGCGCTGACGGAGGACGAGGCGCACGCCCTGGTCGAGGCCGCCGACAAGGATCACGGCCGGGAGCGGCTGCGCACCGCGGCGCTGATCCGGATGCTGGTCCAGCTCGGGTTGCGCATCACCGAGGCGGTGGGCGCCGAGATCGACGACCTGGGGTTCGCGCGCGGGTATCGGACGCTGCGGCTGACGTTGAAGGGCGGCAAGCCGCACCTTCGGAAGCTGCCGGTGGAGACGGCGTACGTGCTGGATCTTTACCTCGCTGAGCGGGCGCGCCGGGCCGGGGTGGAGCTGCGGGACCTTCGTGGGCCGCTGTTCGCTACGGCCTCGGGCCGACCGCTGCCGCGGGAGAAGGCGTGGGAGCTGGTGCAGCGGATCGCCCGGCAGGCCGGGATCGCGTCGAAGGTGACCCCGCACGCGCTGCGGCACACGTGGGCGTCGATCGCGGAGGTGCGGGGTGCGAAGCCGCGCGAGATCCAGGAGGCCTTGGGTCATGAGTCGTTCGAGACGACGCTGATCTACCTGCATTCTCGGGACCAGCTGGAAAGAGATCCTTCTCAGTTGGTGGCGTCGGCGGTGGAGTGACGCTCAGTGCTGCCGACTTAGCTGATGCTGTTGATCCAGATACCGATGGGGATGGACAGCAGGGCCCCGCCGATGAGACCGACGATGAGAAGCATCCACTCGCGACGGCGTTGGCGGGGCCGTTCGGCGAGAGCGGCGGCCTCGGCCTTGGCCGCGAGCGCTTGAGCGATCTTCTCGACCTGTTCGTCACTGATCTCGGAGGCCGGGGCGACGTCGCGGATTGCGTTGTAGATGGTGGTGGTGCCGCCGTGCGCGACAATGCCCCTGATTATGCCGTGCGGCTCGTTGTCTGAGGGAAGCGAAGGCATGGCTTCATTGTCGTGGAGTCGCGCGAGGTTCGCGCGAGATGGGTCCGCCTGTGTCGTAGGAGGGCAGCGTGCCCAGGTCGAGGTCGAACGCGTTGGACAAGTCGGCGTGGATTCACCACTGCGGCTCGCTCAACCTGGGCACGTGGACTGCTCGCGTGGTGTGCGGGGGGTGCCGGTTCTCGGTGGATCACGCCGAGGATGTCGAGCAGTTCCGGCTGGTGCGCGTCTGGTGATGCGGCGGCGCGCGAATCTGCGCATTCGTCGCATCCGTCGCGTTGCTGCGCATTCGGTACGCTGATCACGCGAGTTTCACGCGTCCCAGGCTCGCGTTGGGGCACTTTCGTGAGTGTCCTGGTGTTATCGGATAGCTCCTAATGCTGATCTTGTTAGCGTCGATCTGAGACGTTTTCGCAGGTCAGCGACATAACGACAAAACGCATGAGCCGGTGAACCGACACGAGACACCGGCTCTTTCGCATGCACTTCTCGAGGAGGACCGCCCGTGGCGCTGCGCCCTCCGTTCCAGTACTACGGTGCCAAGGGCCGACTCGCACCCTTCCTCGCCTCCCTCCTGCCCAAGCACGAGGTGTACGTCGAACCCTTCGCCGGGTCCGCTGCGGTGTTCTTCGCCAAGGACCCCGCGAAGATCGAGACGATCAACGACATCAATGGCGACCTGGTCGCGTTCATGCGGACCTTGCGGGACCGGCCCCGCGACCTGCAGCGCGCCGTCCAGCTCACGCCGTACGCCCGCGCCGAGCACAAGGCGGCGAAGCTCGGCGACACCACCGCGACCGACCTGGAGCGGGCGCGCCGCTGGTGGATCCAGTGCACCCAGTCCCGCTCAGGCGAGGCCGGTGCATCGTGGCGGCGGCCGACGTCGCGCACCCGCGTGAACAACCCGATGACCGCGAAGCGGATGGGCGCGGCTCTGCGCTGGCATGCGGCCCGGCTGCGGGAGGCGTTTATCGAGCAGTGCGACGCGCTGGAGCTCGTCGCCCGCATGGACTCCCCGGACACGGCGTTCTACCTGGACCCGCCCTACCTTCGGAGCACGCGAAACGCGGCCGGGTCGGGCCGGTACGTCAAGGAGATGGACGCCGACGACGAGCACCGTCCCCTGCTGGAGCTCCTGAACTCCTGCCGCGGCGCGGTCGTCCTGTCGGGGTACCGGTCGGAGCTGTACGACGAGGTGTTGTCCGGGTGGCGCCGCATCGACTATCGGGTGCGTCAGGCGTCGTCGGACGTCCGCACCGTGGCGGTCGAGTCGATCTGGGTCAACAGGTAGTCGTTCTTAGCGGTTGGCATGGTCGGCGGCGAAGTGCGCAGCAATGGCATCCTCCACCCGAAGGCGCATGGCGTTGCCACGGGCTTCGGCTTCCAAGGTGATCGCTGATGCCACGTCCTCGTTGGTGAAACCGACCGGCAGCATAAATCGTCCGGGTCTCTCGGCGCCGGGGTTCTCGTCGTGGTACCAGGGACAGCCGAGCGGACAGCGGAATCGAACGACCCCGCCGAGCGGGTGCCTTGGAGGATACGGCCACTCGGGCTCCGGGATGACGCTCGGCGGTGGAGGCGCCGCGCTTGCTGCCTCCCGCTGCGCGCGGATCACGTCATCCAGATAGTCGCGGGGCAGACGCGCGATGGCGGACTCAATCTCGTCGAAATCGTCGCTCATGGCTCTCCTCGCTGGGCGACCCTGCGCCTGTGCAGGCCCATTGTCCACCATTTCCCTCGCCTGGAGGTGCTGTGCCCGCCATCGTCTCTCAGACATACCGCATGGTCCCGGTCGGCGACCTGGAGCCGCACCCGCATAACCCGCACAAGGGCGACGTGGACGTGATCACCGAGTCGATCGCGAAGAACGGCTTCTACGGCACCGTCCTTGTCCAGAAGTCGCGGATGCGGATCATCGCCGGGGAGCACCGCTGGCGCGGCGCGAAGGCCAACGGGCTGGAGCAGGTGCCCGCCCTCGTCATCGACGTGGACGACGACATCGCCACCCGGATCATGCTGGCCGACAACCGGACCGCTGAGTTCGGGGCGTACGACGACCAGGTGCTTGCCGAACTGCTGCGCGGCCTCGACGACCTCGACGGCACCGGCTGGCACGACGATGACCTGAACGACCTGCTCGCCAACCTTGATAGCGGTATCGAAATCGTCGAGGACAGCCCGGCCGAGCGCCGGCCCGCCGTGGCGGCCGCCGGCGACGACGACGAGCAGGAGCGGCCGCGGGCGCGGCCGCGTATCGACCTCGACGACGAGGACGACCTGGACGACGACGGCGGTGACGACGGCCACGAGGACGATGTGCCCCCGCCCCGCCCGAAGGCCGGCCTGACGGCTGACCTTCTCCTCACGCTGACCGCCGCCGAGCACGACGAGGTGAACGCGCTGCTCGGCCGTATCCGGGCCCGCGACGGCGCCGCCAGCACCACGCAGATCGTCCTGGCCGCGCTGCGGGCCTACGCCGACTAGCAGACCGGGAGTCCCCTCATGGTTGTCAGCAAGGCACGCCAGGTCGAAGTGTCCCAGCGCCGCTACCAGGCGGTGCAGATGCGGATCGCGGGTGTGTCGCCCACGGTCATCGCCGAGCGGCTGGGCTACTCGGGCGCGGCGTCGGTGTCCAAGGACATCGATCGGGCTTTGCAGCGGGCGGCCAAGCAGGAGCAGATGGCCAGCGAGCAGCTGCTCAAGCTGGAGATCGACCGGCTCGACCGCATCATGGCCAGCCTGTGGCCGAAGGTCATCAAGGGCGAGGTCGCGGCGGCTGAGACGGCGCTCAAGTGCATCAACCGGCGCTCCAGCCTGCTCGGACTGGACCTGATCAACCGCAACGGTGTCGCGGACGGCGACATGGCGTCGCTGCTGGGCAACATGCTGATCCAGCTCCAGCAGCGCCACGCCATACCCGACCCGGACACGGACACGATCTTCGAGGCCGAGGTCCTTGTCGAGATCGAGTCGGGTGACGACGACCTGTGAGCACTCCGACGACGAGCCCGTTGACGCTGTCGCCCAAGCAGGAGCGCAGCATCGCGGAGTCCACGGCGCGCCTGAACATCTGGTCGGGCGCGATCCGATCGGGCAAGACGATCGCCAGCCTGCTGCGCTGGTTGATCTACATCGCGAACGCGCCCCGCGGCGGCAGCTTGGTCATCGTGGGCAAGACGAGCGACACGATCGCTCGTAACGTGTTCGACCCGCTGACGGACCCGGCGATCACCGGCCCGATCGCGCGCCGCATCATCTACACCCGCGGCGCCCCCACGGCGAACATCCTCGGGCGGCGGGTCGAGATCATCAGCTCGAACGACGCCCGGTCGGAGAACCGGCTGCGAGGCATGACGGCGGCCGGGGCGTACGTGGACGAGGCCACGCTGATTGAGAAGGAGTTCTGGGATCAGCTGCTGGCCCGTCTGTCTGTGAAGGGCGCGAAGCTGTTCGCGACCACCAACCCGGACGCCCCGAATCACTGGCTTAAGCGGCAGTTCCTCGACCGTAAGCACGAGCTGGACCTGCGGCACTGGCACTTCACCCTGGACGACAACAAGGCGTTGGACCCGTCGTATGTCGCCGCGCTCAAGGCGGAGTACACCGGCCTTTGGTACAAGCGGTTCATCCAGGGGCTTTGGGTGATGGCCGAGGGCGCCATCTACGACATGTTCGACCCGGACCGGCACGTCGTTGACGAGCTGCCGCTGATGGAGCGCTGGCTCAGCGTGGGTGTGGACTATGGCACGGTCAACCCGTTTGACGCGATCCTCGTCGGTGTGTCCACCCCGGACAACGCCGGGCAGCGCCGCGTCTACCTCGCGTCGGAGTTCCGGTGGGACTCCCGCAGGGAGCGGCGCCAGCTCACGGACAGCGAGTACTCGCAGAAGCTCACCGACTGGCTGGACAACGTGCCCGGCACCTACGGTCCGGGCACGCACGGGGTGCGGCCGCAGTGGGTGGTCGTTGACCCGTCCGCCGCGTCGTTCATCACGCAACTGCTGCGGGACGGGTTCACCCCGACGATGGGCGACAACTCCGTCAACGACGGCATCCGCACCGTGTCGAACCTGCTGGCGGCCGACCACCTGCGGATTCACCGGTCGGTGTCCGGGTTCCTCGACGAGGTCGGCAGCTACGCGTGGGACGACAAGAAAGCCGAACGCGGCGAGGACGCCCCCGTGAAGGTCGACGACCACGCGTTGGACGCCGTCAGGTATGCCCTGCACACCACTCAGGCGGCCTGGCTGCCGATGCTGCAGCCTGCCTTCTGACCCCCTGAACGCGCACCCCCAATCTGTGGCGGGCTGAGGGGTGCGCCGCTCCGCACGTCCCACCCGCGTGCGTCGAGCCCCGGTGCGGCCCGGCCTGATGCTGTTGAGGGGCAGCGCAGGTCGGGCCGCACCGCCAGACCATTTCACCCTTTAGGGAGACGCTGTGGCCGACTTCACCTTCAACATCAGCTTGGGGCGCGTGGCCGAGTTCTACTGGCGGGTCAAGAACGCCGACCCGTCCGGCTCCACGCTCGTGGTCGCTGCGCTGGCCACCAGCGGCCTGGAGACCGACGCGGTCCTGCGCGACAAGGACACCCTGGCCGACGTCGTCATCGGCTCCACCAACGAGGTCCCGGCAGGCAACGGCTACGCCCGCAAGTCGCTGACGGCGGCCGACCTGAACGTGGTCGTGCCCGACGACGTCAACGACAGGCTCGACCTCGACATCCCGGACCAGACATGGACGAGCGTGCTGGTCGCGTCCGGCGGCTGGTCCAAGCTCGTCGTCGCCTACAAGCCTGCGTCGGCTTCCCCTGACTCGGCGATCATCCCGCTCACCTGCCATGACTTCGTGATCACACCGGACGGCTCCGATGTGCTCGCGCAGATCTCCGCCGCGGGCTTCTTCCGCGCCACCCCGGTGTAACAAAACCAGAGGGCCGAGCCTTGCCGATCTCCTTCCTGGCCTCGCCGCCCATCAAGCTCGCGGGCGCGGGCGGCACGACGACGACCGCGCCATTCAACGCACCGGCCGGAGCCGTGCTCGTGGCGATGTGCTTCACCGAGGCCGGAGCGTCGACGTTCACTCTGTCGGCGTCGGCCGCTACGAGCGCATGGACGGGTGATCAGACCTCAGCGCCAGCTGGCCGGTCAGGCATCTATGCCGCGTCCCTGGCCTCTGCTCAGACAGGGATGACCGTCACGCTGACGGTCAACAGCGACGACTGTGCGCTGAAGGTGTTCGTCGTGACGGGCGCCGACACCGCGAATCCACTCGCGGGCCTGTTCGGCACGTCGTCGACCTTGCAGAACGTCACCGATGCGTCGATCAGCGCCCAGCCCGGTGAGTGGGTGATCGGCGCAGGCAACGACTACAGCGGCGCCGGCACGTGCAGCACGAGCGACGTGGGCGAAGCGTTCGACAACGGCGGCCAGTCGGATGGCATCGCAGTGCGTAAGTCCGGGGCCGTGCTCAGCGCCGGGCCGGTCACGGTCAACTTCGCGACCACAGCGACCAATCCGCGATGGGCGATCATGCTGGCCAGGATCGCGCCCGCCCCCACGCCGCCATCGGGTCCGCTGACCAACTCGTTCAACGGCGGCAGCGCCAACGCAGCCATCACGGTCGGCAACTCGGGCGGCGCCAGCGGCAACGCTTTCACCAACGTCGTCGGCTTGGCTTACTACACCACCTCGTTCACACACGGCCCTGGCCTGGCGGTGATCAACCCAGGGGTGGACAGCGACACACACCTCGACTGGCAATCGGTCGCGATGGCGGGCGACGTGTTCTGCTCGCGTCTGTACGTGTACCGGACCGGCTCCTTCACCGGGTTTCGCGGTCTGTTCGCGCTGAACGGCCCCACGGGGATCGTCAGCAAGGCGTGGATCAACAGCGACAACAAGATCTACGTCTACACCAGCTCGGCGACCACCAACGTGGCCACCACGGGGACGGCGATCCCGGCTGATCAGTGGGTGCGGATCGAGTTCCGGTACACGATCAACTCCGCGGGCAACGGCACCGTCGAGGTGTGGACGTACCTCAGCGCCGACTCCACGACCCACACCAACCACGTGACGTCGGCAACGGTGGCCTGGCCAGGCGGCAAGCCGTCCACGGCGGAGTTCCACGTGACGAGCGAGTCGTCGGGCCGGGTCTACCTCGACGACGTCGCGATCGGCCCGACCAAGCTCGGCCCTGTTGGGGGCGGGCCCATCACGGGGACGGTCGGTCAGGTTGGCGGCGGCCACCAGGCGCTGCCCGTTGTGCGGCGGAAGCGGCGGCTGCTCGCGCAGCCCGTCTCGCAAGAGACGGCTACCTCGATCAAGTCGGTGCATCGCCGCACCGTGGGCGCGGTCGGCGAGGTCGGCGCGGCGCAGCTGATCAGGCCAGTCAAAGTCCGCACCGTTGGGGCGGCCGCGCAGATCGACGCCGCTACCGTCGCCAGGCCGGTCCGGGCTCGGCTCGTCGGCCAGGCCCGCGAGGGCGACGACGCCGGAGCCGTGATCGTCCGCGGCGGCCGCGGCGTCGACCCCGCGGTGGAGACTGAGTCGGCGCTGCCGATCCGGGCTGTGAAGATCTATCAGGTCGGTCAGGCCTCGGACGTCAGCGCCGCGTTGACCGCTCGGCCCGCCCGCGTGCGGCTGGTGGGCACGGCTGCCGACCGGGATCAGGCGGCTGCGGTCTGGAAGGTCCACCGTCGCACGCTCGGCACGGCAGGCGAACGAGGCCTCGCTGACCGGATGTTCCCCGGGACGCTCGGCCTCGTCCGCTCTGGTGAGCGGGCGTTGCCCATCACGCCGCTGTTGCACAAGACCCAGCCGCTGAAGGCAGGCGCTGCCCGCACCGCGTGGCGGGCGGCCTCGCCAGCGAGCCGGTGGACGGCGGGCCAGCCCGCGCCGACGTGGGCAGCGTCTACGGCCCGCGTCATCTGGAGCGCTGGACGACGACGTATCCGCTGGTCGGCAAGCTCACCACACACGTAGGGAGGGCCAGATGGAGGGCATTTCCTCCCTGTCGAAGGTTTACCTGTACATCCCCATCGAGGGCGCCTCAGGCACGGAGGGCGTGGAGGCTGCCTTCACGACTCCTGGAGTCGAGCCCATCGAGGGGGACTGGCGGCCTGCCTCGTGGGGGCAGGTCAGCGGTCGAGGGCGGGAGGCCCGCATCCTGATCGGCCCCGGAGCGACCCAGCTCACCGAAGGCACCTACCAGTTGTGGGTGCGGATCACCGGCGTGATCGAACGGCCGGTGCTGCCTACCGGGCTGATCGACGTCATCTAAGGAGTCTCCATGGATCGTCCGACGACCGGACAGATCGTCCGCTACCGGGGCAAGCAGGGCCTGCACGCGATCAGGGCGGCGATCGTGACCGCCGACGTGGACACGCTCGACCCCGAAGGGGTGCGCCTCGCCGCGGTCCCGCCGCTCGATTCCGACTTCCACGTGCACCTGTGGGTGTTCACGCCTGGCGCTATGGGCGGATTCCACGAGTTCAACATCCCGCCGGGCACCGAGCCGGGCACCTGGCACTGGTCGGCGGCTGCCGGATGAGCGACCAGACGATCACATGGCGGCAGGCCGCGTCCCATGCCGCCGAGGTCCTGGAGCGCGCTGAGTGTGAGCCCAACCCGGCGATGGTCGAGGCAAAGGTCTCCATCGCTGAGGGCTGGACTCAGCTTGCTGCCGCCTTGTCGGAGATCGAGCACACGTGAACAGGAGGGTGGCCGATGCCGCTTCCCGAGCGTAATCAGGAGTGGCCGCCGCCGTCGATCCGACAGGAGATGGCGCTCTACGACCAGCACGGCGCCTGGTACGCGGGCGATCCGGACCGGTTGGCGGAAGTGTACGGCGGTAACAAGATCGCGCCGATGGTCGGGATGGACCCGAAGGGGTGGGACCGGCCCGTCACACGCGCGGGCGGCTATCTGGGCCGGATGATCCGTTATTTCTGGGGGACGCCTACGCCGGCCGCGCAGTCCCGGGCGACGAAGCTTCACATTCCCATCGCCGCCGACATCGCGGCGACCTCGGCCGACTTGCTGTTCTCTGAGCCTCCGACGCTCAAGGTCAAGGGCAAGACGGGCCAGAAGCGGCTGGACGCGGTGATGCACGAGGCCGGGGTGTACGGCTCGCTGCTGGAGGCGGCCGAGATGGCCGCCGCGTACGGCGGCGTGTATCTGCGTGTCGGCTGGGACACGACGATGGCGGACTACCCGGTGATGGACGCGCTGCCGCCGGACGCCGCGGTGCCCGAGTTCCACAACGGGCGGCTCAAGTCGGTCACGTTCTGGAAGGTCGTGCACGAGGAAGACAAGCAGGTGTGGCGGCACCTGGAGCGGCATGAGAAGGGCCGCGTCTTCCACGGCCTCTATCTGGGCGATGAGGACCACTTGGGCATTCAGGTGCCGCTGGAGGAGCATCCGGCCACGGCCGAGTTCGCCGAGTTGGTGGACGAGGACGGCGGGTTCGACAGCGGATACGACCGGGGCCTGTTGGTGGAGTACATCCCGAACATGCGGCCGCACCGGCTCATCCGAGGCACGGCGATCGGCCGGTCCGACTACGCGGGCGTGGAACCGCTGATGGACGCACTGGACGAGACCTGGACGTCCTGGATGCGCGATCTGCGGCTCGGCAAGGCACGCATCATCGTCCCAGAGGTGTACCTGACGACCAACGGCCGCGGGCAGGCCGCGTCGTGGGACCCCGACCGGGAGATCTACAGTCCGATGGGCGGCATGCTGCCGTCGCCGAACAACCCCGGCAGCATGATCACTCTGTCGCAGTTCTCGATCCGGGTGGCCGAGCACGCCGAGACGGCGAAGAACCTGGTGGAGCAGATCGTGCGCGGAGCCGGGTACAACGTGCAGAGCTTCGGTGAGGGCGGCGACGGGCAGGCCCGGACGGCGACCGAGATCCACATGCAGAAGCACCGCTCGTACTCGACGCGTAACCGGAAGATCGGCTACTGGACGCCGCGGCTTGCGTGGCTGTCGGAGGCGATGCTGGCCGTCGATCACGCCGTGTTCGGACAGAAGGTCGTGGCGGAACGCGCCATGATCGAATGGCCGGACGGTGTCCTGCCGGACCCCGAGTCGATCGGTCGCACTCTGGACATGCTGAACCGGGCGCAGGCCGTTAGCCTCGACACGAAGATCCGGTGGGTGCACCCCGACTGGGACGAGGCGCAGGTCCAGGCAGAGAAGGAACGGATGCGTGACGAGCTCGGGCTCAACGTCCCGGACCCGGCGACGCTGACCGAGACGTTCATCCCTGACGCTGGCGAGGACTGATGACCGTCACTCCAGCCGGGGCGATCGATGCCGGGCTGGAGCAGGCGCGACGGCTCGCGGCCATGTACGGCGACGCGGAGACGGCGCTGCTGGAGCGGATCGCCACGCGGGTCGGCAAGGACCTCGACGAGGAAGACGGCAACGACTGGGCGGCCAAGCGGCTGGGCGAGGTGACTCAGCTCCGTAAGGACGCCGAGTCGATCGTCCGCCGCCTCGAGGCGGCCACGAAGGCGGCGGCGCAGCGGGCGGTGCTGGACACGTGGGCTGAAGGCATGGACGCCGCGGTGCGCGGCGCGGTGCTGCAGGTCCACGACGCGAAGCTGCGTAAGCGGCTGGAGCGGGTGCTGCAGGACGCGAAGAACCTCGGCGCGAAGCGGCTCATCAACCCTGGCCAGGGCGTCGCTGAGCTGGCCGCGCAGGCGGTCAGGCTCGTCACGGCGGTGCATGAGGGCGCGCTGCGGGCGGTCGATGACATCTATCGGAAGGTCGTCGCCGAGACGGCCGGCCGGGTGCTGGTCGGCGCGGAAACTCGGCGGGAGGCCGCGCAGCGGGCTCTCGACCGGTTCACCGCGCAGGGCATCACCGGGTTCGTGGACAACTCGAACCCGCCCCGGACGTGGAACATGGCGAGCTACGTCGAGATGGCCATGCGGACGGCGACCGCGCGTGCGGCGGTGGACGGGCATCTATCCACGCTGCGTGACGCGGGGATCAGCCTGGTCAGCGTGTCGCGGCTGCCGCACACCTGCGACCGGTGCGCCCGCTGGGAGGGCAAAGTCCTGGGCCTGTCCGGCGCAGCCGGGACGCGCGTGGAGGAGAACCCGGCCACAGGCGTGCAGGTGTTCGTCCAGGTCGAGGGGACGGTCGCGGAGGCCCGCCTGGCGGGTCTGCTGCACCCGAACTGCGGGCACAACCTGAGCGCCTACCTTCCGGGGGTGTCCAGGCCGGCGCCGGTCGTGCAGTCGAAGACGACGTACGCCGACACGCAGCGGCAGCGCTACCTGGAGCGGAAGATCCGGGAGCACAAGCGGCGCGCGGCGGTGTCGCTCGACGAGGGCGCACGGTCGAAGGCCGACGCGAAGACCGCCGAGTATCAGGCGCAGCTCAAGGAGCTGACCAAGGCGGCCGGGCTGCGGCGCAAGACCGGTCGTGAACAGGCCGACGCCCCGCCGAAGGACCTGGAGAAGCTGACCGACCAGCAGCTCGCCGAGCAGGCCCGCAAGTTCGGCCACGACGAGCTGGCCATGGCGCGGCTCGAACAGGAGACGAACCGCCGCGAGGAGGTCGCACGGAAGTCGACTGGCCCGGCCGCGCAGGATGACCCGATCGCCGCTCTGTCGGAGATCAACGACTTGGGCGACCTGACGGACGACCACCTGACGGCGCTGATGGAGCGGTACCGCGACGACGAGCAGGGCCTGGCGCGCGTGCTCGACGAGCTGGACCGCATCGAGCAGCAGACCCGGCAGCGTGAGCAGTGGTCCTGGAACTGGCGCGATGAGGAGACCGAGGAGGATCGCCGTATCTCGGACCTGATCGCGTCGGGCCGCTACTCCTACATGGAGGCGTACGCCGAGGTTCACGGGCTCGACCCGGGTGAGCTGGAGCGTCAGGAGCGGCGGGCGCTGCTGGAGTCGGACCGACGTTCGGGCGAGGACATCGACGAGACGGTGCGACGCCTGTACGCCGGATGGCTCGACCAGGCGTACAACCGGGCCGAGGCGGCGACGAACGGCTTCATGCTGAACGCCGAAGGCCGGGCGGCTGGGATCAACGAGCGGTCGCTGTTCTCCGGGCCAGCCTCGAGGGCGCGCAAATACGCCTCGGAGGAGCTGCTGCGCTGGTGGGCGGACAACCCGCGGCTGACGCTGACAGAGTTCCGCGCGCAGATGCTCGGCCGGGAGTCCGACAAGAAGGCGGCCGCGCAGATCCGCGCGGGCGGCGCCGGTAGGGAGTTCGGCGTATGACCATCTCGGAGACCGACCGCAGGGCGGCCGCGACGTTCGGCCGCCTGGCCGGCGAGCGCGGCATGCCGGTGACCGCCTGCCCGTATCCGGTGCGGGGCGATGACCGGCAGCGTGCGCTGCGGCTGCTGTGGATACGCACGTACGTGCGACACAGCTCGGGCGAGTAGTCGCCCTTCTTCACGGGCCTGCCTGGCGCGGGTCCTTCCATTTCTCGACGACATGCTCCAGGAGGGCGATCTCGTCATGCTCGAAAACACCCTGCCGATCACGCCGGGCGCGCTCATCGGCTACCGAAAGGACGGCGTCACCCCGATCTACCTGATCGCTGGTGGCGCGCCCGAGGACGGCGAAGGCCAGCCGCAGCAGGAGGAGCAGACTCCTCCCGCGCAGGCCGAGGTCACGCCGCCCGAGACGACGGTGGCCGACGACACGGCGGTCAACCCCGACGCCAAGCGTGTGGACCAGCTTCCTTCGTGGGCGCAGAAGCTCATCAAGGACACCCGCGCGGAGGCGGCCGACTGGCGGTCGAAGCTGAAGGACGCGCAGAAGGCCGCCGATGAGGCGACCGGGCAGGGGCCGTCCCCGGAGGAGGTCACAGCGCAGGCGCAGGCCGAGTTCGCGCAGAAGATCGGCAAAGCGCTCGGGCTGATCGCCGACGAGGAGAAGCCGCTCGACCCGCAGCAGGTGATCGAGACGCTGACGGCCGAGCGGGACACCACGGCCCAGGAGCGCGACAAGGAGCGGGAGCGGCACCGCCGCGCCCTGATCGAGCTCGCGGTCCACCGCGCCAGCCAGAAGGTCGGCGCGGACCCTGACGCCCTGCTCGACAGCAGGTCTTTCCTGAAGGCGGTCCGGGACATGGACCCGGACGCTGACGAGTTCTCCACGGCGCTGACGGAGACGATCCAGACAGCAGTAGAGGACAACCCCAAGTTCAAGGCGGCTACCCAGGCGGGGCCGCCTGCGCGCTCGGGAGGCGAGTTCACCGGCGGGCCTGGTGGGCGTCCCGCAAGTTCCGAGCCCTCCATCGACGAGTTCCGCGCCAGGCGTAAGAAGCGCGCCTCGTCCTAAGTAGCCGATAGCGGAGCCGCTATCGGCCCTACTCAAGGAGTGAAAGGCCCGAATGCCTAACACCTTTCTGACCCCGTCGATCATCGCTAAGCAGGCCCTCGCGACCCTGTACGAGACCTGCGTCATGGCCCAGCTCGTGCACCGCGACTACGAGCAGGAGTTCGTCTCCCGCGTCGGCGACACGATCTCCGTGCGCAAGCCCGCGGTGTTCGTGGCGAACGAGTTCAACCGCGCCAGCGGAATCCAGATCCAGAACGCGTCCGAGGGCAGCGTGCCGATCACGCTGAACCATTTCGCAGACGTCAGCTTCGCCGTCACGGCGGAGGAGCTCACGCTCGAGATCGAGGATTTCGGCACGCAGCTCCTCAACCCCGCGATGGAGGCAATCTCTCAGAAGATCGACAGGGACATCCTGAGCCTGCGCGCCGACATCGTGCAGCGCGTGGGCAAGGCCGGTGCGGCGATCACGGGTGTGACTGGCCCTGCGATCCACAACTACGACGACCCGAAGACGGCGATCGACGCCAGGCGCGTGCTGAACCAGCGCAACGTCCCTGCGGCCGACCGGCAGCTCGTCATCGGTCCGGAGATCGAAGCCAAGTGGCTGTCGGACCCGCTGTTCCACCAGGCGGACACAAGGGGCGACACGGACGGTCTCCGTGAGGCCAACCTGGGCAGAAGGATCTTCGGATTCGACGGCTACCAGACCCAGAACATCGAGGCCCCGACCGGCACCCCGACCTCGGGCCAGCCGAACACCGAGATCGGCGTCGCCTTCCACCGCACCGCGTTCGCCCTGGTGACGCGCCCGCTGGTGCTGCCTCAGGGCGCGGCCAACGCGGCCGTGGAGAGCTACAAGGGCTTCGGCGTGCGCGTGGTCATGGACTACGACATCAAGGCTAAGCAGGACGTCGTCAGCGTGGACTGCCTCTACGGCGTCAAGACGCTCGACGCTGACCGCGCCGTCCTGATCCACGGGGTCGCGGCGTGAGCGGCTGGGCCCGATTCGGCAACGTCATCATTCCGCTGTCATCGGTCACCAGCATCTCGATCAAGTCCACCGGCGACGGCAAGTTCTACGTCGAGGTGCACCGCTACGCGGGCGGCTCTCTGGTCTTCCACCAGACGCCCGTCATTGCCACCAAGGCAGAGGCGGATCGGACGGCTGAGCGGATCGCGTATGGCCTCTACTGGGAGGGCACGTGACGCTCGTCTACCGCAACTCCAACACCGGTCAGGTGGTCGAGGCGACCGACCGCGACCCCTGGCTGGACATGTTGGACAACTGGCGGATCATCAGCGGGCCCGAGCCCGACTCCGCCACGGACACCGGCTCGGCTTCGGCCGGGCCGGACCGCCCGTCCGAGCACGACAACAAGGCCGCGTGGATCGCCTACGCGGTCGCTCGCGGCATGGACGAGGCCGACGCTAAGGCGCTGTCGAAGGCGGCGCTGATCGAAGAGTTCGGGGAGGACGAAGATGGCGAGGACTGACCTGACTGCCGTCGTAGTGCCCCGCGCGGGGATGGACCTGACCGTCGCGCTGGCGCCGGCCGTCGTGGACGGGCACATGTTCGTCCACTCGGAGCGGCGGATGGTGCGGGTGAAGAACACCAACGCGGCGTCGCGCACGGTGACGCTGCAGATCCCCGTGACGGTGGACGGCCAGGACGTCGTGGACCGGCAGTATGTCATCCCGGCGCTCACGGGTGACGTGCTGATCCCGCCGCCGCCCGCGGTGTACCGGCAGGCCAACGGCAAGGTCTACATCGACTACGACAACCCGGCCGGGCTGACGGTCGCGGTGCTCGAACTGCCGGTGTAGCCATGGGGTACGCGACCGCTGCCGATTACACGGCATATACCGGCAAGACCGGGCCCGACGACATCGACCGGCGTCTGGACCGCGCGTCGGAGCGGATCGACGAGCTGCTGTTCGCCTCGATCTACCCGACCGACGACACGGGCATGCCGACCCGGCCTGAGGACGCCGACGCGATGAAGCGGGCGACGTGCGCGCAGGCCGCGTGGACGATCGCGGTGGGCGACGAGTTCGGTGTCGCGGCGGCCTTCAGCCGGGTTTCGATCGGCTCGGTCCGTCTTGAGCGCGGCGGCTCCAGCGACACGCCGCCCGCGCGGTACTCCCCGGACGCCTCGTCGATCCTCCAGCGGGCCGGGCTGCTGCCCGGCTACATCCTCGACGGGAGCGTGTGGTGATGCTGCCGGAATGGCTGCTGCGCCACTCGGCGACCATCGAACCGTTCGAGGGCGACGGGGCGTACGGCCCGGTGTTCGGGCCGGCCTTCGAGTCCCGCTGCCTGGTGGACGACGAGCGGCGCCTGGTGCGTGACGCGCAGGGCGCCGAAACCGTCTCCGACACCACCGTGTTCCTCCCTCCCGGCACAATCTGCCCGGAGGGGAGCAGGGTCACCGTCAACGGGCGGGTGACCACCGTGATCACATCCTTCGCCCGTGATGGCGGCGGCCTGCCGACGCCGGACCATGTTGAGGTGGTGTGCCGCTGATGGCGAACGCCAGGTTCAACGCGAAGGTCAACGCGGAGGCGCTCACGGCTGAGATCGAGCGCGCGGCCGCGCGGGGCCTGCGCAACGCCACGGAGCACGTGCTGGCGGTGTCCAACCAGCGGGTGCCGCACGACGAGGGCACGCTGGAGCGGTCGGGTACGGCCGTCGTCGATGAGTCCGAGCTGCGGGGCATCGTCTCGTATGACACGCCTTACAGCGTGGTCCAGCACGAAAACCTCGACTACAACCACAAGCCGGGCCGCACCGCGAAGTTCCTGGAGCTCGCGGTCCGAGAGGAGGCCGAGGTGGTCAAACTGATGATCGCCAAACAGCTCCGGCAGGTGCTCAAGTGACCTGGACCCGTGACCTGCTGACCGGGTTCGCGGTCCTGCTCGGCGAAGCCGGCGTGGCCACGTGGAACCCGAACGGCATCTACACCGACAACCAGACGGCGTTGACGATCGGTGGTCTCCCGGCCAAGCCGGACACGGCTATCGCGCTGGCGGTGTACGGCGTGGGCCAGGGCGGCGACGACGTCGAGCAGCCGGACTCCAGCGTCCAGATGCAGGCCCGGTTCCGGGCCAAGACGGACCCGCGGGTCGTGGACGACCTGGCGGACGGCGTGTTCGACAACGTGCACGGGCTGGCGAACGTGACGCTCTCGACGGGTGTGGTCGTGCTGCTCGCGCGCCGCACGCTGATCGCCCCGCTCGGGCGGGACAGCTCGGGCCGCTGGGAGCGGGCCGACTCTTTCGACCTGATGGTTCATCGGCCGTCGCTGCATCGCGACGTGGCCTGACCTTTTCCTGCCAATAGCGGTTCCGCTTTCGGCGCATGTGCTCAACCAAAGGAGACGATCATGGGGCTGCGTTCCCTGCTCGCGAAGGACTGGAAGCTCGACGTCGGCACCGGGCCCGACATGGCGAACCCGACGTGGATTCCGGTGAAGGGTCTCACCAGCTTCGAGGAGACCACCGACGACAACACCGAGGACGACGGCGACTTCGACGACGAGGAGGGCTGGGGCTCCTCCGTCGTCACCGGCCGGACCTGGCAGATCGAGGCCGAGGGCCGTCGTAAGCGGACCGACGACGTCGTGTTTACCGCCGACCCGGGCCAGGAGGCGATCCGTCAGGCCGCCCGGAAGGTCGGTTTCGGCGCGAACATCCCCGTGCGGTGGTACCGCCGGGACGGGGCGCCCGACGCCTACAAGGGCGTCTGCACCGTCTCGGAGTTCACCAAGGGCGGCAGCGTGACGGACCTGGAGCCGTTCAACTTCACCCTGCTGGGTCAGGGCGCGCCCGTCGAGATCGCGAACCCGGTGGTCACTCCGTGACCCAGTTCCAGGACCTCGACGACTTCTTCGACGACTCGCTGCGGCTGCCGGTGGGCGGGAAGGTGTACGTCATTCCCGCCCCGGACGCCGAGGTGGGTCTGCTGTGCCAGCGGCTCATGCACGCCGGCCTGGCGGCTGAGCAGGGCCAGGCGGTGGACGACCCCAAGCTCAACGAGCTGGCCGCCGTCGTCCTGGACGACGACGAGGAGCGCGACCTCTACCAGCGCGTCCTCGGGCCCGTGTTCGAGGAGCTGCGCGCGGACGGCGTGTCGTGGCCGAAGATCCAGCACGTCGGTGCGACGGCGCTGGTGTGGGTCGCGGCCGGTAAGGAAGCTGCCGCGAAGATCTGGGCCTCGGGTAGCACGGGGGAAGCCCCGGCCCCGAATCGGGCGACTCGTCGGGCGACAGCGTCGGCGGCGAAGTCGACCCGATCTCGGGGGTCCGCGACTACTACGACCCTGACGACGGCCTCTCGGTCTCGAAAGGCCGCACCGTCTCGTGGCAAGACATCCTGACGCGCTGGGCGCTCGTCGAGGCCGATCTGCACGAGACGTTCGGCATCGATCTCGGCGAGCCCGGCGTGCTGCGCGTCAGGTCGTGGCGGTGGCTGCGGACGCGGTTGCACGGGCTGCTGACGTGTGACTCGCGTCTGGCCCGTGCCCTGGACCCAGGCGAGGGGCGGCGGTGAAGCCGCGTGTCCTCGCCCAGCTTTCGGCCGCTGGCTTCACCCCATCCGAAACCCCAGGAGGTGAATCCCGGTGGCGCTGAACGTCGGCGAACTGTTCGCCGAGATCAACGTGAAGGACCGGGGCACGCAGGCTGTGCGCCGGTTCATGACCTTTATGCGGGACGCCGCGAAGAAGCTCGACATCGACGTGGGCGGGCTCGCCAAGTCGGCCGGGTCGATGGGCGTCCAGTTCACTGGCGCGGCGCTCAAGGCGGCCACTCTGGCGGCCTCGATGGCGGCGACCGCGCAGACCGCGGTCGGTCTCGGCGCGGCGCTGGCCCCAGCTGTCGGCATTGTCGCTGCTCTACCTGGTGCGGTAGCGCTCGGCCAGGCCGCGATGGCCACCCTCAAGGTGGCGCTGCTCGGTGTGGGCGAGGCCTTTGGCGCGGCCTTGGGCGATGACCCGGAAAAGTTCAAGGAGTCGCTGCAGGGGCTTTCACCGGCCGCACAGGCGGCTGCGCGTGAGCTGCGCGCGGTCAAGCCCGCGATCGACACGCTTAAGAGCGCCGTCCAGGACGCCTTCTTCGAGCCGCTGGCAGGCCACATCCGGGCGGTCGCGGCCGCCGTGGTCGGGCCTCTCCAGTCCGGCATGCAGGGCGTAGCGCGGGAGTTCGGTCTGGCTGGCGCGGAGGTGGCGCGGTTCGCCGCGTCGTCGGCGTCGGTGTCGGCGCTGTCGTCGATCTTCGCTTCGCTGCGGTCGGCGCTCGCCGCGATGCAGCCCGCGATCCAGCCGCTCCTGGCCGGGTTCCGCGACCTGGCCGTGGTCGGCGCTGGCTTCTCGTCCGGGCTGGCGCCTGGGATCGCGGATGCGGCCGCGCGCTTCGGTGAGTTCCTGTCCAACGCAGCCCAGTCGGGCAAGGCGCTCGGCTGGATGCAGGGCGCGATGGACGTGTTCAAGCAGCTCGGCCAAGTCGCCGGCGACGTGGTCGGCATCATCCGGTCCGTCTTCGCGGCGATGTCCACGGGCGGGTCGAACGCGCTGGGCGTGCTCGGCCAGATCTTGGACCAGCTGAACGCCTTCCTCGCGAGCGCCCAAGGCCAGCAGATCCTGGTCACGATCTTCCAAGCGTTGTCGCAGGTCGGCGGCGCCCTAATGCCGATCTTCAAGGCCTTGGGCGGCGCGTTGGCGCAGGTCGCGCCGCACATCGCCAACATCGCGACCGCGCTCGGTCCTGGGATCGCCGCTGCGGTGTCCGCGCTTGGGCCGGCTCTGGCCGCGCTCGGACCTGGGCTGACCATGGTCGCGACGATGCTCGCCAAGGCTTTCGCCGACCCAGCGCTGCAGGCGGGTCTGCTCGCGCTCGGTCAAGGGCTGTCGGCTGCGCTCGCCGCGGTGGCTCCGCTGCTGCCGATCGTGGCGCAGCTCGCGGGCATTCTGGGCCAGGTCCTCGGGATGGCACTGACCAACCTTTCGGCCGTGCTCGGACCCGTGATCAGCGCGCTAGCCGACGCCCTGCGACCCGCACTGGCGTCCGTTTCGTCCGCTTTGGCCCAACTAGCGCCGCTGATGCAACCCGTCTACGCCGCTTTCGGGAAGATTCTGGGCGCGATCGTGCAGCAGGTCCTGCCGCCGATCCTGCAACTGATCCCTTCGCTGCTAAATGGGCTGGTTCCTGCCTTTGTCGAACTAGCTAAGGCGATGCTGCCTGTTCTTCCGATTTTGACCGATTTGGCGGTCATGGCGATCCAGCAGGTCCTCCCTGCACTGATCCCCATCCTGCCGATGCTGACCAAGCTCGGAGTCGGGTTCGCTTCCTTCGGCGTCAAGGTCGCCGAGGTCGTCGGCCAGGTCAAGCCGTACATCGACAAGGCGGTCGAGATCTTCCGCTGGATGTACAACGTCCTGGTTGGCAACTCGATCATCCCGGACATGGTCAACGCGATCGGCCGGTGGATCGGCACCACGCTGGTCGGCTGGTTCCGCGACCTCCCAAGAATGATCACCGGCGCGGTGTCGAATCTGGGATCGACCGTGATGGGCATCGGCCGGGACATCGTCAACGGCATCTGGAACGGCATCCAGTCGATGGCGTCCACCTTCTACAACCAGGTCAGCGGCTTCTTCTCGAACATCGTCAAGTCCGTGAAGAACTCGCTCGGCATCAAGTCGCCGTCGCGCGTGTTCGCCGCGATCGGCCGCTTCATGATGCAGGGCATGGCGGTCGGCGTCGATAAGACGGCCGGGCTCGTCGTCTCCTCGCTGGAGAAGGTGGCCACGCTCGCGTCGAAGACGGCGATGCCGGACCTGTCGGTGCCCGGTGTGACCGTCCCGGAAGGCCTCGGCGGCGGCCGCGCCCTGTCCCGGACGGTGGTCAACGTGACGAACCACTACCCGCAGGCCGAACCCACGTCGGTGACTGTGAACCGCGGGCTCCAGTACGTCGGCGCGATGGGAGTGATCTGAGGTGCCGAGCTACTCACTTGACGGGGTGCCGCTCGACCACCCGGCGGGCTGCTGGCGGCTCAAGAAGGGGACACAGCGCAGGCCGTTGCCCGGCGCGCGGGCCGTGAAGGTCAGCGTGCCGGGTCGGCACGGCGACATCCCCGTGACCGGCCTCGATTTGGAGGCCACGGCGTTCGGTCTGTCCTTCAAGGTGAGCTCGGCCACCCCTTCGGGGGCGGACGGCGGCTATGAGCAGATGGAGCGGAACCTGGAGGCCCTGAGCGCGCTTCTGGGGGTGCGGCACCGGCTCATGACGCTGCGGTACGAGGCGGGCAGCATCGTGCGCGTCGCTGACGTGACGATCACCGCGAACTCCGAGCCGGACGTCAACACCGGCGCCGCGACCGCCCGGATCACGACCATCGTCGAGGTGCCGGGCGCGCTGTGGCGGGACGAGTCCGAGTCCACCTGGACGGGCGCACCCAACCAGCTCGCCCAGGCGGTGACCACGCTCGCGGGTTCGACCGGGCCGATCGTGGACGCGCTGCTGCGCTTCACCGGCCCGGCCGTACAGCCGTCGATCGGGGATGTCGCCACGACCGGGTGGGTGCTGCGCACGGGCGGGCTGCTGGCGGGGGAGCGTCTGCTGATCGACTGCGGCCGCATGCAGGCCGCGAAGGTGACGGCTGACACGTGGGACCTGGCCGCCGGGACGGACGTGACGGGGGAGATCGACGCGATCGGCCCCGGCTCGCAGTTCCGGTGGCTGCACCTGACGCCCGCCGTGGCGGTGGGAGATCCGTTCTCTCGCGCGGTGCTGGTGTCCACAGCCGCGACGAGCACGGACGCGAACTCGAAGGTGGAAATCCGCGCCCGCCGCGCCTACCTGTGACCAGTCCTGGCCCTGCTCTGCACGGCGGCGGCCGTCAGCCGTTCCGCGAGGCGGTCGGCGTCGTCGGCGTCGAGCTCGGGCGGCCATACGGCCGGGACGATGATGATGCGGCCGCGCGGAGTCACATGGACGTCGATCGGGGGCCGTGAAGTGGGAGCGATCACGATGGCTCCCATTGTCGTGGATGGGGAGGTCGGCACGTGACCTTCGATCTGCGGCTCGTGGCCTACTCGCCGTTCGGTGGCCGGCTCGGCGTTCTCCCGCACCCGCTGTCGGTCGAGGCGGGTTGGCCACTCAACGACGTGCCGTCGCTGAAGGTGGCCGGCACCACCGCGGCGGTCGGCGCGAACCTGCTCGACCAGCCGTGCGAGATCGCCGTCCAGTGGAGCGTGGACGGCCAGGTGTGGACTGAGGCGCCCGACTCGCGGTTCCTGCGCATCAAGCGCCGCGGCGACGGCTCCAACCTGACCGGGCTGACTACGTTCGACCTGCCGGGCTTCGTGTGGATGCTCCGCAAGATCGTGCTCTACCCGGGGTCGGCGCCGCTGGTGGACGGCAAGCGGCCGTTCCTGGCGGCGACCGCTGGGGCGATCCTGCAGACGTTCATCGCCGAAGCCAAAAGCCGCGGCGCGGTGCCCGGCCTCAACTGGGACTTCACCCCGACCCACGACAGCGCGGGCCAGACGTGGAACAAGATCCTCACCATCTACTACCAGCCCGGCATGGACGCGCTGACGGCGCTGCAGAACCTCGCCGAGCAGGGCGTGTGCGACTACCGCGTCAGCGGCCGCACCATCCAGGCGTTCAACGCCGAGACGGCGATGAACAGAGACCTGGCGTCCGGGTCTGCTCCGGTGGACCTGCGGTACGGCCGCGACATCGCCGAAGCCCCCGATGACGGCACGTTGGAGGATGTGGCGTCGTCGGTGCTGATCGTCGGCGACAACGGGCTCGTTAAGACGCTCGACAACCCTGCTGCGGTGCAGCCGTGGGGGCCGTGGGAGCAGTACATCGGCGCTGGCGGCGTCTCCGATGAGGGCACCGCGATACTCCTCGCAGATTCCGCGCTCGAGCGGGCCGGGTCCGAGCGGGTGCAGCGGACACGCGGCATCGTCTTGTACGGGGCGCGCTCGTTGCCGCTCAAGGACTACCGGCCCGGTGACCGGGTGCTCGCGCCCGGGGACGGTGGCGCGCTGGAGTCGCTGCGGGTCCGTCAGGTGAGCTTGGCCCGCAACTCCACGGGCGTGGTCGGCGGGTCGCTGGTCCTCAACGATCGCTTTCTGGAGCGGGAGATCCGTCTGGCCCGCCGCACGGCGGGCATCGTCGGCGGTTCGACGGCGGACGGAGGGTCAGGTGCCCGGCCGGTCCCTGCCCCGGAGGCTCCGGAGCCGCGCACGCCGGCGGCGCCGCAGGGCCTCATCGTGAACCCGATCGCGTACCTCGATGAGCACGGGTTTCCTCGCGGTCAGGTGACGGTCACGTGGGGCGCGGTCACTTCCGATGTGGGCGGGGTCGCGCTGGCCGTGGGCGGCTACGAGCTGTTCATGCGGCTCAACCAGGTCGGGACGCCGTGGTTCCTCGTCGCCTCGACGGAGGCCGGTGACACCACGGCGACGTACTCGCCGCTGGTGGTGGGGGAGTCGTACGCCTTCAAGGTGCGCGCGGTGAACCTCGGCAAGCTGGGCCCGTTCTCCTCCCAGGTGGCGGTAACGATCCCGACCGACGCGACCCCGCCGCCGGTTCCGACCGCGCCGCAGCTCGCGACGAGGCTGGGCGTGATCCACGTGACGTGGGACGGGCGCGGCACGGGCAACGTGCCGATGCCGTCCGACTTCGCGCGGCTGCTGGTGTGGATGCAGAACCCGCTCGCGCCGGGCTGGTCGGTCATCGACTCGATGGCGGCGGCCGGGACGGTCGTCGTGCCGGGCCAGCCGTACGGGGCGGACAGGCAGTTCCGCTTCACCAGCGTGGACCGGGCGGGTAACGAGTCGGCTCCGTCGAGCTCGGCGACGATCGCGACGGCCGCGCTGGTCGACACCGACGTGATCGGCGAGGTCATCGACGGTGCTCACCTGGTGGACGGGTCGATCACCGCCTCGGACAAGGTGGTGGCCAACTCCATCACCGGCGGCCTGATCCAGGCGCTGGCAATCCAGACGGGTCACCTCGCCGCGAACGCTGTCACCGCCGACAAGATCCAAGCAGGGCAGATCCAGGCTGGCCACATCGGGGCCAACCAGGTCACGGCGGCGAAGCTGGAGTCGGTGCTGACGCTGGCCACGCGGGTCGTCGCCGGGAACGCTTCCGGGGCGCGCGTGGAGCTCAACTCGACTGGGCTGGTGGCGTTCAACGCGTCTGGCCAGCAGACGGTGAGCATCGCCGCCGCGTCCGGCGCGGTCAGCATCGTCGGGCAGCTCGCGTCCGGGGTGACCGGCGCGCGCGTCGTGGTCAACCCAGCGGGCGCGACCAACCCCGAGATTCGTTTCATCCCCGGCAGCGGAACCAACCAGTCGCGCATCTACAGCGACGGTTCCCGCTTCACGGGCGAGGCGACGCTGATCATGGAGTCGGGCACCAACCAGGGCAACACCGCGCTGTGCCGACTGACGCATGCGGCCGGCTTCTGGCAGGCGGCGATCCTGAACCCGTCGAACGGTGAGCAGCGCGGCGGTTTCGTGTCGGCGGTGGAGAACCAGGCGTCGATCGGGTGGGCGCACCCGACACAGCAGGACCAGTACCTCGTGTTCGACCCAAGCGGGACGTTCCACCGGGGCACGTGGCAGCTCGGGGGCCCTGACGGCGGTCTGATCATGCTTGAGGTGACGATCGACCGGGGCGCCGGCACGTACCACCAGGTGAACTTCGGGTGGACGATGCTGAGCACCCCAAGCGTCGTGTGGTCGGCGCAGAAGCCCTTCGGCGCTGGTGTCGGCCCGGCCCCGGCGGATGTGTATATCCACAGCCGCACGTCGTCGTCGCTGTTCTTCTTCACCGGCGACGCGGCGGCGGACGTCCTCACGTTTTCGATCTGGGCCTGGCGGGCCGCGTAGGAGGTACGGGTGCCGGATCAGTGGCAGGTCACGGACGTGCGCGACTCGGCGGACCGCAGCGGCCGGATCGAGGCGTGGCAGATGACGCTCACCAATCAGACCGATGGCGTGTCGATGACGGTGTGGCTGCCGAAGATGGCGATCGAGAACACCGCCGTGGCGTACGGGCTGACCTCGGCGGAGGAGGTCCTGGACGTGATCCTGCACCAGTCGGTGCTGCCGATCTACGAGCCGGACGTGGGCGAAAGAGAGCCCGGCCCGTGGGGTGTGACCGGCGAGGAGGCCCGCGCCGCGGTGCTGGAGCAGGTCGAGCGGTGCAAGCGCGACCACGCGGTGGTCGCGGCAGCCGTACCGAAGGCTCGTACGGCTGCCGCACGCGCGGCCGCCGACGTGCTCGCCCCGCTGCGCTCGCACACACAGATCGACCCGGTGAAAGCCGCGACCGCCCGACTCCAGTATCAGCGGGCGGCGATGCGAGCGGGGGCGTGATGGAGGACCTGGTCGTCGAGCCCGGCCGCATCATCACCGTGCAGAGGCGCCGCATCGACGAGCTGATGTACGAGAACGCGGTGCTGTCGGCGGCTGTGGACCAGCTGCGCGACGAGATCAACGAACTGCTCGCCAACCCTTCACCCACCTCACAGGAGGCATAGATGTCCGCCGAGTTGAACGTCGACCTGGAGCTGGTCATCACGAACCTGCGGCAGCAGCACGCCCAGCAGATCGACGAGCTCACCTACCGGGTCGCGCTGCTGTCGGCCGCCGTCGACCAGCTGCGGGCCGACAACCAGCGGCTGAGGGAGGCGGAGCAGGAGCGTGCCTAAGGTCATCATCCCGGGCCAGGTCGTACGGCACGGCCTGCGGCTGGTGGCCCACGAGCCGAACGGAGTCCGGCTCGGGCCGCTGTCGGCGCCGCTGAAGTTCGAGATGGCGCTGCCGCTGAACGACATCTCTTCATTGAAGGTCACGTACAGCAGGCACGCGCAGGGCGCAGACCTGCTCACCTCCCCGGTGGAGGTGGCCGTCGAGCACTACGACCCGGACACTGGCAGCTGGGTGGAAGCGGCCAACGCCCGGTTCCTGCGGTTGAAGCGGGCCGGTCAGCACACCGACCAGACGGCGTCGCTGACGTTCACCTGCCCCGGCTACGGCTGGCAGATGCGCAAGGTCGTCCTGTACGCGGGCGGCACGATGGTGGAGGGCAAGCGGCAGTTCTCCGCCGTCACCCCCGGCGCGATCCTGCGGACGTTCACCACGGAAGGGCAGGCGCGCGGCGCGATCCCGGGCCTCGGCGTCAGCTTCTCCACGACGCATGACAGTGCGGGCCAGGCGTGGAACAAGCAGCTCACGCTCGGGCTGGAGCCGGGCATTGACCTGCTCACGCTGCTCATCAACCTGTCCGAGCAGGGCGTCTGCGACTGGCAGTTGGTCGGCCGGACGCTGCACGTCTACAACGAAGGCGGCTTCCTGGCCACCAACAGGGCCAGCGGCGCCGCACCCGTCGATCTCCGGCTCGGCCGCGACATCGTCGAAGCGCCGGACGATGCCACGCTGGAGGACCTGTCCTCGGCGATCCTCATCCGTGGTGAGGGCGGGCTCGCGGTTGAGGTCACCAACCCGAGCGCGGCCACCCCGTGGGGGAGGTGGGAGACCCACCAGTCGCAGGGCGGCGTGTCCGACTCCGGCACCGCGACCCTGCTCGGCCAGATCGCGTTGCAGCGGGCGGCGGGCGAGCGGGTCCAGATCACCCGCGGCATCGACTTGGACGCGGCGCGCTGGCTGCCGCTGGTCCACTACAAGCCGGGCGACTACGTGCTCGCGCCCGGCGACCAGGCGACCATGCAGTCCCTGAGGGTGTGGCAGATCACGCTCGGCTGCGAAGCTGACGGCCACGTCTCCGGCAACCTGATCTTGAATGACCGGTTCCTCGAGCGGGACATCAAGCTCGCCCGCAAGGCGGCCGGGATCCTGACGGGCGGCGTCGGGTCGGGCGGCTCGGGCGGCACCCCCGCCCCTGAACCGGGCGGCCGCACCCCGGCCGCGCCGCAGGGCCTGGTGGTCAACCCCATCGCCTACATCGACGGCCAGGGCTACCCGCAGGGGCAGATCACCGCGACCTGGTCACCCGTCACCGCCGACGTGAACGGCGTGGCGATCGACGTGAACTCCTACGAGCTGTACGGCCGGGAGAACACGCCGGGCGGGATATGGCAGCAGATCGCGGTCGTCGACGGGGGCGACACGACGGCGACGTACTCGCCGCTGCGGGTGAATATCGAGTACGCGTTCAAGGTGCGGGCGACGGCGGCCGGCGTGCAGGGCGGCTTCTCCTCGCAGGTGATCGTGGTCATCCCGGACGACGTGACGCCGCCCCCGGTGCCGTCCACCCCGGTCGTCACCACCAGGCTGGGCATGATCCACGTGGCGTGGGACGGGCTCGGGACGGGTGCCGTGGCGATGCCTTCGGACTTCGACCGGGTCCGGGTGTGGCTCGCTGACCCGCTCGTGCCGGGCAGCGCCCACGCGGTGGACTATCTGGAGGTCGCGGGGTCGATCGTCATCGGCGGCCAGCCGTACAACGTCGACCGCGAGGTCTGGCTGACCGCGCGCGACCGGTCCGGCAACGAGTCAGGGCAGTCCGCGCACGTCACCGTGGCCACCGCGCCGCTCGTCAACACCGACGTGATCGGGCAGATCATCTCCGGCGCGAACCTGCAGAACGGCACCGTCAACGCGGCCGACAAGGTCATCGCGAACACCATCACGGGC
This sequence comes from Nonomuraea sp. NPDC049152, assembly GCF_040648355.1. Classification (NCBI taxonomy): domain Bacteria; kingdom Bacillati; phylum Actinomycetota; class Actinomycetes; order Streptosporangiales; family Streptosporangiaceae; genus Nonomuraea; species Nonomuraea sp. NPDC049152. Next base: position 485,044 of record NZ_JBEZDO010000001.1, on the reverse strand, counting down.
GGCCTGGTCCAGGCGCTGGCGATCGACACCGGGCATCTGAAGGCGAACGCCATCACCGCGGACAAGCTGGCCGCCGGTTCGATCACGGCGGGCAAGCTCGAAGCCGTGCTGACCTTGTCGACGCGGATCGTCGCTGGGTCGCCGACCGGTGCGCGCGTGGAGTTGGGGCAGAGCGGGATCCGGGGGTTCAACGCTTCGGGCGTTGAGACGATCAGCCTGTTGAACACCGGGGCCTTCACGCTACGCAGCGCCGCTTCTGGCGCCCGAATCCAGCTCGACGCTTCAGGGTTGAAGGCGTTCAACAGCAGCAACCAGGTAACCGTTGATATTTCCTCATCCACCGGGAATGCCACGTTTGTTGGACAGATGGCGACGGGATTCTCGGGGGCGAGGATGATTTTCAACCCGCCCGGGACGGTGATTCCAGAGATCCGGTTTACGCCTGCGCTGGGTACATCTAACGGCACTATCAAGATCCACAGTAACTCGCTTAATCCGGACCACGTCGGCATGACGTTTGAAACGTCAAACGCTGGCGGATATCAGTCACGGATCGAGCTTCACCCGAACGTGATCTCGCTGGCCATGGACGTCCCTGGCACTCAGGCGCGGAACTTCATCATTTTCAACGACAATTACGTCGAAATGGGAACCATGGACGGGGGCGTCGGAAAAGGAAGGATCCAGACCTGGACCGACGGGGATGTGTTCATTGAAGCGCCTGACAATATGTATCTCAACGCTGGAACCAGTCTGCACATCAATGGGCCGACTGTCACCATCAACGGCAATGTGAAAACTTTCATCATTGACCACCCCGACGCTCATGACCGGTACCTGATTCATGCCACGACTGAATCGCCGCACAATGGCGTCGAATATTGGGGTGACGTCACACTCGACGAACAGGGGCACGCTGTCGTCGAGCTCCCCACCTACTTCGAGGCTCTCACCAGCGCAGACGGCCGCGCTGTCCTGCTGACCGAGTGCGGTGAACACTCGCAGGCCGCCTCCGCCACCTATCCGCATGACGGCCAGTTCGCCGTCCACGGTCAACCGCGAGGCCGCATCTTCTGGCTGGTCAAAGCGATCCGCAAGGATGTGCCTCCGCTGTTGGTGGAGCCTCGCCGGGATGAGGTGTTGGTGCACGGCGACGGGCCGTACCGCCACTACTCGCTGCCCGCGTGATGACCGGCTCGCCGGCGCTTTGTTGAACCCCCACGATTGGAGTGATCTTCATGCTGCTGTTCTCGCCGTCGAGCGACGACATGGAGCTGCCGATCGGCGACGACCCCGCAGGCGGGCCGGACCTGACGAAGGTGGACCAAGCGGCCAAGCTGTTCTACCAGCACGGCCACGCCCGCCGCGGCGCTTTCTTCGTGGGCGGCCAGATGCAGTATCTGTCGGACCGGACCTGGTTCGTGTGCGTGCGGGACACCCCGGCCGGGCAGCCGCCCCAGTGGGTGCTGTACGCGATCGTGGACCATCCGACTGGTCTGCCCGGCCAGTACCGGACGGAGCCGGTGTCGGCGGCCGAGTTCGCCTCCGCCCTGGCCGGCGAGGGCCGCACGGTGGCGATCCGCAAGTACGACAACTGGGAGATCACCTACTCGCTGGACGGCGAGTCGGTGCTGCCGTGACGAGCGAGGAGTCTTCCAACACAGTGCCGCTCGCCCTGGCCGAACTGCGCGGCCTGGTCACGCTGGGCTTCGAGAAGGTCAACGGCCAGAACGCGTTGATCTTGCAGCGGCTCGACCAGGTCGACGGCCGTCACGCCGAGCTCGCCAAACGGGTCGAGCAGCTGGAGGCGCGCGCAGACGCGCTCGAACGGGAGGCCGTCACCCGAACGGACCTCTCCGACCGGACAAAGCAGATCATCCTGGTGGTCGGCGTGCTTATCGCCCTGGCCGGAGCTGTGATCTCGCTGATCAGCCTGACGCGAGGCTGACCCGATCGACAACGACAGTTCCAAGGGGGACAACTGACATGCCGTGGCTGACGCAGCTCGCCGACGTCGCCCGCAGGACGGGCTTCCCGGTGACAGAGGTGGGCGGGTGGAAGTCCCGCGGGCACGGGCCGCAGCCCTCCGTCGAGGGCGTGGTGTGCCACCACACCGCCGGATGGCGTGACCGGCACATCGTGGTGAACGGCAGGCCGGGGCTCGGTGGGCCGCTGTCGCAATTCTGGCTGGAGCACACGGGCCGGATCTGGGTCGTGGCCGCCGGGAGGTGCTGGCACAACGCGCCGTCCACGAGCCCGCACCACACCAACAGCGCGTCGATCGGGATTGAGGCCGAGAACGACGGCCGCTCGCCGTGGCCGAGCGTGCAGATCGACGCGTACCACGCGTTGTGCGCTGAGCTGTGCCGGGAGTTCGGGCTGCCCGCGTCGAGGGTGTTGGCCCACAAGGAGGTCAACCTCCAAAAGCCCGACCCGCACAGCCTCAACATGTCCACGTTCCGCGCGCACGTCGCCGCGCTGATCAGCAGTCCAGGAACGCCCATCAAGCAGGAGGAGGACGACGTGCCTGAGGTCATCTCTCTGGGTGCCGGTGAGGACCAGGACGTCCCGGCCGGAGGCGAGCTGGCGGTGCGCTGGCACACCGAGTGGACCGACGACCCGGACGCGCACAGCGAAGACGGTGTCGCGATCCTGGCCAAGGACTCCCGGTGGTGCATCGTGGACGGCCTGGTGAAGGTCCGCGGCCTGCGGCCGGGCCAGGAGGTGGACATCGCCTGGTCGCGCTACAGCCGCGACGGCAAGACGTTCGAGGACGACGCTTGGCGGCTGTCGGCCCGCGCCGACGTCAACGGCAGGGTCGAGGAGAACGTCGGTGGCCAGTTCTCGCTGAACGCCAAGAACCAGCTCCGCTTGCGGGTGTTCAACCCGCTCGTGGACGTCGCCACGGCGGTCGTCGAGCGGGTCTCGATGGCCAAGATCAGCATGTTCCGTCGCTGATAGCGGCTCCGCTTTCGGCACGAATCAAAAGGAGGGCACTCCCATGTCCACCCCCAGTCCCGAGACGACCCCGAAGCCGACGATCGGCCGGGTCGTCCTGTACAAGCTGTCCGGCCACGACGTGTCGATGATCGACCTGCACAACATGCAGTCGTACGGCGGTCAGGGCGTCGTGCGTTCCCCCGTGAAGCTCGGCGAGGTCTACCCGGCCGTCGTGGTCCGCACGTTCGAGGGCGCCGAGAAGACCGTGAACCTCCAGGTGCTGCTGGACGGCAACACGAGCTACTGGGCGGCCTCGCGGTCCGAGGGCCCGGACCACGGCCAGTGGTCGTGGCCGCCCCGAGCCTGACCATTCAACCTTCCCCCGCCGTGGTGGCGGGCTGTCCCGAAGGAGGGGCACATGCACGCAGATCCCCAGGTCACCTACTCGAAGCCGCCGGTCGAGACCAAGGTCAAGGCGATGGGTCTGACGGCCTACCTCGCTGGTGTCGCTGGCATGGCGGCGCTGCAGGCGGTCGCCGACGACCCCAGCATGATCGCGTTCCTGCCCGACTGGATCGAGGCGATCACGCTGCCGCTGGTGCCGACCGCGCTGACGGCCCTGGCTGGCTGGAAGGCCCGCCACACCCCGCGGCCCGACCTCCCCGCTGCCCAGCGATAAGCCATGTCATGACGAGCGCCCCGCTCCTCCCCATCGGGAGGGGCGGGGCGCTTTCGGCGTTTCGATGCTATTGCGGAGTGCTAGCAACCTTCAGCTGGCGTTTCGCTCCTTCGGGGCCGGCGCGCTGCTGACCCACAGCTCATCGCGGGCCAGCAGCAATGGGGTGGATCAGACGGGGGCGGCGGAGGCGACCTTGGCGGTCAGACCGGCCAACTGCCTGGCGGTGTGGGTGATCTCGTACCGGCGGGAGTTGTCCAGCCCGGCGCGGATCAGAGCTCTGCGCCATTGCACGTCGCGGGCCAGCTGATCGAGCGCGGACGCCAGGCTCGCCGGGTCACCTGCCGTGAACGGGGTACCGGCTTGGCCCAGGGTCTCCGCCATCCCGGGCACATCGGAGTAGACGACGGGGAGGCCGTGGGCCTGCGCCTCGATGGCCACCAGACCGAACGCCTCCAGACCCCTGGTCGTGAAGACGAAGGCGTCGAAGGCCGGCAGACGGCGCCACAGTTCGGCGCGAGGTAGGAACGGATCGAACCGAACCCGCTCGCGGAGTCCGAGTTCGACGGCCCGCTGTTCCAGGTGCTCCCGCAGGATTCCGTGGCCGATCACGGTCAAGCGGTGCGGCTGGTCGGTCAGAGCGAGGGCTTCGATGGCAGTGAGCGTGGACTTGTTGTCGTCCAGCCGCCCGGCGTGCACCAGAGACAGAGGTCCGGTTCCGGTGGACAGGTACTCGCGCACCCGGACGTCGCCCAGGGGGATGCCCCACGGGATGACGGCGATTCGGTCGCCGCACCGCCTTCCGGTGAGCTGGTCGATCCGGCCGGCGAGGGCGGCGGTCGGCGCTACGACCGAGGCACTCGCGGCGACGACCTCGTGCAGCAGCTCGCAGTCCCGCTCGCTGCGCTCGGCCGCCATCACGTCGGGGCCGTGGGCGATGGCGATGATCGGGACGTTGCCGGCGGCTCGGGTGAAGGCCAGGCTGAGAGCGAACCCAAGGTGCTGGGCGTGAATGGCATTCGGCCGGATCTGCTCGATGAGCGTGCCGACTTCGCGCGTTAACTGGGCAAGGTAGGCGTCGAATTCGGGGCCATGGGGACGCTTTGGCGTGGCCAGGGTGATCAGCTGATCAAACGCAGCCTTCCATGCCGGATCGACCGGTTCCCGGCCCAGGAAGGTCGTGTGGATTTCAGGCATCGCGCCGTAGAGATCGTGGACGAGGATCGTGCTCCCGGACGAAGGCCCGGCGGCCCGGTTGATGCCGGTCAGGATGCGGAGCTTGGCGGTCATGCAGCAACCTCGTTCATCTCGCGCTGACGGGGAGGTGCCGACCACGACGCCAGGTGCGGCGTGATGGTGGCCTGGATCTCCGTGATCGGATGCAGATAGCCCCTGCCGTCCCGCTCCGCCGTCCACACTCGGACCGGCGCTCGGGGGTAGGCGGGCTGGATTCCGATCTCCCCTTTGGGGAGGATTCCGTTGAAGGGTGTGGGTATTCCATGCTGATTCCAGAAGGCCCATGCCTCAAGGGCTTTGGCCTGCTCGAAGTAGTGGTACAGCTCCCCGTAGCGGGGGAGATATCGGACCTCGCGGAAGAGCATCTGCCCGATCAGCCCCGGTGCGAACTCCTGGACCATCCCGAGATCGGCGCCCTGGAAGCTGACCGCCGCCGCATCCTGGGACGGGTGTAATGCGGTCCGGGTGAGAAGGTGGGACAGCCGCCGCCGTACGTACTCCGCAGCTCCCGCGCTGAGATCCGGTTCTATGCCCTCGATCAGCTGGACGAGCCGGTCATGGCGCGGTGCGAATCGGGACAGGTCGAACAGCTCGCCCATGGTGTCCACTGCGGAGAACGCCAGCTTCTTGTAGAGCCGGTTATTCAACTCCCCAATCTGGGCGAGGGATTTGGTCTCCGGAGTAGTGGAGTGGAGCATCAGGTACTCGGACAGCACCTCGAAGTACAGGTAGCCGAGGAACGGCACCATGACCACGGCCTCGGACAGCCGGTCGATGAACTCCGGCGCCGCAGTGGGATGTCCGGAGGCGTTGCGCAGGGCGAGGTCGAGGAACCCGGCGGCTCCGCGCAGACCGGCCAGCACGATGCGGTCGAGCCGGCCGGTCTCGGCCGGGGTGAGGAAGTTCTGGTAGCGCTGGTAGATCCGTAGGTGGATCGCGCCGAGATGCAGGTAGTCAACGCCCAAGGGCCGGATCGGGGCGTCCGGAGTGACCTCGAAGACCAAGGGCCGGGCGTCGCTCTTCGTCTCCATCAGATAGGCCCCGAGGTTGTGAGGCCGCAACCCGCCGCGCTCGGCGGTGAGGGGCGAGCAGTACAGGGCCCCGACCAGGCATCCGGAGGAGACGTGCAGCTGCCGGCCCGCCCGGATGGCGTCCAGGCCCCTGGTGGTGTGCAGCAGGTGCAGTGGCCGACCGCTCACCAGCGCCTCGGTCAGGGCGTTGTCCCGGATCAGCCACCCGTTGGGGGCCATCTCCAGATACTGGCGCCAGTCGCTCTCGCTGTCGGTCAGCGAGGCAGGGGCGCGACGCTGCACGGGCATCGTGAAGTCCGTGTGGGCCTGTTCCCATTCGGCGCGCAAGGGAGAACTCCTGGAAATGGAAGGCGGCAGGGAATTCCGGGGAGGCTAAAGAACCTCGACGTTCGCGCCCGACAACCGGTTTCGGCAGTCGAGAACGTAGGGCGCGTGTTCCTGGATCACCTCGAAGTCGAAGAGGACGTGGTCCATGAGCAGCACCACCGCATCGGCACCGGCGATCTCCTCCGGGCTCGCGTCCACCAGGAGCACAGCCAGTTCCGTGCGGTCTCCCCCGGGGATGTTGGGGTCGGCGCCGCGCACTTCGGCCCCGAGGTCGCGCAGAAGGTCGGCCACCCGCAGGGACGGCGATTCCCGAAGGTCAGTCGCGTTGGCCTTGTAGGTGAGGCCGAGCAGCAGAATCCGGGCCCCGTTGATGGGAATCCGCCGCTTGTCGAGCGCTTCCACGAGGCGCCGCACGACGTACTCGGGCATGCGATGGTTCACCTCGGCGGCGAGTTCCACGAACCGGAAAGGGACGCCGAGCTCCTGGTGGACCTTCCAGGACAGGAACAACGGGTCGACGGGCAGGCAGTGCCCGCCGACTCCCGGCCCAGGGGTGAACCGCGTGAAGCCGAAGGGCTTGGTTGCGGCGGCGTCGACCGCCTCCCAGATGTTCACGCCGAGAGAATGGGCGAGCATCGCCAGCTCGTTGATCATGGAGATGTTCACCAGCCGGAACGTGTTCTCCAGCAGCTTGGCCATCTCGGCGACCTCGGGACTGGAGACCGGCACCGTGATGTCGAACACGGTGTCGTAGAAACCCTTGATGGCGTCGAGGGATTTCGCGTCGATCCCGGACACCAGCTTGGGCGTCTCCTCGAACGAGAACCGCTTGCTGCCGGGGGTGATCCGCTCGGGGCTGAACCCGGCCAGGAAGTCCCCAGCCCGCAGGCCCGATGCCTCCTCCAGGATCGGCACCAGCAGCTCCCGCGTGGTACCCGGGTAGCTGGTGGACTCCAGGACCACGGTCGCGCCGGGTCGCAGGTGTCCGCCCAGCGTCCGGGCGCAGGACTCGATGTAGGTCAGGTCGGGCATGCCGTCCCGCAGTGGAGTCGGCACGGTGATCACCGCGATGTCGATGCCGGCCAGCGCGGCAACGTCGGCGGTCGCGGAGTAGGCCCCGGAGTCCAGCACCGCACGGAGCCGCGAGGAGGTCACATCCTCCACGTACGACTCACCGGCGGTGAGCTGCTTGATACGGTGCAGGTCCACGTCGTAGCCGATCACGCGATGCCCCACCTCTGCGGCGCGTACGGCTAGCGGAAGCCCTACGTAGCCCTGACCAGCAACGACTATCTGCATGTCAGCTCCTACTCGGTTGCGGTGCTTGAATGGACCGTCGTTCCTGGTCTGGGAAGGAGATGCGCTGTGCCCCTGGTGTCGGTCGTGATGCCCGTGTACAACTCGGCGGCCACGCTCGGCGCGGCGGTTCGATCGGTGCTCACGCAGACGCACAGCGACGTGGAGCTGCTGGTCACCGACGACCAGTCCTCCGACGGCTCGATGGATCTGCTGCGCGAGTTCGCCGCTCAGGACGAGCGCGTTCTGCCGCAGTTGGCGCCCGAGCGGGGAGGCGCGGCGCGGGCCCGCAACCTCGCGATCGAGCGGGTCCGCGGGGACTACGTGGCTTTCCTCGACTCTGACGACATGTGGCTTCCGGAGAAGACCGAGAAGCAGCTCGCCTTCGCCGCCGAGGGCGATGCGCCGCTGACGTTCACCAGCTACTTCAAGATGGACGCTGACTTCACCGGCGAGAGCACCGACTGGGTCCCGAACGGACGGGTGGTCCGTGCGCGGGAGCACGTGGACTACCGCGCGATGCTGCGCCGGGACTACATCGGCGCGTTGACGGCCATGTACGACCGCAACGTCCTGGGCACGAGGCTGATGCCGGAGATGCGCAAGCGCCAGGACTACGCGCTGTGGCTGTCGATCATGCGGGACGGTGCTGTCGCCCGGGGTCTGGCTGAGCCGCTTGCGGTGTACCGGGCCCACCAGGCGGGATCGCTCTCCTCCAACAAGCTGTCGCTCGTGCAGTACAACTGGGCCGTGTACCGCGAGCACGAGCATCTGTCGGTCCTGCGGGCCACGCAGGCGCTGGCTGGCGCCGTGTGGCAGTCGCTGCGCAACTCCCGCATCTAGGTCCGCTCCCGGGCCCGGCACGCCCGCGCGACCGTTTCCGGGGATGCCCGACCGGGCCCCGCCCCGCGGGCGTGCCGCGTGCTCGGGGGCTGGGCCCGGGGGCGGGACTCGACGGGTCACCGAAGTGCCTTCGGCCGGCTACGCGGCCGAGCCGACTCCGGCCGGCGCGCGCAGAAACATCTGGAGAAGCAGTCGTCGGTCGGCGACCGGGACGGTCTCCTGACCGCTGTGGAGCGCCTCCCGACCGTGCAGGAAGCGGCGCTGGTTCACGATGAGGTAGTCCCCGGACTGGAGCATGAAGGAGACCTGCCCCCGGACGAGCTCCTCGGCGAGCTCCCTGGCGGCGTCGGCGTGCGCCTGGCCGAGCTCGGACCTCTCCAACATCTTGGCGGTGAACCGGACGAACCCCTCGCCCGAGTCGGAGTCGTCCAGGATCGGAAACGGCTTGTACTCCTCGCCGACGCCGTGCAGGTCGAAGAAGGTTCCGTAGTGGTAGGCCGCCTCGGACAGCAGGGCGCGGCTGTTCTCCGACAGCCGCGCCACCGCCGCGTGGGGGTCGGAGAGGATGCTGGGGCCGCCGCCGAGCGGGTCGGGGCGGACGCACAGGAGCGTGGTGTAGTCCGGGGGCCGGGTCGCGTTCACCAGGTCCATGTGGAACGCGTTGTACCCGATGCCGCTGGACTTGCCGGGGTCCTTGTCGACCTTGACCCCGATGTCCTTCCAGAGGGGCCACCGCGGGAAGGGCGAGAAGGGGACGGCCACTTCGGCCGCGAAGGCCGTCGCCAGCCGCAGGAACCGGTCGTCGGTCCCCAGCGCCTTGGCGAGGTTTCCAAGGCGCAGCACGGCGTATCCGCCGCCCTCTCCGGTCAGCGCGTCGCGCAGCTGCGCGACGGTCTCCTTGACCAGCGGCACGGACTCCATGTCCGCCTGGTACCGCTTGAGCGTGGCATCCGCCAGGAAGGAACCAGCCACGTCCCAAGCGGGGAGCGCACCTCCGATCTCGATCAGAGCGGCTTCGAGCTCCTTCGACAAGTTGATGAAGGCCGGCGGCCTGGAGTCGGGCTGGATCATGCTGTACTCCTTTGGGTTGAGGGGACAGTGCGTGGTGCTGGTGCACTTCCGTTCCTTCTGTTGGGTCGGGCTACTCCACGTGATGGTCTACGTGGTCATTTGTGCTCGTGATCCTCGTCGGAGGGACCCTAGGACCGCCTGATGGACCGAGCTCGGGGCGCCGGACCGCGGGCGGCGCTGCCCAGAGAGGGGGCGACTCGACGCGCGACCGTCATGCCCGAAATGCCTCAATCTCGATCTCGACCAGCATCCGCTTGTCGATCAGCCCCGCCACCTTGACGCCTGTGCACGCCGGCCTCACGTGCCCGAGCACCTCCGACAGCGCCGTGCCGACCGCGTCATAGTGGCTGTCATCCACCACGTAGTAGCGCACCATGACCACGTCCTCCCTGGTCAGGCCCGCCGCCTCGACCGCGTCGAGCGCGATACCGAAGGCCGTCATGGCTTGCAGGTAGGCGTCTTCCTCATGCTGTACCTGGCCATCGACCGTGGCCGTGCATCCAGAGACCACGACCCTCGGCCCTGCCACTACCGCCCTGGCGTAGCCGTACTTGTCCTCCCAGATGCCGCCAGAGAAGACTCTTTTCTCCTCGCGCACGCACCTTGCCTGAACCATCATGTTTGCCTTCCTTGGGCCCCAGCCGCGGACTGCGGCCAGCGTCGGTCAGGTGGCCGCTGATGCTGTCGAGCAGGGTCAGGCATCCGCGGCCGTAGGAGCAGAAACTCGATGTGCTCGGCGGTGATCTGCGTGTCTACCCCCACCGGGTCGATCCGGTGCAGGTGCGCCAGCCCTCGTCTTCTCTTGGCTGCACGGGGGCTAACGGATGATGCCGGCATGGCGGGTGGCCGGGCCCCATCCCTCACGGCAGAGCGTCACGTCTTGCGCTGTCAGCCACTCCTCCACGTTCTGGCCACCGATATTCGCCAGGCGGCTGGCCAGCAGAGTTGAGCTGCTGCTGTGCTCCAGGTGGACGATCGGCGGGCCTTGGCCCCAGGTGGGCGCGATGAGGATCACCAGGCGCTCCGTGGGGCGGCTGTATTTGAAGGAGGTTGTGGTCACGACTGTGTGTCTCCTGCCCAGCGCGGTGTTCTGATGGGGGGAGCGGCAGCGGCGACCGCCGTGCCGCCGCCGCTGCTGCTTTCCCTCTCCGACCAGTCAGCCGTCCGCACGGTGGTGTGAGCCTGCGCGCGGTGTGCAGGGGTGGGCTGCCGATCGGGTTCATGGGCGCCAGTCCGCCCGGGAGCGTGCTGCGGTGTGCGGATAGGCGGAACCCAGAGCCTCACCAGCACCGGATCCTCGACCCTGAGCTGCGCCTGCAACTCCTCCGGCGTTCGACCCTCGCACCTGTCACCGCCTGGACCGGCTTCCCCGCAGAAGAAGGCGGTGATGAGGCGGCTGCCCACGCCGTAGTCGCCCGCCCATCTCCCGCCCGTCTCAGCGAACAGGCCGGCGGCGTACGCGCGGCACTCCTTCTCGAGCGCCGCAGCAGCCTCGGCACGGGCTTCGTCATCGGGCCGCGAGCCGGGGGCTGCGGAACCCGGCCCGCGGCCCATGCCCGGTACCAGCGCGACAGAGATACGGAGCAGGCGCCGCAGGCGCCGTCTGTGTCCGCGCTCTCGAGGTGCCGCTGCATGGCGGGCAGTGGGGTGGTTGGTACCTCCCGGCGGAGGAGAGCAGATCTCGTCCCCAGCCGAGAGGGCCTGTGAGGGACCCATGGCGCCCACTGCGCGGGGCTGCTGCGTGGGGTGCGGTGGAACTGGGCGCGAGCCGACCAGAGACTGGGGGTCGATCGGTCGGCTCGCGCCCGCAGGTGGCGCGGCGGGGGTAGTCACCGGGCCGGCCACGCTGTGCGTGGCAGCCAGAGGCCCTAACGGGTGGGTTTCTGCCTGCCATCGCGACCGGCCGCCTCCCGGTGGGCACGACGGGGGTGTGCCCGGCGGGCGGCCGGAGTCCTGTGTGGGGGGCTGAGGGATCACGCTGCCTGCCCCTCTGACGGCAGCAGCCAGGCGACGGCGCCGTACATGTGAAGCGGCGCCTCAGGGTCGGCCTCGAGGGGGGCCCACCGGTCGTGAGGGAACCAGGTGGCGGGGTTGACCACTCCGGGCTCCATGAGGTCCCAGCCACTCAGCAGGTCCTGGATCTGCCGCCGCGTGCGCAGGTGAATCTCCGATACCTGCGTGTAGACGGCCCGGCCGGCAGCGATCTCCTGATCGGTCGCCCCGTCTGTCGTGGCATGGGTGACGATCGCCGCGCTGCCTGGGGCCAAGATCTGGCGAAGCGTCTCAAGGATGCGCGTCGCCTCCTCGTCGGTGAGGAAGTGGCAGATCGCGCCCAGTACGACGGCCACGGGCTTGTCGAAGTCGATGACGCCGAGCAGGTCCGCGTTGGCCAGGACCTTGTCGATCTGGCGGATGTCTTCATGGATCATCGCCAGGCCCTCGCCCTTGAGGTGCGCCCAGCCGTGGCGGCAGACGCGCGGGTCATAGTCGACGTAGGCCACCGCCGCTTCCCGCTGGTCGCGACGGACGATCTCGTGCAGGTACGGGGGGCGTGGGAGGCCCGAGCCGAGGTCGATGAACTGGCTGAGCCCCTGCTTTCCCAGCGTGGAAGCGGCGCGGCCGATGAACTTGCGCCCCTCGCCAGCGGCTTCTTTCACGCCGGGGACCGCATTCTCCAGTTCCTCAGCGACGATCAGCTCGGTTTGGTAAGCGTCCTTCTCCGCTCCTCTACCGAGAAGGGCGCTGTAGACCCCGGCCTGGGTAGCCGCAGGCGGTGAGAAGAGACTGCGAGAGTTGTACTCGCCATAGCTGGACATCATGGGTTGCCTCGGCTCGCTCTACGCGACGTCACTGCCTGAGTACCGCGCTTTTGAAGCGGTGCGCTCGGTGGTGAGGTGGCTCTACAGTCGTCCATTGGGTCGCACCTCCGATGTGCGATCAAGGGAACCTGCCAGCGTGATGGCGTCAGCTGGCGGGTTCCCGCTTTTAGGAATCGATCTGTGAAGGCTGCGCAGGTCGCGCGAATCGGCGACGAGCAGCAGCAACACCGTGCCTAGCCAGGTAAGCGCTTCGCGTGGGAGAGTCCAACAGCGGAAATGAGGCAGAAATGAGGCGCCAATGTCGCATAGGGGATTCTGACCTGCGCGGATAGCGAGCAAGAGTTATGGTTGGCGCACGGGCTGATATCTGGAGGTATGCGTCATGGCGGCCAAGCGCCTGCGGTTCGCCCAGCGCCGAAAGGCCGTTGGATTCACGCAGGAGAGTCTTGCAGCGCATCTTGGAGTTGAACGGTCAACTGTCAACAGATGGGAACGAGCGGAGACCGAACCGCAGCCATTCTTGCGCCCCAAGCTATGTCGGGCGCTTAAGGTGCCAGAGGTGGAGCTCCAAGCCCTGCTTGATGACGTGACGACCACCGAGAAAAAACCGAGCGAGCATATGAGTTATGTGCTCGATAATCCCACTTCGGCCGATTTGGTGACTGTGGCCTATTTGCATGAACGGCTACGCGAACTGGACAGCTCCTACAATCAGTCACCGTCAGCAACTCTCTTAGGCCCGGCCGGGCAGGTCCATGGCCAGGTGAAATACCTTCGCGAGAAGACGAGCAACCCCCGTGTGCGGCGCGCGCTCTGCGAAGTGGAAGCCGCCTCGGCGACGTTCATGGGGCAACTGATCTGGGATGCGAGCTCCAGGCACGACCACCGAGCCCCGCAGTCCTACTTTGACGACGCGGTGAGCGCGGCGCGACTCGTCCGAGATCCGTTCGCGGAGGCGTACGCCATCCTGCGTAAGAGCTACCTCGCCCTATATGGCGCCAATGATCCAGTCGAAGGGGTAGCACTGGCTCAGCAAGCGGCAGAAGTGGCCAGGCTTGCCAGCCCGTCACTCATGGGTCTATCCCTACTTCACGTCGCCGAGGGGCACGCCATGAAAGGTGAACTCAAGGCGTGCGAAGACGCTCTCAGGAAGGCTGAGACTCAGTTCGACAGGGTCAACGTCGAGGACCTCGCTGCGGAGTACTACACGATCAACGAGTTCAACCGGCTGGCTGGCTCGTGCTACCTGTTCCTTGATCTCCCCGACAAGGCCGAGCCGATCTTGCGTGCCACCATCGCCGAGCTGGAATCGAAGCGCAAGAGCCAGGCCATCGCCCTTGGCAACCTCAGCCTCGCCCTGATTCGCCAGCGCAAGCTCGACGAAGCCGCGGACGCCGTACACCGGACCATTGACACGGTGGAGCTGACACGGGGCGGCGGCGGTCTTAACCTAGCGTTCGCAGCCGGTAGAGAACTGCGGCAGTGGCGAGGGGAGGCCTGGGTTCAGGAGGTCCATGACCGCCTCTTCGCCCTGATGTCGACCGTGTAGAGACAGGTGGGGCGTGATCATCGATCAGGCTAAGCAAACGGTCCGCGACAAGGTGTGGCGTCGTCTCTTGCACGCGGGCGTCGTACCACCAGATGTGTACGGCACGATCCCAGACTTCGACGGCGCGAACGTGACAGCCGAGCGCCTGGCCGAGTTGGAGGCGTGGCGGCACGCGGAGACAGTGAAAGCCAATCCCGATCACGCCCAGCATTCCGTCCGCGCACAAGCTCTGCGCGAGGGCAAGCTCCTCTATATGGCCGTACCGAGGATGGCCAGCCTCCAGCCGTTCTACCTTCTCGACCCTGCCTCGCTCGATGTTCCTCCAGACGAGGCGGCCGGGAAGGAGGGGGCCAGGAGAGTCGCGCCCCGGGTAGGTATAGATCAGATGCGGCCCATCGACCTGGTGGTGTGCGGCAGCGTCGCGGTGAATCGGTCCGGGGCGCGCATCGGCAAAGGTGCCGGCTACTCCGACCTTGAGGTGGCTCTCCTGATCGAGGCCGGTCTCGTGACCGCGCAGACCGTGATCGTGGCACCAGTCCACCGACTCCAAGTGATCGACGAAGACATTCCTGAGGCCGAACACGATTTCAGCGTCGACTACATCGTCACCCCGGAGGAACTCATCCCCTGCCCGAGGTCGCGTCGGCCGGAGGGCATCACATGGGATGACCTACGGGAGGACCAGATAGCTGAGATTCCGATTCTTGCGGCACGGCGCTCCACACCCTGATGCCGACGATCAGGCCGTGTGGAGCGCAACCGGCGCGGCGCGACGCTGGAGCGGGTGGAGTTCAGGGTGAAGTAAATGGTAGGCGCTGGTCGGCGATGTGGACCCGCTGTGGGTTGGCGATGCGGCGCAGCACATGAAGTGGCTGGCCGGTGTCGTCGTAGGTGATGCGGATGACCTGCACCAGGGGGCTGCCTTGGCTGACCTTCAGCTTCGATGCCTCCTCCCGGCCCGCCGGGATAAGGCGGGTGCGCAGGCTCACGACGCCGGACGACCGTTCGACGTCGAAGGTGGCGGCGTCGTGCAGCTCTTTAGGCACATATGTCCGGTCTAGGCAGACGAGCTGTCCACCGATGTCGCCGTGAAGTTCCCAGGTCATGACAGGTGCGCCGGGTTCGAGGTGGAGGCCGTGGGCGACTTCCTCGGGCGCGGATTCCTCACGCGGAGCGTGCGACGTCAGGCGGCCTGCGCAACCAGCTCGGCGGCAGGCGGTCGCCCATACGGTGGGCTCGTCGCGCCGCTCGATGGCCATGGGGATCTCGATCGTCACTATCGGCGCTTGGACGATCATGCCTCGGTTGGCGACGCGCCATATCAGGCCCTCTTCTTTCAGTTGCCGCATGGCCCTGGTGATGACGTGGGCGCCGACGCCGTAGGTCTCTTTCAGAGCTTCGGTGTGGGGGAGTGGTTCGCCCGGCGGGTAGGTGCCGTCGAGGATCTTGGTCCGGAGGTCGGCTAGGACCTCGGGAAATCGCACGACGGGCACGGGCGGGTCCTCCTCCGTTGGGCTGGGCAGGCTGGCGTTGATCGTATTACGGGCAGCGTGAGGGCGTCTCCCTGCGGGCTTGACATTGATCGTTTGGTGGTGCAGCATGGCTATTGCGACGCTGTTTACTCGTAAACACAGAGTAGCAGAGCGCGAAAAGAGGCGGCTCTCCGCTCCACCGGAAGGCCGCCCTGTCCACAAAGCCCTCGCGGGCCTCGCCCAGAACTCCACTTCCAGGCGAGGCCCTTACGAACACCAGGTCTCCCCTCGCGAAAGGAATCGAGACCCGATGTCCAGCCACATCGTGGCACCGCGGCACCGCGCTGTCACATCCGACGCCGACCGCCGGGCCGCCGCGCGCCTGCGCGAGCTCGACGCGATCCTCCTCACGACCGACGCCCAGTGCCGCAAGCCCAGCGCGGACCCCGACGACTGGTTCCCCATTGTCGAGAACTCGGCCAAGTACGACGCCGCGTACGAAGCCGCAACCAAGCGGTGCGACGGCTGCCCCTTCACCGGACTGGCCGGCGAATGCGTCGAGCGGGCGCGGCTCCAGCCGTACGACCCGATCGGCGTCATCGGCGGCACCGACCCCAAGCTGCGCCGCCAGCTCGGCATCGGCGCGGAGTTCCAGCGCTACGACGAGGTGGCGGCGTGAAAGGACTCCTCGCACCCAGCCCCGAGCGCGAGCGCGCCCGGCTCGAAGCGGAGCAGGTCCGCATCGAGCAGGAGCGGCTGCGCGCGGAGGCTCGTCACGAGCGTGCACTGCAGCAGGTCCAGCACGAGGCCGAAGTCGCCCGGCGGAACACGATCCTGGCCGAGGAGCGCAAGGCCCGCGTCGCCGCCGAAGCCGAAGCCGACGCCGAGCAGACCCGGGCACGGTGGGCCGAGCGGCGCGCACGGTGGGCCGAGCGGGCACGGGTCGCCGGCCGCCTGGCTGTCATGTCCACCACGAACCTCGGCGTCAACGGCGTCGCGGTCTCCGGGCAGGCGATGGCGTTCATGCAGCGCGGTCTCCCGCCGCTGTGGGCCGTACTCGCGGCCGGGATCGTCGAGTCGGTCGCGGTGTACGTGTCCTGGCACGCGCACGTCGCGCTGCGCGAGGGTGACTCGGCCTTTGTGACCCGGATGATCTCCTACGGGGTCGGTGCGGGCGCCGGGTACCTGAGCTACACGCACGTGCCGGACTACCCGGAGCTGTTCGCGGCGTGCTCGCTGGCGTCGCCGTGGCTGTGGTCGATGCACTCTCGGCACCTGCACCGGCAGGACCTGCGCGCGGCCGGACTGATCGACCCGCGGGCGCCGAAGTTCTCGGTGCTGCGCTGGCTGCTGCACACCAAGGAGACGTTCGCGGCCTTCAAGTGGGCGATCAGCGAGGGCGTGCAGTCGCCGCACATCGCGGTCGAGGTGGTGCGGACGCGCCGCGCCGTCCGGATGGCGTGGCAGTCGGTGGAGGACGCGCAGGCGAAGGTGATCGCCGCGCAGCGGGACCAGCTGCAGCTCGCGCTCACCAACATGGCGGCGCTGTCGCAGGAGCTCTACGGCATGGACCCGGACGCCGCCGACGCGATGCAGAAGGTCGCGCGGTTCGTGAACCAGGTCGGCGCCGGGATGTTCCCGATGTACCGTCCGCAGCCCGCCGGCGAGCTACGTCCGGCGGACGAGCAGGCGGACGAGACGCGGACGGATGGCGCGCACAAGAAGCGGACGGACGGCGGACGGAGGTCGGGCGGACGGCTGCGCCGGTTGCTGTTCGGGCGCGGACGGACGGCGGACGAGAACGAGCGGACGGACGGCGGACGGACGGCGGGCGAGAGCGGCCAGAGCAAGCAGACGAACACGGCGGACGAGAAGCGGACGGACGGCGGACGGACACCGGACGAGAAGCGGACGGACGAGGCGGACGAGAAGCCCGCGCGGAAGCGGACGGACGGCGCGGACAGCAAGCCTCGTCCGGGCGGACGGTCCGGCAAGAAGCGGACGGCCGGACGGCGGCCGTCCGTGCGGACGAACGGCGGACGGACCGCAGGCACGGACGACCTTGGCGAGCTGCTGCCGCTCGGACGGACGATCCTCGCCGAGCACCAGCGGACCGGCGCGCGGCTCACCCGCGACTCGCTCGCGGCCGCCGTGAAAGCGGACGGACGGACGATCAGCAACGAGCGCGCCAGCGCGCTGTTGCGACTGCTGCATGGGAACGGCTCGTCCGCGCGGACGAAGAAGGCGGCGGACGGCGGACCGTCCGCCACGAACAACGCGGACGAGACCGCCTCGTCCGCGCAGACGAACGAGGTGGCGGACGGCGGACCGTCCGGCGCAGACGAAGAGGACGGGAACGACTCGTCCGCCAACGACAAGGGAGCGAACTGATGACGACCAACCAGACGGACAAGACAGTCGAGCGGGACTGCTACCTCCCTCTGTGGGACGAGGCCACCGAGGAGTTCCACAACGGGTGGCTGACCTACCTGGTGGACGACCCGTACTTCGTCCGGCTCGAGATCGAGGACTGGCCCGCCACGGTGGGCGCGCCCCGCGCGGTCCTGCTGGACGGGATGGACAGGCTGGCCGAGTGCCTGTCGAAGCCGGACCGCACCGCGCTGCGGGTCCAGCCGTCCTCGGACGTCAAGCACGTGCTGCTCGGCATCACGCAGGGGGACCTCACGTTGGGCGTGTTCCGCACCTCGGCCGACCTGTTCGCCAAGCACCTGGCCGGGCTGTACGAGCTGGTTCCGGAGGGCGAGGAGATGGCCCGGATCGACTGGGACGCCGTGATCGCCCGGCTGCTGTCCCTGTGACCGAACGTAGCCGCGCGTACGGCGCTCACCCGGCGCTGCGGGCGGCCACCCTGCCGAATTGGGGCGACCCATGCGCAGGCAACGCGCAACGCGCATGCGCGTAGCGCGCGAGGCGAATCGTAACAACAGTCACCGTCCGTAATCACAAGGGGGGTGGGGTAACCATGGCACGCAAGCGCATCACCGTCCGGCGGGAGCGCCGCGAAGAGCGCTTCACCGCGGCGATGGACGCCGCGCGCACCGGCCAGGAGAAGGCGGACCTCGGATGGGACTGGGTCCGGATCGAGATGTCGGTCCTGGCCCGACTCAGCCCGACAAAGGCCGACCAGGCGTGGCGCGACCTGGCCGACTCGCTCGCCCAGATCGCCCGAGACGCAGCAAAGGAGGCCAACGATGAAGATCGCGTCGCCGTTCGCTGAGCGGCCCGTCGACGAGCAGGCCCCCATCGAGGAGCCAGCCGTCGAGCCCCCGGCCGAGCAGCCCGCCAAACCGGTGCGGCCGGTCGTACGGCGGCGCACGCTGCGCGACCACATCAACGCCGGGTACCCCGGTGTGATGGCCGCGCAACTCCCGTCCGTCGCGCTGGTCCGTGCCCACCACAAGGCCCAAGAGCACGTGTGGGCGGCCGCGGGCATCGCCTACGGATGGTTCGCCGTCGCCTGGGTGGCGGTGTTCACCGCTGTGGCGTGGCTCGGCACCGGCCGACCGATTTCCGGGCTGCGCAGCCTGTGGCGGTCCGGCCCTTCGAGCGCGGTGTTCGCGCAGCTGCCTCCGCTCAACGAGCTGCACCCCATCGCCGCGGCCTGGGTCGGGCTGTGGTCACTCGTCGCCTGGGTCGGCATCAAGTGGTCCCGCCTCCTCGGTGCGGTCGTCCTGTCCGCGCTGATCCTCACCCCGATCCTGCTTTCGTCCTGAAAGGGCATCCCCTCATGGAGTGGTACTACATCGTCAGCGCCGTCTGCCTCGGCTTCGGCCTGGTGTTCGGCGGGTTCCGCCGCCGCAAGAAGGGCGACGGCGAGTCGAAGGGCAAGCCGCGCGGCAAGATGGGCGTGGCCGCTGCGTTCCTCCTGCTGGTCGCGAGTTTCTGCGGGTTCCTCAGCCCGGCCGGCGGGTGGGCGACCAGCTTCGGTGACTGGCTGGCCGTCTCCTTCTGGCTGGCGGCGTTCGTGCTGATCGCGGCGGCGTCGTTCCTCGGCGCTGGGACCTGGCTGGACCTGAAGGACGGCGTGCCCGACCGTCCCACGCTGATCGCGTGCATGGTCGGCCCGTTCCTCGTCGGCGCCGCTCTCGGCGCGATCTGGGGCGCGCAGATTCACGGGGACATCGTCCGGCAGGTCGAGGTCGGCAAGAACGGCGTCGTCGCCGGGGTCGAGGCGGGTGGCCGCTGATGCAGACCGTCCTCGCCGCCGCCGTCTGCTTGGTGATCCTCGCCGTGTCGATGGGGTACTACCTCAGTGTCAAGGGCGAGGACACCAGCGCCGCGGGCGAGCTGGACACGGCGGAGCTGGGACCGCTTCGGGAGACCGTCGAGCGTCTCAGCACCGACCTGGAGCCGGTGTCGCGGCCAGCCCGCGCGTGGGCGTTCGCGCGGTCCTCCGTCACGGTTGTCGTCCGCACGGTCCTGGAGCGCAGCAGCGGCGGCCGCGACGACACGCCTGGTGATAGCGGCCCCGCTATCGGAACTCCTCCAGCGGCGTCCGACCAGGACGTCACCGTGGAGGCCGAAGTGATCAAGCCCAAGCCCGCCCCGCCCGGCAACGCCACGGTGCCGGGCGGAGCGCGGCCCATCCCGCTTGGCCCGGCCACCACACTCGCCCCCGTCCCCGCCCCGCAACCGGTCCTCGAGGTCGTCGAGGCCGAGATCGTCCGACCCGTCACGCATGACAATGACCTGCGCGCGGCGGTCATCGCCCTGGAAGGAATCGACATGAGCAGCGGAGGAGGCGGCAGCGTCGCCCCGGCCATTCCCAGCATCGGGGCGTTGAAGGTGGCGTTCGCGACCGGCGGCGTCAGCCTGCTGCGGCGCTGGCTGAAATCGTTCCGCAACGCCAACAGCCGGGGCCTGGGCGACGCGCAGCGCATCCACGACGACGCCATGGCCTACGCGCACCAGACCCGCCTTCGGTACCTGCAGGCGTGGCGGGCGTTCGAGGCGGTCGAGCACGACAAGCTCGACCGGCAGACCGCCAACCACTTCCTGCAGATCCTCGAACGCACGCACGCGGCCGCCCATGCCGCGGCGAGACTCACCCGCGCGACCGCGCAGAACGTCGTGGACGCGGGCGGCGTCGAGCCTGCCGTCGCGCAGGGCATCGGCGCGTTGAACCGCAACCACGGCGGCGTCGAGGCGGCCGTGAAGGGTGCGCCGGTCCGTCCCGTCCGCGACATGACCTGGTACGAGCAGTAGGAGGCTTCGGTGGCGACCATCACCACCAACGAGCAGCCGGTCCTCGACCGGCAGCCCGACGCCGACCCCCGGCACGAGAACGGGCAGCCGGCGCGCGCGGAGGCGCTGGCCGCCGCCGTGGCCACCTTCAAGGACGCGAAACAGCTCAGCTACCGGCACCGGTACGGCCTGGCCCCGTACGGTGCGCTCGCCACGGTGTGGGGTGCAGGCGTGCTGCTGAACGTGACCGGACAGCCCTGGTGGCTGGGCGGTGTCGTGACGTTCTCGGCGGCCGCCGTCGCCTCGCTGTGGCCGAAGGTCCGCGCGACCGCGCGGCTGCACCCGGCGCAGGTCCCGGCAGCGCTGCTCACCACTGCGGGCTACACCTTCGCCGCCGCGGTGGACAGCCCGTTCGGGTGGGCGCAGTCGGCGCTGTTCAGCGCCGGTCTGCTGATCAGCGCGCCCTGGTGGTGGAAGTACCGGCTGCGCACCGTCCGGCCCGAGCCCAAGCGGCGCGAGCTGGAGGCGGCGCCTGCGGCGTCTGGCCCGGACGGGAACATGCTGCTGTGGGCGAAGAAGCCTGGCGCAGCGCGCGGCGTGCTGGCCGGCTCGTACCTGACGGACCGTGCGCCGTTCAAGTACGGCACCCGCTACCGGATCATCCTGGAAGACCAGACCACCGAGGAGGCGATGGAGGCTCGCGCCCGCATCGCCAGCGCGTACGGCAAGCCGCTGGACCTGGTGTATGTCGAGGAGACGGCGGACGGCGCGCAGAACGCCGCCGACCTGACGCTGCTCGACGAGATGGCCGTGCAGGACATCCAGTACTGGACGAAGCCGACGCTCGACATGGACACCGGCATCATGGCGATCGGCCCGTACGCGGACGGCGCTGGCGAGGCTCGCATCCAGCTGTGGGAGCCCGGATCCGGGCCGCTGCCGATGTTGATCAGCGGCGCCATGCGGGTTGGGAAGTCCACGATCTTGCGGCTGCTGTTCACCGAGATGATGTACGCCGAGCACATCACGCCGATGTTCTGCGACCCGCAGAAGGGCCAGTCGTGCCCGGAGTGGATGCAGCACCTGCCTGAGGGCGCGGTGGCTCGCGGGGTGGAGGAGACCAAGGCGCTGCTGCTGAAGCTGCGGGACGAGATGTACGCCCGCAACGCGATGCTGGCGGACATCCAGTGGACCGATGAGGACGGCGAGGAGCAGCACGGCAAGCACTCCTACACCCACCCCGGCATGGATGGCCTGGACCTGCTGTACTGCGTCATCGACGAGGCTCACAAGGTGCTGGCCTACGACGAGATCGCCGAGCTGGTGCAGGAGCTGCTGGCCGAGGGGTCGAAGGCCGGCGTCATGCTGGGCTTGATCACGCAGGTCCCGACCGTGGACGAGCTCGGCAACGGGCGAATCCTGTCGTTGGTCACCTCGGGCACCGTGATCCTGCTGCGCACGGGCGACGCGTACTCGGCCCGGTCGGCGCTGCAGGGCCGGATGAACGTGGACGCGCACAGAATCCGCAAGGCGTTCCCGAACGGGCAGCCGACGAAGGGTCTGGGCTACGTGTGCGGGTGGGAGCCGCGCCCGGTGCTGATGCGGTCCCGCGTGCAGGAGAAGCCCGCACGGTGGGCGAAGAACGCGCCCCGCAAGACGCTGGTGTGGATGGCGCACGGCAAGCCGCCCGCGAAGCCGGGATCGACGCCGGTTGTCGAGCCGGCCGATGCGGCGGCCGCGGTGGTGGCCGATCTGGATGCGCTGCTGGCGCAGGGTGCCGACCTGGACAACGTCCTGGAGTTCGCGCCGTTCACGCCGGGCCAGAAGCGGCAGTACGGCCAGCGGATCTACGACGAGCTGCGGGCCGAGGGCGGCGCGTTGACGGGCGGTGACCTGATCGTCCGGACCGGCATCCCGGCCGCGACGGCGTTCCGGGTGCTGCTGGAGATGACCGCCGACCAGGCGCTCGTGAAGACCGGGGACACCTACCAGCTCCCCATGACGGAGGAGGTTGCACAGTGACTATGCACGTAGAGGCCAGGAGAGGTCACCAAGCCGAGGACATGGCGCTGCGCATCGCGACGGTGGCGGCGTGGCTGGCGGTCGCGTGGGCGGCCGCCCCGCTGGCGCAGGTGTCCAGCGTGGAGGCCGTCGTGGTCGTGCCGCTGGTTGTCGTGGCGGTCGGCGCGGTGCTGCTGGGGCTGGAGCGGCGCGGCGCGGGCGCGGTCGGCCTCACCCTGACGGGCACCGCGGTGTCGATGCTGGCGGCCGCCACATGGGGCGCGCTCGGCGGCACGCTGCTGCTGGTGTCGGGCATCGGGGCCCTGGTGAGCAGCTCCAAGGAGGCCCGGTGAAGCATATGACGCGCCAATATGCGATAATTGCGTCAAATGCGTCAGGATGACAAGTGACGACAAAGGTTGCGAAGGCGGCCAGGATCGTGAAGGGGGATGGGTGGCAGCGAAGCATCTGAGCCCGGAGGACCTTGCGGACCGATTGGGGGTGCCCATCATGACCGTCTACGCCTGGAACTCGCGCGGCGGCGGCCCCCGGTTCATGAAGTTCGGCAAGCACGTCCGGTACAAGATCGCCGATGTGGAAGCGTGGGAGGACGAACACTACGCGGAGTCGGTGGCGAGCTGAGGATTGCGGAACCGCTATCATCCTCCCCACCAGCGAAGAACGGCCCGGCACCGATTACGGTGCCGGGCCGTTCTGTTCCGGTTCTGTTCCGGTTGACGTTGCTCAGCAACTACAAACAACGACAACTAACGACAAGGTTTTCCCAGCTCAGCGCCCATTTCTGGGAAGATCGCCGAGGCCGGAAAACCGCGCCGTCACACGTCGTAGTACATCTCGAACTCGTGCGGGTGCGGCCGCAGCCTGATCGGGTCGACCTCGTTCTCACGCTTGTAGGCGACCCACGTCTCGATCAGGTCGGGCGTGAACACGCCGCCCTCGAGCAGGTAGTCGTGGTCGGCCTCGAGCGCGTCGAGCACCTCCGACAGCGAGCCTGGAACCTGCGGGACCAGACGCGCCTCCTCGGGGGGAAGCTCGTACAGGTCCTTGTCGACCGGCTCCGGCGGCTCGATCTTGTTGCGGATGCCGTCGATGCCTGCCATCAGCATCGCCGCGAACGCGAAGTACGGGTTGCACGACGGGTCGGGCACCCGGAACTCGATGCGCTTGGCCTTCGGGTTGGACCCGGTGATCGGGATGCGCACGCAGGCCGAGCGGTTGCGCTGGGAGTAGACCAGGTTGACGGGCGCCTCGTAGCCGGGCACGAGCCGGTGGTAGGAGTTGACCGTCGGGTTGGTGAATGCCAGCAGCGAAGGCGCGTGCTTGAGCAGGCCGCCGATGTAGTAGCGGGCGGTGTCGGACAGGCCCGCGTAGCCGACCTCGTCGTAGAAGAGCGGCGAGCCGTCCTTCCACAGCGACTGGTGGCAGTGCATGCCCGAGCCGTTGTCACCGAAGATCGGCTTGGGCATGAAGGTGACCGTGTGGCCGTACTCCAGCGCCGTGCTCTTGATGACGTACTTGTAGAGCATCAGGTTGTCGGCCGTCTTGAGCAGCGTGCCGAACTTGAAGTCGATCTCGGCCTGGCCGGCGGTGCCGACCTCGTGGTGCTGCATCTCGACGTCGATGCCGCACTCGATGAGGTTGCGGACCATCTCCGAGCGCAGGTCGGTGAAGTGGTCCATCGGCGGGACGGGGAAGTAGCCGCCCTTGTAGCGGGGCTTGTAGCCGAGGTTGCCGCCCTCGGCCGCCTTGCCGGTGTTCCAGGCGCCCTCGATGGAGTCGACGTAGTAGTAGCTCGAGTGCTGGTTGGTCTCGAAGCGCACGTCGTCGAAGATGTAGAACTCGGCCTCGGGCCCGAAGTACACGGTGTCGGCGATGCCGGTGCCCTTGAGGTACTCCTCGGCCTTGCGGGCGATGTTGCGCGGGTCGCGGCTGTAGGCCTCACCGGTCAGCGGGTCGTGCACGAAAAAGTTGATGTTGAGCGTCTTGTGCTGACGGAACGGGTCGAGCACGGCGCTGGAAGGGTCGGGCAGCAGCAGCATGTCCGACTCGTGGATGGCCTGGAAACCGCGGATAGACGAGCCGTCGAACATGAGGCCGTCGGAGAAAACGCTGGCGCCGAAGTTCTCTACGGGAAAGGTGAAATGGTGCGTCGTCCCCGGCAGGTCGGTGAACCTGACATCGACGAACTGCACCCCTTCGTCCCTAATGAACTTCAGGACGTCGTCGGCGGAGTTAAACACTCTCGAACCTCCCGGGGCATGGGCTATCAGGCCGACCTTAGGGGTCGGCCGTTTCCGGGCCGTGTCCCGATTGTTTCGCATGTGTTAAGGGGGCGTCAGGTCGGCTGCGAGGCGCTGCACTCGGCGTCGTCCTTCTTCCTCGTCGGCTTCTCGTCGAGGTCGTAGGGGTCGGAAGGCGGCTCGTCCGACCTCTTGGACGTGGTGTCGGGCGCCGAGTCGTCGTAGAAGGGGTGGATGAAGCCGTCGTCCACGTCGCAGCGGGCGGGAGTGGCGCCGTCCCGGTAGAGGCGCGCCCAGGTGGTCACGCGCCCGCCGACGCGCTGGAGCAGGACTTCTCCCTTGGCGTGGACGACCAGCCGCATGGCGGTGTCGGGAGCGCCGGGCCGCTGGACGGCGTAGACGAACACGTGGTTGACCTTGACGAGCACTCCATGCCTGTCCTTGGCGAGCGTGATCCTTCCGTTGGTCTTGATGACGTCGGTGACCAGCTCGGCGGTCTTGGGCGCGAAGCTGGCCAGCGCGTCGCGGCTGTTGTAGACCTCCTTCCCGCGCAGGTCGAGGTGCTTGCGGAAGTCGGCCCGCTGGGCGGGATCGAGCGCGGCGACGAACGCCTTGGGCTTGCCGCCCATGAGCGCCGCGCGGTCGAGGTAGGCCGCGGCGAGCAGGGCCTTGGCCCGCTTCAGCCCCTTGGCGACCTCCTTCTTCGACAGGCCGCCCATGGCCTTGGCCTTCGGCAGGACGATGCCGGCCACGCCCTCGGCGTACTTCTCCGCCTTCGACCCGTCGAAGGGACCGAGCTTCTCGGGCCGCACGGCGACGGGCTCGGTCTCCTCGGGGACGGGACCGGGGACGGGGCCGGGGGCGGGGGCGGCCTGCCGTACGGCGGGCGCGACCTCCGACAGCAGGTCGGGCCTGGCCGCCACGAGCACGCCCGCCGCCGCCACGACGGCGACCACCGCCCAGACCGCCGGCCACCTGCGCCGCCTCGAGCGCGACCGGCGGGGAGCGCGCGCCCCCTTGGTCGCGGCGGTCCGCATCCTGCGCTGTTCGGTCGCGTCGATCTGCGCGACGAGCTCGTTGAAGCGCGCGTCGAGATCGTCCCCTGACATCCCCTGACTCCCCGTTCATGTGAAAGGTGCTGAGCCATGATGCTGGCGGGATGACCTTGGACAGAAGCGCGTTTGGATCACGATGTGCGGCCGTCGGGACCGGCCACCCCTCCGATACCGTTGAGGGCATGAGCAGCAAGGAGCAGCGGCCCCGCTGGACCCAGACCTGGCTGGGCGGGGTGAGGTCCGCCGGCGTGGATCTCGGCTACCCAGGTGAGCGCCTCGGCCTTCCGGAGGAGGGCAGCGGCTCGGTCGCCAGGTTCGGGCGCAGGTTCGGCGCGCTGGTCATCGACTGGCTGATCTGCACGTGGGCGATCGCGCAGGCGCTGCTCAGGATCAACCCCGCCGAGTCGCCGTGGGTGCCGGTGGCGATCTTCGCGGTGCAGTACCTGCTGCTCGTCGGGTTCCTCGGGCAGACCTTCGGGCACCGCCTGATGAACATCAGGGTCGCCGCCATGGACGGCGGCCGGCCGAGGTGGTTCCCTGTCCTGGTCCGCACGATCCTGCTGTGCCTCGCCGTCCCCGCTGTGATCTTCGACAGGGACCAGCGCGGCGTTCACGACCGCGTCTCCAACACCGTGGTCGTCCGTATGTAGGTGCGCACAGCGCTCTTCATCAAAAGGTGATCTGGCCGGGCGTTGACAACGTTGTCTACACGAAGGATCTTCGGTGACAACGTTGTCAGCTTCCTCGGAGGTCCCGGCATGCGGAGAGCACATCTGGCCGCGTTGGCGAGCGCGCTGTTCCTGGCGTTACCGGGGGTGGCGCTGGCCGATCCGCCACCCTCGCCACTCCCCTCGGACGCGCCGTCCGCCACCCCAACCCCGCCCCCTCCACCCCCCGACGTCACCCCGCCTCCCACCGCCCGCAGGGCGAAGGTGGACCTCGCCCCCACCGACGCGCTCTTCCACACCTCCTTCGAGCCTGGCCAGCCGCAGCCGACCTGGGTCAACACGGTCGACGACGGCAAGGGCGCCGAAGGCGTCACCGGCTCCACCACCGGCGGCATCCCCGGCAACATCACCGACGAGGTCGTCGAGGTGGCGGCCAGCGGGGAGTTCGCCGAGGCCGGAGAGGTGAAGGAGAACCTGTTCGACGGCGACGTCAACACCAAGTGGCTGGTGTTCGCCGGCACCGGCTGGGTGAAGGCCAAGCTGTCCAAGCCCATCAGGGTGGCCCGCTACGCGCTGGCCTCGGCGAACGACGCCCCCGAGCGCGACCCGCGCGACTGGACGCTCGAAGGCTCGGCCGACGGCCAGAGCTGGACGGCGGTCGACACCCGCGCCGGCGAGGTGTTCGACGCCAGGCTGAAGACCCGCGAGTTCGACGTCGCCACCCCCGGCGCCTACCTGTACTACCGGCTGAACGTCACGCGCAACGGCTCGGGCGGCATCGTCCAGCTCGCCGAGCTGCAGCTGTCCGACGGCGACACCTCGCCCAAGCCGCCCTCCGACATGCGCAGCCTGGTCAGCGGCGGCCCGAGCGGCGGCTTCACCGCCAAGCCGCGCGCCGGATACACAGGACTGAAGGCGCTGCGCTACTCGGGCAGCACCACGACCGAGCGGGGCGGCCGCTCCACCAACAAGCTCTTCGAGGTGGACGTCCCCGTCGGCGCCGACACCGAGCTGTCCTACAAGATCTTCCCCGAGCTCACGGGCGCCGACCTGCGCTATCCCAGCACCTACGCCGGTGTCGACCTGGCCTTCTCCGACGGCACCTACCTCAGCGACCTGGCGGCGAGCGACCACCACGGCGTCAAGGCGGGAGCGCGCGCCCAGGGCGAGTCGAAGACCCTCTACGCCGACCAGTGGAACAACAAGCGCGTACGGCTCGGCGAGATCGCCAAGGGCAAGCGCGTCAAGCGGGTGCTCGTCGCCTTCGACGCGCCCGTCGGGCCGCTGCCGTTCAAGGGCTTCATCGACGACATCACGCTGGCCGACACCAAGGCCCAGGCCCAGCAGAGCGTCGCCGATCACGCGATCACGACCAGGGGCACCCATTCCACCGGAGGCTTCTCCCGGGGCAACAACTTCCCCGCGACCGCCGTGCCGCACGGCTTCAACTTCTGGACCCCGATGACGGGGTCGGGCTCCAACACCTGGCTGTACGAGTACCAGCGCAACGGCAACCCGGACAACATCCCGACCATCCAGGCCTTCGCCGCCAGCCACGAACCGAGCCCGTGGATGGGCGACAGGCAGTCCTTCCAGGTCATGCCTTCGCTGCTGGCCACGCCCAACCCCGACAGGGTGGCCAGGGCCACCCAGTTCACCCATGACAGGGAGACGGCCAGGCCGTACTACTACTCCGTCGACCTGCTCAACGGCATCCGTACGGAGATCGCCCCCACCGACCACTCGGCGGTGTTCCGCTTCACCTTCCCCGACCAGCGGGGCAGCCTGATCTTCGACAACTACAACAACAACGGCGGCCTGACGATCGACGGGGGAGTCGTCACCGGCTTCACCGACACCCGCAGCGGCCTGTCGGCCGGCGCGACCAGGATGTTCGTCTACGCCGTCTTCGACCAGACCCCGACCGGCGGCGGCAAGCTGACGGGGGCGGGCCGCGACAACGTCACCGGCTACCTCGCCTTCGGCGCCAAGCAGGTCACGATGCGGATCGCCACCTCCTTCATCGGCGTCGCGCAGGCCAAGCGCAACCTGGAGCTGGAGGCGGGCACCTTCGACGAGGTCAGGGCCAGGGCGAAGAAGGCCTGGGAGGACAAGCTCGGCGTCGTCGAGGTCGAGGGTGCCACGGACGACCAGCTCACCACGCTCTACTCCAACCTCTACCGCCTGTTCCTGTATCCGAACTCGGGCTTCGAGAACACCCCCGAGGGCGCCCGCTACGCCAGCCCCGTGGCGCCGCGCACCGGACCCGACACGCCCACCCAGACGGGAGCGAAGATCGTCCCGGGCAGGATCTACGTCAACAACGGCTTCTGGGACACCTACAGGACCACCTGGCCCGCCTACTCGCTGCTCACACCCGACAAGGCGGGCGAGCTGATCGACGGGTTCGTCCAGCAGTACCGTGACGGCGGCTGGATCGCCAGGTGGTCCTCGCCCGGCTACGCCGACCTGATGGTCGGCACCAGCTCCGACGTGGCCTTCGCCGACGCCTACGTCAAGGGCGTACGAGGCTTCGACGTGCAGGGCGCCTACGAGGCGGCGCTGAAGAACGCCACCGTCGTGCCGCCCAACGGCGCGGTCGGCCGCAAGGGCATGCAGACCTCGGTCTTCCGCGGCTACACCGCGAGGGACGAGGTGGGCGAGGCGATGTCGTGGGCCGTCGACGGCTACATCAACGACTTCGGCATCGCGAACATGGCCGAGGCGCTGGGCCGTACGGAGGAGGCGGAGTACTTCCGCTCCAGGGCGCTCAACTACGTCAACATGTTCGATCCCTCGGTCGGCTTCTTCCAGGGCCGCGACTCGGCCGGCAAGTGGCGCTGGACGCCGTCGTCGTACGACCCGCGCGTGTGGGGCTACGACTACACCGAGACCAGCGGCTGGAACATGGCCTTCCACGCTCCCCAGGACGGCGTGGGCCTCGCCTCCCTGTACGGCGGGCGCGCGGGCCTGGCCAAGAAGCTGGACGACTTCTTCGCCACCCCCGAGACCGCGACGTTCCCCGGCTCCTACGGCGGCATCATCCATGAGATGCGCGAGGCCAGGGATGTCAGGATGGGCCAGTACGGCCACAGCAACCAGCCCTCCCACCACATCATCTACATGTACGACTACGCGGGCCAGCCGTGGAAGGCGCAGGCCAAGGCAAGGGAGGCGCTCTCGCGGCTCTACCTCGGCAGCGAGATCGGCCAGGGTTACCCGGGCGACGAGGACAACGGCGAGATGTCGGCCTGGTACCTCTTCAGCGCCCTCGGCTTCTACCCCCTCCAGATGGGCAGCCCGCACTACGCGGTCGGCTCCCCGCTGTTCACCAAGGCGACCGTGCACCTGCCGGGAGGAAAGGACCTGGTCGTCAACGCGCCGAAGAACAGCGCGCGCAACGTCTACGTCCAGGGGCTCAAGGTGAACGGCAGGGCCTGGGCCTCCACCTCGCTGCCGCACGACGTCCTGGCCAAGGGCGCGGTGCTCGACTTCGACATGGGGCCCGAGCCTTCCACGTGGGGCTCGCCGCTACAGTCGATCACCCCTGAGGGGCGGTCGCCGCGTCCGATGCGCGACATCCGGGTCACCGGCGGCCCTGCCGCGCTCTCGGACGACACCTCGGCCACCGAGGCGGTCTTCAGCGGACCCGTCACGCTGACGGCGGCGGGGCGCGAGCCTGTCACCTTCTACACGCTCACGTCCGGCGCCTCCGCCGCCCCCTCGGAGTGGAAGCTGGAGGGCTCCTACGACGGCGTCACCTGGGCCGTCATCGACGAGCGCAAGCAGGAGAGCTTCGCCTGGCAGAAGCAGACCAGACCCTTCAAGATCGCCAAGCCGGGGCGGTTCGGGCACTACCGCTTCACGACGTCGGGGCACGTCGCCGAGCTGGAACTGCTGGCCGTACCCGACCAGGCCTGTTCCAGGACCGTCAGCGGCACCCACAGGGGGCCGCTGACGGTGGCCGAGGGCGTCACCTGCCTGGCGGAGGGCGCCACGGTGACGGGCCCCGTCACGGTACGGCAGGGCGCCGCGCTCCTGGCGAAGGACGCCAGGGTCGAGGGGCCCGTCACCGCGCACAAGGCCGCCGCGCTCGTCCTCACCGGCGCGTCGGTGGGCGGCCCCGTGAGCGTGTCGGGCGTGCGGGGCGAGGTGAGCCTGGAGGCGGCCGAGGTCGGCGGTCCCGTCACCCTGACCGGCGGCGCGGGGCCGCTGGTCAGCGCCAGCACGGTCGGCGGTCCGCTGACCTGTTCGGGCAACGATCCCGCGATGCGCGACAACGGCCTGCCGAACACGGTGCGAGGTCCGGAGAACTGCTGAACCCGTGACCGGACGTCGAGAGCGTTGAGAAGGAGCAGACGCGGTGCCGCAGCTCCCAGGCGGCACCGCGGCCGTTCGATGGCTACGCGCTACAGGTGAAGATCGCCGTGCCGGGGAGGTGACGGCCTCTCAGCGGGCTCCATCCGCCCCACACCCGGTCATGGCCGTCCGGCCACTCCGGCTCCATGAGGGAGGTCAGGGTGAGCCCGCTCGCCGCGATCAGGCCGACCCAGTCGCCCATGGTCCTGTGGTGCTCGACGTAGGTGGGCCTTCCCTCGTCGTCGGTCTCGACGTACGGCGTGCGGTCGAAGTAGGAGCGGTCAGAGGTGAGGCCGCGCTCGCCCGGATCGTCGGGGAAGGCCCACCTGATCGGATGGCTCACCGAGAACACGAACCGGCCGCCCCGCCTGAGCACCCGCTTCACCTCGGTGAGGACGCTCAGCGGCGCGGCCACGAACGGCAGCGCCCCGAAGGCCGAGCACACCACGTCGAAGGCGCCGTCGCCGAAGGGCAGGCTCTCGGCGTCGGCCTGGAGCACGGGCACCCGCAGGCCCGTCTCCATGTCGATCCGCTGGGAGTGGCGCAGCTGCCGGTGGGAGATGTCGAACGCGGCGACCCGCGCCCCTCGTGTGGACAGCCAGCGCGAGCACTGGGCGGCGCCGCAGCCGATCTCCAGCACGTCCTTGCCCTCGACCGGGCCGAGCAGGTGTGCCTCGGCCTCGTCGACGCCCTCGGGGCACCAGATGAAGCCGGAGTCGCGCAGGAACTCGCCGTGCTCCACCTGGTACTCGTCCGCGTTGCCGTCCCACCAGAAGCGGTTGGCCCGCGACGAAGCCGACAGCACTAGCGCATCTTCGGGCCGCGCGGCATCCGCGCGCCCTTGGGCATCGGGCCCTTGGGCATCGGCAGGTTCTTCGGCAGCGAGCGCAGCCGGTCCTTCACCTGGTTGACCGCGGGCTTCTTGAGGTTGCGCGGCAGCTTCATCAGGTGACGCTGCAGCTTGCCGAGCGGGATCTGCCCCTCGCCGTCGCCGCACTGGACGTCGTAGACGGGCACGTCCATGACGACGCGCTGCAGGCGCTTCTTCTCGCCGACGAGCATCTTCTGCACGCGGTTGCCCGGGCCCTCGGAGACCAGGACGATGCCGGGGAAGCCCACGACCAGGTGCACGAGGTCCTGGTCACGGTTGGCGGCGATCGCCGGGGTCACCTCCCAGTTGCCCCGCATGCCCTGCAGGACCGCCGCGGCCGCGCCGGTCTGGCCGTCGAGCATGCGGTACTGGGCCCGCTGCGCGAGCTGGCCGAACACGACCAGGCCCACGGTGAACGCCAGCATGATGCCGAGGACGATCGAGTACCAGAAGTAGTCCGTGACCAGACCGATCACGATGACCACCGCCAGCGTGGCGACCGCCGAAAGGAAGACGATCGGCATCCCCTTGGGATTGGCCTGCTGGATGATCTTCGCGATCATGCGGAGCTGCTTGATGCGCCCCGGCTTCTCTGGGTCTACGGGCTTCGCCATGTTGTGAAGGATACAAACACCCCCCGCCGGAGATGAAAACGTGACCCGACGTTTCGCCGCGTTTCCGACGGGGCCGGGTTCTAGGGGATCGGCTTCACCTCGGGGAAGCGCCTGCTCTGCCCCTCGAACAGCGGGGTCGGCCTGCCTTTCAGGTGCAGGTCGAAGAAGGCGGTCACGAAGGCGCGCTGCGCCGCGACGGCCCGCTCGGGGTCGATCGTCCCGATGAGGTCGCGGGTCGGCACGCCCAGCTCACGCGCGAGCTGCGGGGCCAGCACCTCGGCGTCGGTGAAGCTGTAGTGGGCGGCTCCGGTGAACCGCAGCTCCCGCTTCCATCCGCTGGACGCCGCCCAGAACGACTTCCATGACGGGTCGCTCTCCCTCGTGTGATCCTCCGCGGCCATCTGGAGGAACGGCTTGGCGACGCCGGTCTCGGCCACCGAGCCGCGGAAGCCGCCGTCGAGGTTGACGCCCACGTCGACGCGCCTGTCGCCGCGCGTGATCTGCGCGGCCGTCGCCCCGCCCATGGAGTGGCCGAAGACGCCGACGCGGGACAGGTCTATGCTCCCGCGCAGGCCCGCGGGAAGCGACGCACCCTCGGTGTCGAGCCCGGCCCTCCGGCCGAGCCGCTCCAGCCGGTCGAGCACGAACGTCATGTCCGCCACCCTGACGTCCTGCGCCTTCGTCATGTCGGCCGGCGTCGGCCGCGCGGGAATCCTGGCCCGCTCGACCCTGCCGCCGGGGAACTCGACCTGCGCCGCCTCGTAGGTGTGGTCGACGCCGACGACGAGGTAGCCCCTGGCGGCCAGCTCCTCGACCAGCGTGGCCCCTATCGTGCGCGGCGCGCCGAACCCGGCGGAGAACAGGACGACAGGAAGCCTTCGCGCCCGCCGGTCGACGGGCGCGCCCGCCCTGGCGTGCGTCCTCGTCGCGGCCCAGTCCGCCTGTCCCGGCCTGATGCCGAAGACGGCGGGCGCGAGCGTCTTGTCGAAGTCGGCCGCGGCCCGCGGGGTCATCTGCGGCGCCAGGGGCAGGTCGGCCGCGGCGGAGGCCGGGTACCAGAGGCTCACCATGAGCTCCCTGTACGGCCGGGCCGCCACCCACGGGTCAGGGCGCGACCTGTCCACCAGGCGCAGGGCGGCCGTGCCGATCGGCTGCCTCCCTGTCGGCGCTTGGAGCCGTACCTCTACGGGCGCGCTCGGCGGCTCGGCGGCCGCCGCGGGCGTGGCGGCCAGCGTCATCAGCGCGGCGGCCAAGCCCGCGACCGCCCGTCCAGTCAGGGGGACTCGCGTGGAAACCGGCATCGGTCATCTCCTCCAACAGGCACTCGACGTCCTCTGCGAGGAGCCTTTCAGCGATCTTCCGCCCGCCCTTCCTTCCGTTGGAGGAACCGGTCGTGATACCGCGGGCTGACCCGAGGAGCCGCCGTCCGTCCGAGGACTACGGCCGCGTCAGACTTTGACGGTCGCGACGGCCCTCAGGTCGGCGACGCTGCGGCCGGCCTGGATCGTGTACTCGCCGTGCACGGTGCTCCAGCCGTCCTCCGTCCACACCTGGAAGGCCCGCTCGGGCAGGAACAGCGTGGTCAGCACGGTCTCGCCCGGCGCCGCCTCCACCACGTCGAACCCGGCCAGCCAGCTGGCAGGCCGGTCGTCCCGCGCCACCGCCGAGAGGTACACCTGCACGACCTCACGCCCTCGGCGCGCGCCCGTGTTGGTGACCGCGACCGTCACCGTCGAGCCCTCGGCGGCGATCGAGTCGTAGGACCAGGTCGTGTAGCCGAGGCCGTGGCCGAACCAGAAGGCGGGGACGCGTCCCCGCTTCTCCCACGCGCGGTAGCCGATGAAGACGCCCTCCTCGTAGGGGACCTCGCCGTCGACCGGCGTGACGTCGACGACGGGGCTGTCGTCGAGCCTCGCGGGCCAGGTGGTGGGCAGCCGGCCGCCCGGCTCGGCGTCGCCGTACAGGACGTCGGCCAGGGCCAGGCCCGCCTCCTGGCCGGGGAACCAGGTCAGCAGCACCGCCGCCACGTCGGACGCCCACGGCATCTCGACGGGCGAGCCGGCGTTCACCACGACGATCGTGCGGGGGTTGGCGGCGGCGACGGCGGCGATGAGCTCGTCCTGGCGGCCGGGCAGGCGCAGGTCCTTGCGGTCGAAGCCCTCGCTCTCGACCTCCAGCGTCGTGGACGCCACCACCACGGCCACCTCGCACGAGCGCGCCACCTCCACGGCCTCGGCGATGAGCGCGTCCTCGCCGGGGGAGGGGTTGGCGTGACCGAGGGTGTAGGCGACGAACGCCATGCCGCTGAAGGCCCCGGCGGGATGCGTCACCTCCAGCTCGTACGCCCTGCCCGCGACCAGCTCGACCACGACGCGCTTCTCCGGCGGCGACAGGAACGCCGCCGCGGGGTCGTCGCCCTCCAGCTCGATCGCCTCGTCGAACACCGTCGTGCCGTCCACGCGCAGCGTGAAGGGCCCCACGCCCGCCACCGACAGCTCGTGCGCGCCCGTGACGTCGGGGGTGTAGGCGGCGCTCAGCCGTACCGCGCTGAGCCGGTCGCCGTCGACGTCGGGCGGCAGCTGGCCGACCCACCTGGCCTCCGTCGTGGCCAGCGGGTGCTCGGCCAGAAGTTCGCCCTCGGCGTCCAGGAACCGCGCCGTCGTCGGTACGGCCAGCGGCGCCAGACGCACCCGGGGGTCGGTGCCGAGCGCGTACCTGACCTCGCCACGGGCGCCGAGCCCCTCCAGCGGGGAGACCGTGCGTTCGGGGAAGACCTGCGCGCTGCCGCCGCCCATGATCCGCGCCTCGTCGGCGGCCGAGCCGATGAGCGCCAGCGTCGGCGCGCCGGCGAGGGGGAGCAGATCGCCCTCGTTCCTCAGCAGCGTGAACGAGCGCGCCGCGACCTCGTGGGCGAGCGCCGCTCCGTCGATCGCCTCCGCCCGCGCGGGGGCCGCCTCGCCGGAGTGGAGCGCGCCCACGCGGGAGGCCAGGCGCAGGATGCGGCGCACCTTGTCGTCGACGGCGGACTCGGGCACCCGGCCCTCGCGCACCGCCTCCTCCAGCTTGGCGCCCCACGGTCCGAACGGCCCCGGCATGGCCACGTCGGTCCCGCCGACCGCCGCCGCCTCGGTGGAGCGCACGGCCGTCCAGTCGGACACGACGAAGCCGTCGAAGCCCCACTCGCCCTTGAGGACGCCGTTCACCAGGGCGGAGTGCTCGGTCATGGTGGTCCCGTTGACCGAGTTGTAGGCCGTCATCATGCCCCACGCGCCCGCCTGGACCACCCGCTCGAAGGGCGCCAGGTACGCCTCCCTGAGCACCCTGTCGGTGACCTTGACGTCGACGGTGAAGCGGTCGGTCTCGAAGTCGTTGGCCACGAAGTGCTTCGGCGTGGTCCCGACGCCGCCCTCCTGGACGCCCTCGACGTAGGCGGCGCCCAGCTCGCCCGTGAGGTAGGGGTCCTCGGAGAAGCACTCGAAGTGCCGGCCGCCGAGCGGGGAGCGGTGCAGGTTGATGGTGGGCGCCAGCAGCACGTGCACGCCCTTGCGCCTGGCCTCCTGGGCGAGCAGGCGGCCCACCTGGCGGACCAGCTCGACGTCCCACGTCGCGGCCAGCGCGGTCGGGCTCGGCAGCGCGATCGAGGGGTCGGCGGAGGTCCACTGCTCGCCGCGCACGCCGATGGGCCCGTCGCTCATGACGAGCCGGTCGAGGCCGATCTCGGGGATGGCGGGCAGCGACCACATGTCCGCGCCGGTGAGCAGGCGGATCTTGGTGGGCAGGTCCAGCTGGTTGATCAGTTCGTCGAAGTCCACGCAGCCAGTGTTAACCAGAAAACCTACTGATCGATAGGTTTGTGACCATCACGTTACTTTTGTGACTCCGGGCACACTGGTGAATCCTTTGACGAGGTCCACGCCTCTCATGCGCGTGCCGACAACACCGTCGGGACAGGATCCGGAGGTAGTCATGATCATTGGTGCCGTCGTCGTCGTCGCGGCCGTCCTCGTCTGCGCGTGCGTGGTCGCGCTGCGTCGCAGGGGCCGGTCGCGTGGCTGACCCGACCTGGCCCGCCGACCGGCTGATCGTCGCCGCGCAGGCCGGCGACGTCGAATCGATCGCCGCGGTGGTGTCCGGCTCGCACCCGCACGTGCGGCGCTTCGCCCACGCGCTGTGCGCCACGCACGAGGACGCCGAGGACGCCGCGCAGGAAGCGCTGATCATCCTGTACCGGAAGATCGGGATGCTGCGAGCGTCAGGCGCGCTGGCGTCGTGGATGTTCCGCATCGTCCGCAACGAGTGCCTGCGGAGGTCGCGGCTGATGCTGCGGCACCACCCGCTGCCCCAGGAGACCGCCATGCCGTCGGTCGAGGACGAGGTGCTGCAACGCCTGGAAGCAGGGCGGGTGGCGGCCGCCATCGCCGCCCTGCCCGCCGACCAGCGACACGTGCTGATCATGCGAGACGTCCTGGGGTACAGCGGGCGGATGGTCGCCGACGCGCTCGGCCTCAGCACGGCCGCCATGAAGTCGCGGCTGCACCGCGCCCGCGTGGCGGTCAACCACACTCTGCGGGGCACATCCGGCTCCGCCCTTGGAGGCGACGATGAATGACAAGGGAAGCTTCGCGAGCACATCGCTGCCCCGGCACCTGGTACGAGGAGCGGTGGGGTTCGGCGCGCTGATCGGTTCGGTCGCGCTCATCCCGGTGGTCGGCCCAGGCAGCCTGCTCCTGGCCCCGGTCGGACTGCTCGCTCTGCGCGGGTGCCCGACCTGCTGGGCGATCGGGCTGGCGCAGACCGTCTCGATGGGCCGGCTGCAGCGATCGTGCGTGGACGGCCGCTGCGAGCTGACGGTAGCGGGACATGCCAGGGAGCAGCGGGGCGGTGACAACCGTCCCGGCGCTGCGGTGCCCGCGCAGGCCGCCTCATCGTCGCGATCGGACGGCTGATCGCCGGCCGCCGGCCTCGCGCAGGGCCTCCCTGAGAAGCCGGGCCGTCCGCGCAAGGCCAGGCCGTTCCCTGGAGGCCGGGTCGTCCGCGGGAGGCCGGATCGTCCCGGGGGAAAGAGAGAAGGCCGCACGGGTGTGCGGCCTTCTCTCTTTCCGGGGATCAGACGTTCTGGCGGGCCTCGATGGCCTGCTGGTAGAGCCGCCCCGCGCGGTACGACGAGCGCACCAGGGGCCCCGACATGACGCCGGCGAAGCCGATCGCCTCGGCCTCGGCCTGCAGCTCCACGAACTCCTCCGGCTTCACCCACCGTTCGACGGGGTGGTGGCGCGGCGTCGGGCGGAGGTACTGGGTGATCGTCAGCAGGTCGCAGCCGGCCTCGTGGAGGTCGCGCATCGCCTGGGTCACCTCGGACCGCTCCTCGCCCATGCCCAGGATCAGATTGGACTTGGTGACGAGCCCCGCCTCGCGCCCCTTGGTGATCACGGCGAGCGAGCGCTCGTAGCGGAAGGCGGGACGGATCCGCTTGAAGATCCGCGGCACCGTCTCGATGTTGTGCGCGAACACCTCCGGCTTGCTGGAGAAGACCTCCTCCAGCTGCTCCTGGTTGCCGTTGAAGTCGGGAACCAGGAGCTCGACGCCGCAGCCGGGCAGCAGCGAGTGGATCTGCCTGGCGGTCTCCGCGTAGAGCCACGCGCCGCCGTCGGGCAGGTCGTCACGGGCCACACCGGTCACCGTGGCGTACTTCAGGCCCATCTGCTGGACGGACTCGGCGACCCTGCGCGGCTCGTCCTTGTCGTACTCCTTGGGCTTGCCCGTGTCGATCTGGCAGAAGTCGCAGCGCCGGGTGCACTGGTCGCCGCCGATGAGGAACGTCGCCTCCCGGTCCTCCCAGCACTCGTAGATGTTGGGACAGCCCGCCTCTTCACAGACCGTGTGCAGGCCCTCCCGGCGCACCAGCGATTTCAGCTCGGTGTACTCGGGACCGGTCCTGAGCTTGGTCTTGATCCACGGGGGCTTGCGCTCAATAGGGGTTTCGGCGTTTCGCACCTCGAGGCGGAGGAGCTTACGGCCTTCAGGAGCAACGGTCACCGTTAAAGCTTACGTCTCTCAACTTATGAGACCGAACCCGCGTACGGCTCTGGCGTAGTGCCTGCTCAGTTCGGTGTCGATGACCGCCGACTCGGGCCCGCCGAGCAGGCGCGAGCCCGGCGCGGAGGTGAGCACGCCGTCGTCGGCCAATCTGGACCTCGTCAGCGCCGCCTGCCTGATCTCCTCCACGCTCTCCCCTCGCAGCACCGCCGCCTGCATCGGCGCGAGATAACTGCGGCCGGCGACCAGCTCGTCCAGTTCGGCCACGTCGTCCTCGGTCACCGCCCGCAGCGTGAGCGCCCGTCGCCTGGCCGCCGCCCGCGGGTCACCCGAAGGGGTCAGCCGCCTCAGCACGTGCTCCAGCACCAGCACAGGCCAGCCGAAGACCCTGCCGACGATCCGGCCGAGCAGGCCCGCCGCGTTGTAGGAGCTGTTCGGACTCCACGCGCCGAGTGACATCGCCATCGTGAGGTCGGCCTCCCTGCGAGCGGTCAACGGCTCGGCGCCGAGCAGCGTGTGACGCCACTCGCCGAGCGTCGACAGCGCCCCCTCGACGATCAGCCCGTCGAGGGTCTCCTCGCTCGCGTAGGCGCCCGCCAGCAGCGTCACCCGCTGCCTCGGCGACAGCGTCAGCCACAGCGGCAGGCCCACGACCAGGGCGGGGGTCCTGCGCACGCCGACCCGAACATAGGCGGCGGCCGTGGCCAGATCCATCACGGCCACGTGGACGGGCCTGGCCACGCCCATCTCGTCGGCCACGCGCGCGGCCATTCCGTACAACTCGGGGGCGGCGGCCCTGTCGACGACCTCGGCGTCGGCGGGCAGGCGGCCCAGCCGCGGGCGCAGCAGGACCCCGATCGCCACCAGCAGGCCGCCGAGCATCCAGGACAGGAACAGGGCCGAGCCGTTGACGACGACGGTCACTCCGAGCACGAAGAAACCGAGGGTCAGCGCGTGGACAGCGAGGGAAAGGACAAGAGCGGCGCTCCTTCGCATGCCGCCGATCCTAGAGGCGGCTCATCCCGATTTCACCGCAGTTTCGCCACCGCTTGGAGAAGATCCTCCTCGTGCATGTCCCGGGGCTCGGCCTCCAGCGCCTCGGCCAGGCGCTTCTCCGCGTACGGCATGACCTCGTCGACCACGATGCGCCGCCCCGACTCCTGCGACAGCGAGGTGACCCCCGCGTCGGTGATGCCGCACGGCACGATCCTGTTGAACCAGCTCGGATCGTTGGCGCAGTTGAGCGCGAAGCCGTGCATCGTGACGCCGCCGACGATCCTGATGCCGACCGCGCCCAGGGCGCGTTCGGGGCCGCCCTCGTCGCGCACCCAGACGCCGCTGCGTCCCTCGACCCTGTGCACGCTCACGCCGAAGTCGGCGCAGATCTGGATCATCGCCTCTTCGAGCGCGTGGACGTAGGCGCCGACGTCTCCCACCCGCATGATCGGGTAGCCGACGAGCTGACCAGGCCCGTGCCAGGTGATGCGGCCGCCTCTGTCGACGTCGACGACGGGGGTGCCGTCGGCGGGCCGCTCGTGCGCGGCCGTGCGCCTGCCCGCGGTGTAGACCGGCGCGTGCTCCAGCAGCAGCGCGGTGTCCCCGAGCGATCCTGCGACCCTGCCGGCGTGGACCCGTCTCTGGAGTGCCCAGGCCTGCTCGTAGGGCACGTCCACACCAAGACGGACAATCGTCAGCTTCGCCACAGATAAAGGTTACTCACAAGAAACGGCCACGGGACCGCAATGACCTCCCCCGGCCACCTCGGCCGCATCATCGCGGGCCCGTGAGGGGGACTCCCGCCGTCCGCGGGTCACGCGGTGAGCAGCCTCGGCTCGATCCTGAACTCCTTCACCCCGCCCGCGCCGTCGTGCTCCACCCGGTAGGCGTAGCCCGCGGGGTCGACGGTGACCGCCTGGATGAACTCGGTGCCGACGTAGTGCAGGCCGACACCCTCGTCGGCGGCGTAGCCGTCGGGCAGCTCGCCCGCGGCCACCGAGTCGTGCAGCAGCTGCCTGCGCTGCGGGTCGGAGTTGTAGTGGACGCCGCAGGAGTAGGGCAGCAGCGCCAGGCCGTCGGCCCACACCCGCAACTGGGGGCCGAAGGAGTCGGTGTTGCCGCCGACGTGCCAGCACAGCGCGCCCGCGCTCTGCCCCGCCAGCACCACACCGGACCGCCACGCCTCCTCGAAGGCCTCGTCAAGGCCGTGCAGGCGCCACAACGCGGCCAAGTTGGCCACGCTGCCACCGCTGACGTAGATCATGTCCTGGTCGAGCATCCACGCCTTCGGGTCCTCGACGTTGGGCATCGGGAACACCGTCAGGTGGCTCACCTCGACATCCCACCCGGCGAAGGCGCCGTACATCTTCAGCAGCCAGTCGGCGTCGTCACCTGTCGCGGTGGCGAGCAGGCCGAGCTTGGGCCTGTCCTGTCCTGTGAGATCGAGCGCGTAGCGCAACAGCGGGCTGGCCTGCAGGAAGCCGTAGCGCTCTGTCGCCTTGAAGGATCCGCCGCCGATGGCGAGGATATGGGACTGCCCTGACCTGGTCATTGTGCTACCCCCCACGGTGAGTCGGACGAATGGCTCACTAGAGTACGGCTGCCAGCGCCTCGTCGAGGGTCGGATGCAGGAACCTGAAACCGCTGTCAAGCAGTTTCGACGGCACGGCACGCTGTCCGATCAGCAACCCTTCGTCCGCGAGCCCGCCGAGCCCCGCCCGTAGCGCGAACCCCGGAACGGCGATCGGCATCGTCGGTTTCTTCATCGCCCTGCCCAGCGCCGTGGTGAACTCCTTGTTGGTGACGGGCTCGGGCGCGGCCACGTTCACCGGCCCCTCGATGCCGCGATTTCTCAGGATATGGAGGACTGCGCGGATCCAGTCGTCGAGCGAGATCCACGCCCACCACTGCCTGCCCGAGCCCAGCGGCGCGCCGAGCCCCATCCTGAAGACCGGCAGCAGCTGTTTGAGCGCCCCGCCTCGCGCAGACAGCGTGATCGCGGTCCTGAGCTGGGCGGTCCTGATGCCCGCCTGCTCGGCCTTTCTGGCCTCGGCCTCCCAGCGCTCGCACAGCTCCGCCAGGAAGCCCTCGCCGCGCGGCCCGCTCTCGTCGGTCACCCGATCGCCCGTGTCGCCGTAGAAGCCCGCTCCCGAGGCGGACAGCAGCAGCTGTGGCGGCCTGTTCAGCCCCTTCAGCGCCGTGACCAGCGTCCTGGTGCCGGACATCCTGCTGTCGACGATCTCCCGCCGGTAGGCGTCGCTCCATCGATGCTCGCCGAGCCCCGCGCCCGCCAGGTGCACCACGGCCTCGGCGCCCTCCAGCACGGCCTGGTCGACGAGGCCCTTGTCGGGCTGCCAGAGCGACTCGTCGCCGCTCGTGGGCGGGCGCCGTACCAGCCGGACGACCTGCTCGCCCTCCTCGGTGAGCGCGCCGACCAGCGCCTGGCCGAGCAGGCCCGACGCACCCGTCACGATGATCGCCATCCTCCCACCCTACGCGGAAGGCCGCCGTGAGCCTCGAACGCGGGCGGGCGCCCGCGGAGAAGTCTCCGCGGGCGCCCGCACGACGAGCCAGAGCAGCCGGGACTAGGCCAGGCCCAGCTGCGCCTCGAAGCGGCCCTCCTCGAGACGACGCTTGATCGTCGTGAGGAAGCGAGCCGCGTCGGCACCGTCGACCAGACGGTGGTCGTAGGTCAGCGCGAGGTACACCATCGACCTGACCGCTATGACCTCGCCCTCCGGCGTGTCGAGCACGACGGGACGCTTGACGACCGCGCCGGTGCCGAGCATGCCGACCTGCGGCTGGTTCAGGATCGGCGTGTCGAACAGCGCGCCGCGGCTGCCGGTGTTGGTCAGCGTGAACGTGCCGCCGGTGAGCTCGTCAGGAGTCACCTTGTTGTCACGGGTGCGCTCGGCCACGTCGGTGATCTTCCTGGCCAGACCGGCCAGGTTGAGGTCACCGGCGCTCTTGACGACCGCCGCGAGCAGGCCACGCTCGGTGTCGACCGCGACGCCGAGGTTCTCGACGTCGAAGTAGGTCACCTCGTTGGTCTCGTTGTTGATCGTGGCGTTGAGCTTCGGGTGCTGCTTGAGCGCCTCGACCGCGGCCATCGCGAAGAACGGCGTGAAGGTCAGCTTGACGCCCTCGCGGCGGAAGAAGTCGTCCTTGGCCTTCGCGCGCAGCTTGGCGATCTTGGTGACGTCGACCTCGACGACCGAGGTGAGCTGGGCCGCGGTCTGCAGCGACTCGACCATGCGCTTGGCGATGGTCTGACGCAGGCGCGACATCTTCTCGGTACGGCCGCGCAGCGTGGTGTCGACCTGGACCGCCTCGGGCGCGGCGGTCACCGGAGCGGCCTGGGCCGCGGCGGCCGGAGCCGCGGCGGGCGCGGCCTGGGCGGGCGCGGGGGCCTGGGCGGCGGGAGCGGGGGCGGCCTGGTCGCGCTGCGTCTTGGCCGCCTCGAGCACGTCCTGCTTGCGGATGCGGCCACCGACGCCGGTGCCGGTCAGCGAGTCGAGGTCGACCCCGTGCTCGTTGGCGAGCTTGCGCACCAGCGGCGTGACGTAGGGGCTCTCACCCGAGGACGGCAGCGGGCTCGGCGCGGCGGCGGGCGCCGTCGCGATCGGCGAAGGCGCGGGAGCCTGGGCCTGCGCGGGAGCCGGCGCCTGAGCGGGAGCCTGTGCCGGCGCTGGTGCGGCGGCGGGAGCAGGGGCGGGCGCGGCGGCGGGCGCGGGCTGCGGGATCGAGGAAACAGGGGCGGGCTCGGGCTCGGGCTCCGGCTCGGGCTCAGGAGCGGCCGCGGCCTCAGGAGCGGGAGCGGCGGCGCCGGCCGTGCCGTTCTCGTCAATGATCGCAAGCTCGGCGCCGACCTCGACGGTCTCGTCCTCGGCGACGACAATCTTGGTCAGAACACCCGCCGAAGGCGACGGGATCTCGGTGTCGACCTTGTCGGTCGACACTTCGAGGAGCGGCTCGTCGGCCTCGACGCGCTCGCCCTCCTTCTTCAGCCAACGGGTTACCGTGCCCTCGGTCACGCTCTCGCCGAGCTGGGGCATCTGTACGGAGACCGGCATGGGTATGTCTTCCTCGAGTTCTTAGTTGTGGACGTGCAGGGGCTTGCCGGCCAGCGCCAGCATGGCCTCGCCCAAGGCTTCGGACTGGGTCGGGTGAGCGTGGATCAGCTGGGCGACCTCCGTGGGGAGCGCCTCCCAGTTGTAGATCAGCTGGCCCTCGGTGACGAGCTCGCCGATGCGGCGGCCGACCATGTGGACGCCCACGACGGGGCCGTCCTTCTCGGCCAGCACCTTGACGGCGCCCGAAGTGCCGAGAATCTGGCTCTTGGGGTTGCCGGCCAGGTCGTAGACCTG
Organism: Nonomuraea sp. NPDC049152; assembly: GCF_040648355.1. NCBI lineage: Bacteria > Bacillati > Actinomycetota > Actinomycetes > Streptosporangiales > Streptosporangiaceae > Nonomuraea > Nonomuraea sp. NPDC049152. The sequence goes on along the minus strand of NZ_JBEZDO010000001.1, from coordinate 441,351 downwards.
TTCGACGATCTCGATGCCCCGCTCGGCCGCCTGCTTGGAGGTGATGCCCACCGAGGCGACCTCGGGGTCGGAGTAGGTGATGCGCGGCACGCCGTCGTAGTCGATCGGCGGCGGGTTGAGGCCCGCGATGTGCTCGGCCACCATGATGCCCTCGGCGAAGCCGGCGTGGGCCAGCTGCAGGGTGGGGATCAGGTCGCCGATCGCGTAGACGCCCGGCACGCTGGTCCGGCAGTGCTCGTCGACGACCACGGTGCCGCGCTCGATCGCGACGCCCTGCTCCTCGAAGCCCATGCCATCGCTGACCGCGCCGCGGCCCACGGCCACCAGCAGCAGCTCCGCGTCGATGGTCTTGCCGTTGGCCAGCGTGACGACCACGCCGGTGTCGGTGGTCTTGACGCTGTCGAAGAAGACACCCAGCTCGTACTTGATGCCCCTGCGGCGGAAGGCGCGCTCCAGCAGCTTGGAGCTCGACTCCTCCTCGAGGGGAAGCAGGTGGGGCAGGGCCTCGACGATGGTGACCTCGGCGCCGAAGGAACGGTAGACGCTGGCCAGCTCCACGCCGATGACGCCGCCGCCGAGCACGATGACCGAGGAGGGCACGCGATCCATCCTCAGCGTGTGCTCGCTGGTGATGACCCGCTCGCCGTCGATCTCCAGGCCGGGCAGCGACTTCGGCGCGCTGCCCGTGGCCAGGACGAGATTGGCGCCCTCGTAGACCTCCGCGCCGACCTGGACGCGGTTGGGGCCGACGAGCCTGCCCTCACCCTCGACGACCGTGACGCCCGCTGACTTGAGCAGGCCCTGCACGCCCTTCCACGCCCGAGTGACGATCTTGTCCTTGAAGGCGTGGACGCCGGGCACGTCGATGCCGTCGAAACGTGCCTTGACGCCGAAGGCCTCGCTCTCGCGGGTCTCGTCGGCGATCTCGGCCGAGTGCAGCAGGGCCTTGGTGGGAATGCAGCCGCGGTGCAGGCAGGTGCCGCCGATCTTGTCCTTCTCGATCAGCGCGACCGTCTTGCCCAGCTCTGCCGCGCGCAGTGCGCAGGCGTAGCCGCCGCTACCGCCACCTAGGACGACGATGTCGTAGGCCACAGGAAAGCTCCTTGTCGGATGGTGATGCCGTCATCTTTTCACTTGTTAAGGGCCGTTGCGGCCCTCTCGGCCAGTCCGATGAGGGTGCGGGTGATGGCGCCCGTACCGCCCTTCGGCGTGTAGCCGTGCGGCTCGCCCTTGTTGAAGGCGGGCCCCGCCATGTCGATGTGCGCCCAGCGCCTGCCCTCCGGCACGAACTCCTTCAGGAAGATGCCCGCAGCCAGCATGCTGCCCCAGCGCTCGGGCTGGAGATTGGCGATGTCGGCGATCGGCGAGTCGAGGCCCTTGCGGAGCTCCTCGGGCAGTGGCATGCCCCACGCGCCCTCGCCCGCCTCGTCGGCGATGGAGACGACCAGTTCGCGGATGGCGTCGTCGTTGGACATGACGCCCGCCGTACGCCAGCCGAGCGCGACGATCTGCGCGCCGGTCAGGGTGGCGACGTCGACGATCAGGTCGGGGTCGTCCTCGGCGGCGCGGGCGATGCCGTCCATGAGCACCAGACGGCCTTCGGCGTCGGTGTCGAGCACCTCGACCGTCTTGCCGCTGTAGCTGGTCAGCACATCGGACGGGCGGGTGGCCGTGCCGCTGGGCAGGTTCTCGGCCAGGCAGAGGTAGCCGACGGCGTTCACCTTGAGGCCGAGGCGGGCGATGCCGACGAGGGCGCCGAACACCGCGCCCGCGCCGCCCATGTCGGACTTCATCCAGTCCATGGCGGCCGACGGCTTGAGCGACAGGCCGCCGGAGTCGAAGGTGATGCCCTTGCCGACGTAGGCCAGCGTCTGGCTCGCCTCTGGGTGGGAGTAGGACAGGCGGACCAGGCGCGGCGGGTTGGCCGAGCCCTGGCCGACGCCGATGATGCCGCCGTAGCCGCCCTCCTTGAGCTGCTTCTCGTCGAGCACCTCGACGGTCAGGCCCGCCTTGGCGCCCTCGCGCTCGGCGATCTCGGCGAACTTCGCAGGCCACAGGTCCATCGGCGGGGTGTTGACCAGGTCGCGCACCAGCGCGACCGAGTCGGCCACGATCGCGACGCGCTCGGCCGAGCCCTCGGCGGCGGTCAGCACGACCAGCTCGCCGACGGGGGGCTTCTGCTCGCCGTCGGTGCGGTACCTGGCGAAGCTGTAGGCGCCCAGCAGGCCGCCCAGCGCGATCGCCTCGGCCTCGTCGGCGGAGGCGGCGGGCAGCGTGAGCGCGGCGCGTGCCGTACCGGCGAGAGAGCGGACAGCGGCGCCCGCGGCGCGGCGCAGGCCCTCGGAGTCGGCGGACTCACCGAGGCCGACGGCCACCAGCAGCGGCGCGGTGATGGCGCCGAACGTCGGGATCTTGGCCACCTCACCCGGCTTTCCCGTGAAACCGACGGCGTTCAGCGAGGGGGCCAGCTTGCCGTCGAAGGCGGCGTCGAGGCCCTTCGCCGTGGGGCGCGGGCCCTCGGAACCTGACAGGAAACCGACGACCAGCGCGTCGGTTTCGAACGAGACGGGATCTGCTGAGTTCAGCCGCACAGTGGTCACGTAAACCGATGCTATCCACGGTTGGCGGCTTATTCATAAACAGGGGTTCATCCTACCAATACGGTGTCGGAAAATGATGCTAGTGTCGATAGCACCATGTTGCTCACGCTCGATCTCAACGATCCCCGGCCCCTGCACGAGCAGGTGGCGGGGGCGATCAGACGCGCCATAGGCGAGGGCTCCTACCAGGCGGGCGATCGCCTTCCACCGGCCAAGGACCTCGCCGAGGCGCTCGGCATCAACGCAAACACCGTGTTGCGCGCCCTGCGCGACCTCCGCGACGAGGGCCTCCTCGAGTTCAGGAGAGGCAGGGGGGTGAGCGTGGCCGGCGTCCCGACCGGCCGGGCGCTCATCGTCCAGCGGGCGCGCGACCTGCTCGAGGAGGCGAAGAGGTACGGCTACAGCCGCGACGACCTCGTCAACGTACTGAAGGAGCTGCCATGACCAGCAGGAACCGCGCGCTGCTCGCCGCCGGGACATGGGGACTGACCGTCGCCGCCGTCCTCGTGGCGATCCCCTTCCTCCTGCGCGACAGACTGCCCGACCCGCTCGCCACCCACTGGAGTGGCACCACCCCCGACGGCAGCATGTCCTTCACCCAGAACCTGCTGTTCAGCCTCGCGATGGAGGTCATGACCCTGGCGGTCGTGGTGGGCATCGCACTCCACGGCAAGGCCTTCGAGCTGCGGCTGAGCCGCGCCTACTGGTGGGGCGCCCTGTTCGGCGGGGGCGTCTTCGTCGTCGGCATGGAGCTGTCGATCGTCTCCGCCAACCTCGACGTCCCGGTCTGGACCCAGGCCAGGACCGTCGGATGGGACGTCGCGGTCGTCCTGGCCGCGACCGCCGCGGCCGGCGTCATCGCGGGCCTCCTCCTCAGAGGTGCGCCCGACCAGGCCACCCCCGAGGGCGAGGCGCCGCCGAGACTGCGGCTGCGTCCTGGCCAGCGCTCGGTGTGGGTCGGCCGCGTCTCCAACGCGGGGCTGATCGCGGTCACCATGGGCGCGGCGCTGCTGACGGCGGTCTTCGGCGTTCTCACGCTCATGGGGCTGATGCCCGGCGCGGGCGGGCCGCTGTTCGGCGTGGCCGCCCTCGTGCTCGCCTGCGGCCTGCTGACCTCCACCGTCACCGTGCGCATCACCGAGGACGGCGTGGCCATCGGCTTCGGGCCCCTCGGCTGGCCGGTGCGCAGGATCAGGCTGTCGAAGATCGAGCGTGCCTGGTCGGAGCAGCGCTTTCCGAACCAGGTCGGCGGCTGGGGCATCCGCGGCCTCCCCGGAGCCGCGGCGATCATGCTGCGCGGTGGCGACTGCCTGGTCCTGCGCTACCGCTCCGGCGGCCAGCTCCTCATCAGCATCGACGACGCCGCGCGCGGCGCGGCCCTGCTCAACGCCCTCATCGAGGAAAGGGTCAGCGCATGATCGCGCTCTTCCTCCTCGTCGCCTTCGCCGCGGCGTGGCTCGCCGCGCTTCCCCTGTGGCTCGGTGAAGGGCTGGCCGACCCGCGGTTCGGCCCGCTGATCGCGCTCATGATGTTCACCCCCACCCTCGGCGTGCTCGCCGTATGGCTCGCCAGGCGCACGCCGTTCCGCGCCTGGGCCAGGGAGACGGGCCTCACCTTCGGCGAGCGCCCGCGCCGTACCATCGGGTTGCTGTTCGCCACGTGGGCGGCCGTTCCCCTGGTCGTGTACGGCACGCTCGCCCTGACCTCGGCGCTCGGCCTGGTCTCCCTCGACCTCGGCCGCCTCAGCATCCTCGCCTCGGTGCTCGGGGCCTCGGCCGACCCGCACACCGCCCTGGTCGTCCAGTTGCTCGTCTCGACCCTGCTGCTGCCGATACTCAACATCATCCCGATGTTGGGGGAGGAGTGGGGCTGGCGCGGCTGGCTGCTGCCCCGGCTGGTCGAATCGCGCGGAGTCCTCGGCGGGCTGGTGCTCTCCGGGGTGATCTGGGGGCTCTGGCACGCCCCCGCGACCGCCCTCGGCTACAACTACCCGGCCGTCGGCCCGTGGGCCGCCCTGCTCTTCGTGGGGTTCTGCGTGCTGGTCGGGATGCTGTTCGGCTGGCTGCGCCTGCGCACCGGCAGCGTGTGGCCCGCCGTGATCGGCCACGCGGCGCTCAACCCTGCCGCCTCGCTGGCCCTGCTGATGGGCGACGCGGCCGACCCGCCGAACACCGTCTTCGCGGGCATCACGGGTCTCGTCGGGTGGGCGGTGCTGGCCGTCATCGCGGCCGTCGTGTTCAAGCTGTCGCCCGTTCGGCAGGCGCAGCCGGTCAGCCCGACACCGGTCAGCTGACCACCGCGCACACGACGAGCACGGCGGTGGCCGCGGTCTCGACGAGCGCGCCCAGCACGTCGCCCGTGACACCGCCGAGCCTTCGCACGGCGTGCGCGAGCAGCCCCATCGCCGCCCCCAGCCCGGCGAGCACGGCCAGCGGGAGGACGAACCCTCCCGCGGGCCCGGCCACTCCCTGACCCACTCCCGCTCCCACGAGCACGGCCGCGACCAGCACGACCAGGGTGGCGACGAGCGCCGTGCCCCGCCGTACGGTGCCCGCCACCATGTCGCCGAGCCCGCCGGGCCGCGCGGACCGCACTCCCCGGGTGCAGGCCCAGGTCAGGGCCAGCCGCCCGGTCACGCAGGCCGCGACCAGCGCGACGGGGCCCGCCTCGGCCAGCGCCGCGCACTGCACGATCAGTGTGAGGACCAGCGTGACAACCCCGAACGGCCCAATATCCGACTTTTTCATCACATCAAGGGCTTGAGTGGCGGGCCTGCCGCTCCCCAGCCCGTCCGCCAGGTCCGCGAGCCCGTCCAGGTGCAGGCCCCTGGTCAGCAACGCGAGCAGGCCCAGCGCCAGCGCCGCCCCGAGCAGCTCCGAACCCGGCAGCGCCAGCGGCAGGCAGCTCACGGCGCCGAGCGCCAGCCCGACCAGCGGCGCGAGGACCATCGCCTGCCCCGCCACCTCGCGGTCGACCCGATCGACCCTGACGGGGAAGACGCTCAACGTCCCCACCGCGAACCGCGCCCCGTCCGCCCACCCGGTCATGACGGCCGATCCTACGTTCACCCACCCACCCACCCTCCCTCCCTCCCTCCCTCCCGCCCCGGCTCCGGCCGCGGTCGGCGGTCGGGCAGGATGGCGATGCGAGCGCACCCCCGAGGCGGACCCGCGGAACGGTCACGGCAGGGCGGTCGTTAGGGTGTCCGGATGCACGCCGTGGAACTCGAAGGTGTCAGCGTCAGAGTGGTCGGCAAGACGCTGCTGGCCGGGATCGACTGGCAGGTCGCCTACGGCCAGCACTGGGTGATCCTCGGGCCCAACGGCGCGGGGAAGACGACCTTGCTGTCGCTGGCCGCCGCCGTACGGCATCCCAGCGAGGGCGCCGTCACCATCCTCGGCCGCCGGATGGGCAGGGTGGATCTCCGCGAGCTGCGCAGGGACATCGGCCTGGTCGCGGCGAGCCAGCGCCTGGTGGACGAGGCGCTGCTGGAGGAGGAGGCCGCGACCGCGCACACCGTGGTCCTCACCGGGCACACGGGCACGAGCGCGCCGCTCTGGGACAGGTACGGCCAGGCCGAACACGACAGGGCCCACGCGCTGCTGGCCGAGATGGGCTGCAAGGACCTGGCGGACCGGCTGTTCGTGGTGTGCTCGCAGGGGGAGCGGGCCAGGATCAGGGTGGCGAGGGCGCTCATGGCCGACCCGGCGATCCTGCTGCTGGACGAGCCGTTCGCAGGACTGGACTTCCCCGCCCGCGAGGACCTCATCACCGCGATCGAGGACCTGGCCGGACGCGACGGGCTGACGACGGTGACCGTCACGCACCACCTGGAGGAGGTGCCCGCCACGACCACGCACGCGCTGCTCATGCGCGACACCCGCATCCTGGCGGCGGGCCCGGTGGAGGACACGCTGACCGAGGCGGCGCTGTCGGAGTGCTTCGGCCGCGAGCTCCGCGTGGACCGGCTGGACGGCCGCTGGTCGGCCCGCGCCGCCCGCAACCCCCGCCCCTGACACCCGGGCCCCGTCCGCCCCGCGTGCGTCCGGAGGGGTCGGCTGACGAGCCGGACCCCACCGAGAGGCGTTCACTCAGACGAGGGGGAGCAGGCGTCCGGCCACCACGAGCGTGACGTCCTCCGACTCGGCCGCCAACCGCTGGTTCAGGCGGCCGAGAGCGTCGCGGAAGGCACGCCCGCTCGAGGTGGAAGGGACGACGCCGAGCCCCACCTCGTCCGAGACCGCGACGATCCGCTGCCCGGTCGAGCGCCAGGCCTCGACGAGCTCGTCGCAGCGCCGTACGACCTCCTCACGCCGCGAAGGCTCCTCCCACGCGCCCGCCTCGTCGAACATCGCCGCCAGCCACGTCCCGAGCCCGTCGACCAGCAGCGGTGTCGTGGCCCGCGCGATCGTTTCGGCCAGCTTGGTGGTCTCCTCGCTCGCCCAGTGGGCCGGACGCCTGGCGCGGTGGGCGGCCACCCGCGCGGCCCACTCGGGGTCGCCGTGGCCCGAGGGTCCCGTGGCGAGATAGGTGACGTGGGGCTCGGCCGCCAGCCGCAGCTCGGCCTCGTCGGACTTGCCCGAGCGCGAGCCGCCCAGCAGCAGCGTCCGTCGTGGCGCGGCCGGGGCGGGCAGGGGAGCGTGCGCGGTGTCCACGACGGTCCCGTCCGGTACGGCATGCGCCCCCCACAGCGCGAGCCGTCTGGCCAGCTCGGACTCCGACCTGACGCGATGGTCGAGGCCGACGGCGATGACGTGGGTCCTGGCGGTGACGAGCCCGCGCCTTCGCAGGTCGCCGAGGACGGAAGGATCGCCGAGCAGATCCACCAGCACGAGATCGCACGCAGGAGGAGCCGCGGCGGGAGGAGGGAACTCCGGGGGGACGGGGGAGGGGGTGCGGGACAGGTCGAGGAGTGTGGAGCCGTCAGGGGCGACGAGGAGAGCTCCCTCGACCTGGTAGCCGGGAGGGACCGCGCGGTCCCCCAGCGTCAGCACGCCGTCGATCTCCACGCGCAGAGGCGTCCAGCGGCCCTGCGGCAGTCCCGCGCACGAGACGCACGAACACCCGGGCGAGGGCCAGCCGTCGCGCCCCGCCGTACCGATGAACCTGACAAGCACGCCTCACAGCGTGACACGCCCGCGGGACCGGCGCGCCACCAGCACCCCGCCGCCCACGAGCGCGACCGCGGCCACGCCGCCCGCGATCCACAGCACCGGCGGCCCTCCGTCCTCCGGAGAGGCGGGGGCGGGAGCGGCGCCGCCCTTCGCCCGGGCGGGGTAGTCGTTGACCGCGAGGACCGTTCCAGAGGACTGCGCACGCACCCTGGCGGCCAGGGCGAGCGCCTGCGTCCCCGTGGACCCCTCGGCCCCGGTCACGCACGTGGTGAGGAGGGCGGGCGGCCGCTCGCCTGGGTAGGCGTCGGTGTCGGGATCGCCGAAGTCGACCACGAGGGCCACACGCTGGTGACCGGAAGCGGCGGGCTCCTTGCCGCAGACCTGGTCGAACGCGGGAATCTCGCCGCTGGGAGACTCGGCGGCCGAGCCGTCGGGAGCGGCGGCGAAGCGCCAGCCGATCACCGAGCCGTCGCGCACCGTGGCGTTCGCCTCACCGGACAGCCACGCGGTGCCGTCGCTGTGCCAGTAGCTCCACAGGCGGGGGGCGTCCGGGTCGGGCGCGCCGGGGGCGGGATCGGCGAGGGCGGGAGTGGAAAGGAACAGGGCCGCCGCGCAGGCGAGCCCGAATGCGCGCAGCATCGATCAACCTCCATGCTCCAGGGGTATGGTGCGGGTGCCGATATGAGCTCGGGCGATCCCGCGGAAAAGGAGCGTATGGCATGACATGGCGCTGGCGTTATGAAAACGCAAATGGTGGTGAAGTGACCGACCGCCCCTTGCCGCGTGAGGTTTTCCCCAGTCAGGCCGACGCCGAGTCGTGGCTCGGCGAGAACTATCGTGACCTGCTGGAATCGGGGGTCGAGCAAGTGGCTTTGCTCGACGAGGACCGGGTTGAATATACGGGTTTGGCGTTGCGAACGGAGTGAATGAAAAAACCCCTTGGGAGCCAAGGGGTTTTTCGTTTGATGCGTAACCGCTATGGCCGGGTGGCCGGCGAGACCGTCTTGGCAGGGTCGCGCTCGATGATCGGGCCGAGCACGTCGTCGATCTTCTTGAGCACCTCGGCGTCGAGCTTGACGCCCGCGGCCTTGACGTTGTCGCGCACCTGCTCGGGCCTGGAGGCTCCGACGATGGCGCTGGCGACGTTGGGGTTCTGCAGCACCCACGCGATCGAGAGCTGGGCCATGGACAGGCCGAGGTCGTCGGCGATCGGCTGGAGGTCCTGGACGCGGGTCAGCACGTCGTCGTTCATGAACCTGTCGATCATCTTGGCGCCGGTCTCGTCGGTGGCGCGCGAGCCCGCGGGAGCGGCCTGGCCCGGCAGGTACTTGCCGGTCAGCACGCCCTGGGCGATGGGCGACCAGACGATCTGGCTGACGCCCTCCTTCTCGCTCAGGGGCACGATCTCCGACTCGATGACGCGCCACAGGGCGTTGTACTGCGGCTGGTTCGACACGATCCGGTCGAAGCCCATCTCGTCGGCGATCTTCAGCGCCTGGGCGATCTGGTCGGCGTTCCACTCGCTGACGCCGACGTAGAGGACCTTGCCCTGCCGTACGAGATCGTCGAAGGTCTTGAGGGTCTCCTCGAGCGGCGTCGCGTAGTCGAAGCGATGGGCCTGGTAGAGGTCGACGTAGTCGGTCTGCAGGCGGCGCAGCGAGCCGTGGATCGACTCGGTGATGTGCTTGCGCGACAGGCCGCGGTCGTTGGGGCCGGGGCCCGTGGGCCAGTAGACCTTGGTGAAGATCTCCAGCGACTCCCGCCTGACGCCCTTCAGCGCCCTGCCGAGCACCTCCTCGGCCCGCGTGCCCGCGTAGACGTCCGCGGTGTCGAAGGTGGTGATGCCCTCGTCGAGGGCGGCCTTCACGCAGGCGTTGGCGGCCTCCTCCTCGACCTGGGAGCCGTGGGTGATCCAGTTGCCGTAGCTGATCTCGCTGACCAGGAGACCGCTGCGGCCGAGGTGACGAAATTCCATGCACACGACTGTATCGGTTCGGGATAGTGTGCCCGGCGTGGTGAAGCTTGTACGGCACGCGCTGACCGCCGCGATCCTGACGGCCATCGTGGTAAGGCTACGCCGCCGCGCCCGCACACCATCGGCCCAGGACACCGCGGGAGAGGAAGACTCCGAGCGGACCGGAGACGCCGAAGGGGCGGGGAAGTCCCTGCGCCGGTGGATGGTCGCGGGCGTGGCGATTGCGGTGCTGGCGGGCGGCTCTCTGGTGCTCGACCGGTGGGCCTTCGACAAGGGCCCGCAGTGGGAGGGGCCACCGACCTACGTCGTGGAGGCGGAGAGCCTCCAGGCCGAGGAGTTGTTCCGGGCCCTGCGGCGAGATGGCGAACCGGGGGACGAGCCGTCGTCCGAGACACCGGATGATCCTGCGTGCCGCCCCGCCCGGCGCGCGCCGGCCGTACGGCCGATCGATCCGAGGGTGAAGCGGGCGGTGGACCGGCAGTGGCGGCGCATCGAACGCTGGCTCAGCGTCAACGCCCCGACGTCCCACCGCGAGCTCGGCAGTCCAGGACGAGCGGGAACGATCGCGGTGGCCGAGTCGCAGATGGGCCTGCGCTTTCCCGATGACCTGCGCGCCTCTCTCCTGCGGCACAACGGCGGCTTCCCGCTGCCCGGACACGAGACGGAGGACATCCGTGGCATCAGGGACACCTGGCGCTACCTGTGCGAGGGGGACGACTTCGACGCCGCCGCCGGCCCGCGAGTCGAGGCATGGGACGGCAGGATGATCCCCCTGGGGCCCGACGGCTCCGGCGGCTACCTGGTGCTCGACTCCGTCAAGGGGGATCTCGGCACGACGGTCGAGGCCTCGCCGATGCACTTCACCGGCGAGCCGTGGGCGCGCTCCTTCCACGCCCTGCTCAGAGCGATCGCCGACGCGCTGGAGTCCGGTGAGCCCGTCGACGGCGAGCGGCCGGCCGTGATCTCCGGCGAACTGGTCTGGGAGTACGTCGGGTAGGGTGCCGCGCGTGCTCAAGCTCCTGCGGATGGCGCTGACCGCCGCCGTGCTCGCCGCGATCGCGATCAGGATCGACAGAAGGACCCCTCCCGCTCCCGAGCAGGAGCCGGTGCTCGGCCGTCCCGCTCCCGAGGACCTCGAGCGCTACCACCGGCCTCCTGACGGTCGCTTCCTCAACGGTCTGCTGGCAGGGCTGGTCGTCGGTCTGCTGGTGGCCGGCGTCGGCACGGCCGTGGCGATCACCTCGGCGGGCGAGGCGGAAAGGGAACGCGAGCAGCAGGCGAGCCTGCGTCCGATGGCCGGGATGGCCGAGCGGAGCCCTGCGCCCGAGCCGTCCACCGCGTACGTCCCCACGCCATCGCCGACGATCGCCCCCACGCCCGACCCCGCGTGCTCCCCCGAGCGGCGTCCCGTGATCGTCAGGCCGCTCGATTCCCAGGTGAAGCGCCAGGTCGACGCGCAGTGGCGGCGGATCGAGCGCTGGCTCATGCGCAACGCCCCCGTCACCTACGCCTCACTGCGCGGCCCCGGCAGGGCGCGCACGATCGCCGTCGCCGAGTCGCAGATGGGTCTGAGGTTCCCCGACGACCTGCGCGCCTCCCTGCTCAGGCACGACGGTGGCATGGTCTTCGGGCCCGACGGGGGGATGGGACTCGGCATCAGGGAGATCCGCGACGGCTGGCGGTTGATGTGCAGGGGGGACATGGTGGAGGGCGATGACCCTCGCGCGGAGTACTGGAACGGCAGGATGATCCCGTTCCTGCTCTACCCCGAGGACGACGAGAACCGGGCCTACGCCATGATCGACTCCGTCGTGGGCGACGTCGGGTGGGCCGAGGGGTGGGACGACGGGGCTTCGGGTGTCGTCTTCCCCCGAAAGCCGTCCTACCTGGACCTGCTGCAGGCCAACGCCGACGCCCTGCTGCACGGCACCGCGATCGACGGAGGACGGCCTCGCGTGGTCCGCGGGGCCGTCCGCTGGGAGTCGCCCGAGTGACCTAGCGCCGCTTCAGGCGGGCCTCGTCGACGAGGGCGTGCCTGTGGTGGCCATGCTGCCCGCGCAGCGCCAGTACGGCGGGCGGGAAGACGACCAGCGGCCGCATCATGCCCTCGTCCTGGTGCTCGAGCAGGTGGCAGTGGTACGCGAAGCGCCCGCTGCCGCCCTCGAAGCGCCCGGCGACCTTGACGACCTCGGCGCCGCCGACCCTGACGACGTCCTTCCAGCCCTGCTCGTTCGGGTCGAGCACGCCCGCCTGCTTGAAGACGACCGGCGTCTCCGTCGTCCCCTTGTCCACCTTGAATCCTGAAATATCGTAAATATCCCGGCTGAGGATCTGGAAGCGCATCAGGTGGATGTGCATGGGGTGCAGCACCGGAGCGACGTTGACGAACGTCCACACCTCGGTCCCGCCCAGCGCGGCGAAGAAGTTGACCGCGTCGTCGGGCATCCTCGCCACCCGCCGGTAGGTCTTGACCTTGCCCGAAGCGTCCTTGATCTGCACGACGCCCTCGGTCCCGACCGGCGCCTCCGGATCCTCGGCCATCTCCCACATCTGCGAGTGGTCCCCGCCGCCCACCATCGTGAGCACCACCCTGTGACCGTGCTCGGCGGGCAGGTTGTCGTGCGTGGTGCGCACGAAGCTCGGCGAGGTCACCGCGGGCAGAGTGAAGGAGCCGTCCGGCTTGCGATCGGCCACCCTGAACTGCATCACGTCGGGGAAGGGGATGTTCGCCTGCGGCGCCGGCTGCCCGGGAGCGCCTGGACCGCAGTTGACCAGCTTCACCTTCTTGCCGGCCAACGCCCGGAAGTCGACGAGCACGTCGGCCCGTTCGGCGGGCGCGAGCACCAGGCCGCCGTCGATGGCCACCGGCGCGGGCAGCAGCCCGCCGTCGCTGCCGATCTGCTTGACCATGCCCGCCAGCGGCTGCCCCGTCGCCTCGTCGAGCAGGCGTAAGGTGAACGTCCGCGCGTTGGAGGCGTTGAGCATCCTGAACCTGTACCACCGCGGATCCACGTCCATGTACGGCCAGACCACCCCGTTCACCAGCGTGTACGGCCCGGCGAACGGCCTGGTCACCACCTTCGGCGTGGTCGCGGTGATCTGCACCTTGTGCAGCAGCTCCCCGTTGAGCAGCCCGCCCGCGTCGGTGTCGAAGTTGCGGTCGCACAGGATGAGAGGGACCTCGTGCCTGCCGCTCGGCAACCTGAGCGCGTCCTCCTCCTCGTCCCTGATCAGGTAGGCGCCGAGCAGTCCCGAGAAGACCGTCCACGTGCCCACGTGCATGCCGTGGTCGTGGTACCAGAGCCCGGTGGACGGCTGCTCGTTGAGGTACTCCACCGCCTCGGCCTCACCGGCCAGCAGCCCGTTCTCGCCCCATCCGTCGTTGCCCGCGTTGGTGATGGCCCCGTGCAGGTGGACCACCAGCCATGGCGGGATCGCCGCCACGTCGGCGCGCGGCGTCGCCCCGTCCCTTCCCGGATTGTTGATCGGAATGGTCGGGCCCGCGGGCACCTGGACCGCGGTGACCGGGACGGTCTCGTCCTTGATCGTGTTCGTCCATGCCAGCTTGACCCTCTGGCCGCGCCGTACCTCGATGGTCGGGCCAGGGAAGCTGCCGGCATACGTCCAGAGCCGCGTGGGCGGCAGCTGGGAGTGCAGCCGCCTGCGCACCGAGCGCATCTCGAGCACGACCTCCTTGCCCCTGGGCCTGAGCACCTGAGGGACGGGCAGGGCGTCGAGGAAGGGCGTGAGCGTGGCGGTGGCCGGCTTGTCGGTCCCCGCCAGCTCGGGAGGACTGTCCGCGATGAGTGGTTCGGCGTCGGCGACGCCCGTCGTGGTGGCCGTGACCGAGGCGGCCGCCCCGACGGCCACGCCGAGAAATCCCCGTCTTGTCGTTCGCATGGTCTCCCCGTCAGTGAAGAACCGGACCCCAACGGGTGTGACGATCGTGACGACTCACAGGTTTCCCGCTTTTTTAGGAAACGTTAAGTTCTCGAGGGCAGGCGCACATGCCGGTACGGCCCGCGTCCTGAGGGACGCGGGCCGTACCGGATGAGACGGGGTCAGGCCTTGGGCGGCGCGGGCTTGCCACCGGGCAGGAACTGCGGCGGAGGGAAGCGGAGCCTGCGGATCTGCAGCGCGCGCATGGCCGCGTAGAAGCCGATGCCCTTGAGGTCCTCGTTCGGGAACTTCTCCGCAGCGACCTTCTTGACCTTCCAGGACACCCAGACCGACGTGGCCAGCACGCCGACCATCATGATCGGCCAGCCGATCGTGATGACGCCGAAGTAGACCCACTGGCGGATCGCGGGCGGGAAGGGGACCCACGTCAGCACCAGGATCACCAGCGAGAACGGCAGGAAGTACTGGCTGACGACGCGCCGCGAGTCGACCCAGTCGCGCGCGAACTTGCGCACGGGGCCCTTGTCTCGGGCGGGCAGGTAGCGCTCCTCGCCGCGCAGCATGCCCTGACGGGCCTTGTCCCGGTCGGACGCCTGCCTGGCCCGCATCTGCTTGTAGGCCTCTTTGCGGTTGGAAGGCGCGGTCACCGGTTGGCGCCGACGCCCCTCGGCGTCACGGCGCTTGGGGGTGGGACGACCTTTGCCCTGGGGCTTAGGATCGTCAGTGGGGACGGGGGATTCGTCCACTGAGGTCTGGGAACGGCGTCGCAACACAGCTTCAACCCTACCTGGAGTGCAACTTAGTGACGCCCCCGTGCGTTATGCGTAGGGTAATCCCAAGGCGGCTGCGCTGCACTGGGTGACCACAGCACGACCTAAGAAGGGGACGGCCGACGCGCATGAGCGTGATGAAGAGACTTTCGATGATCTTCAAGTCCAAGGCCAACAAGGCCCTGGACAAAATGGAGGATCCGCGCGAGACCCTTGACTACTCGTATCAGCGGCAACTCGAACTGCTGCAGAAGGTGCGCAGGGGTGTGGCCGACGTGGCCACGTCGCGCAAGCGGGTGGAGCTGCAGATCAACCATATCGAGCAGCAGGCCACCCGTCTTGAGGACCAGGGGCGCAAGGCGCTGTCGGTTGGACGCGAGGACCTGGCGCGCGAGGCGCTGACCCGTCGCTCCAGCATGCAGGCCCAGATCGCCGACCTCCGGGTCCAGCATGACAACCTGCAGGCCGAGGAGGAGAAGCTCACCACGGCCTCCCAGCGGCTGCAGGCGAAGGTCGACTCCTTCCGGCACAAGAAGGAGACCATCAAGGCCACCTACACCGCGGCCGAGGCGCAGACCCGCATCAACGAGGCGTTCTCCGGCATCTCCGAGGAGATGGGTGACGTCGGCCTGGCGATCCAGCGGGCCGAGGACAAGACCGCGCAGATGCAGGCCCGCGCCGGCGCGATCGACGAGCTGCTGGCCTCCGGCGCGCTCGACGACTTCAGCGGCAGCCGTACCGACGACATCCAGGCCGAGCTCGACCGCATGGGCGGCGGCAGGGACGTCGAACTGGAGCTGGCCAGGATGAAGGCCGAACTCGGTCAGGGTTCCGGTCCTCAGCCCTCCATCGAGCAGGGGCAGCCGCAGGCTCAGCCCCAGCCGCAGCAGCAGACCCAGCAGTTGCGTCAGCCCGGGGAGCCCGCATGATCGTCAGAATCATGGGCGAGGGCCAGGTCCAGATCGCTGACTCCGACCTCGGAGTGCTCAACGAACTGGACGGCGAGCTCGAGGCGGCCATCGAGGCCGACAACGAGCCGGAGTTCCGCGAGAAGCTCCACGCTCTGCTCGACAAGGTGCGCCATGTGGGCAAGGCGCTGCCAGACGACAGCCTGGAGCCGTCCGAGCTGATCCTTCCCCCCGCTGACGCCTCGATCGAGGAAGTCAGGGAGATGCTGGGCGACTCGGGGCTCATCCCGGGCTAGCCGTGAGCACCCGGTTCGCGTCAGACCGCGGACTCACCACCCGCATGGTCGTCACGATGTTCCTGCTGGGGTTGCTCTACGTCGTCTTTGTCGGCGCCCTCATCGCCCTGGGCGTGCGGGCGCTGAGCGTTCTGCTGATCGCCGGTGTGATGCTGCTGGCGCAGTACTTCCTGTCCGACCGGATCGCGCTGTTCGCGATGGGCGGGCGGGAGGTCTCGCCGCAGGAGGCGCCGGAACTTCACGGCCTGGTCGACAGGCTCTGCGCGATGGCCGACATGCCCAAGCCGAGGGTGGCCGTCGCCAACTCGGACGTGCCCAACGCCTTCGCGACGGGCCGCAACCAGAAGAAGTCCGTCGTCTGCGTGACGACCGGCATTCTGCGCCGCCTGGGGCCAGAGGAGCTCGAAGGCGTGCTGGCGCACGAGCTCTCCCACGTCGCCCACCGCGACGTCGCCGTCATGACGATCGCCTCCTTCCTCGGCATCGTGGCGGGCCTCATGACGCGATTCGCCCTCTACAGCGGGCTGGGCAGCCGCCGCGACAGCAACCAGGGCGGGCTTCCCATCGGGCTGATCGTCATGCTGGTCTCGATCGTCGTCTACGCCGTCAGCTTCCTGCTCACCCGCGCCCTTTCCCGCTACAGGGAACTGGCCGCCGACCGGGCGGGCGCGCTGCTGACGCAGAAGCCGTCGGCGCTGGCGAGCGCGCTGGTCAAGATCAGCGGCGAGATGGCCAGGATCCCCACGCGCGACCTGCGCGAGGCCGAGCCGTTCAACGCCTTCTACTTCGCGCCCGCGCTGGCCCCTGGCAAGGCGCTGGCGAGCCTGTTCTCCACGCACCCGCCGCTCCAGCGCCGCCTGGAGAACCTGGCGAAGATCTCCGCGCAACTCGGGAGGGGCTGAGCGATGGGTTGGATCGACGTGATCCTCGGCAGGTCCAAGCCGGTCAAACCCAACCTCGACGCGCTGTTCGCGCTGCCGTACGCGGCCGTCACCCTGCAGGCCGCCATGGGGTTCGCGCCGACGGGAGTGGGGTCGGTCAGCTACCGGGCCGCCGAGGGCGGCGCGTTCGCGACGGTGGAGAGCGACGTCAAGCAGCTGCTCGGGGACCGGGTGGAGGAGACGCGCGACGACTACGGGTACTCGTGGCTCGTGGTCAGGCGGGCGCCCGACGCGATCGGCGACCTGGTCACCGAGCTGCACGCGGTGAACTCGTCGCTGGAGGACGCTGGGTTCGGGCCTTCCCTGCTGTGCTCGCTGGTGTCCTTCGCCGACCCGCGGGGACGCCGGCTGGCGATCGTCTACCTGTACAAGCGGGGGACGTTCTATCCGTTCGCCCCGCTGAGCGGCCAGACCAGGGACAACGCGCTGGAACTGCAGGCACGGGCGGCGCTGGAGGGCGAGCTGAAGATCGAGGAGGACCTCAGCAGGTGGTTCCCCGTGTGGGGTGCGCCCGGCCTGTGAGCCCGGGGAACCCGGTGTCCTATCTGTGTCACTTTGGGTGATTTACTGGTGACATGGAGCGACGACTTACTGTGGCCGCCGCCTGCGCGTTCGTCGTCGGGGCTGTCCTCTACAGCGCATGGCTGCCGGGCCAGCTGGCCGCGCCGGCCCTCGACAGGATCGACGGCTACGTCGGTGAGCTGGCCGCCCGCGACCAGCCCTGGTCCCGGATGTTCAGGGCGTGCGACGCCCTCGCGGGACTGGCGTGCATGGCCGGTGTCGCCCTGGTCGTCAGGGTGCGGGAGGAATGGCAGGGCTGGCTGGCGATGGCCCTGTTCGGGCTGTTCACCACCCTCGCCGCGTTCTTCCCGCTCGACTGCGCGAACTGCGGGCGCGCGCTCTCGCTCCAGGCTTGGCTGCACGTGCCGGCCAGCGGCGCGGCCAACGCGGCCGTGCTGGTCGCGATGGTGGTGCTGAGCGCCGCGTGGGGGTCGAGGGTCGGCTGCGCGTTCACCGCCGTCGTGTTCGCCTCCAGCGGGACCGCACTCGTCGCCGACGTGTTCGGCGGGTACGCGGGACTGGCCCAGCGCGTCCAGGTGACACTGATCGCCGTCTGGCTCATCTACCTCGCCACCAGGCTGCTCGGCGAGGCCACCCCGCGCGTGGAGACGGGGCCGATGCACGTCGTCAACGAGGGTCGCGGCCACCCCGTCCTGGTCAGCTCAGGCCCCGCGGGTGCGTGGTTCCACGGCGACGAGGTAGCCGAGGGGCTGCGCTCCACCCGTAGCGTCATCCGCTTCGACCGGCCCGGTCTCGGGCGCAGCCCCGCCGCCCCCGCCCCTCCCACTCTGTACGGCGAGGCCGCCCGCCTGGCCGCCCTCGTCCCCTGCACCATCCGCGCCACGGTCGTGGCGCACTCGGTGGCCGCGTGGCACGCCGAGGCCTTCGCCAGGCTGCACCCGTTGCGCGTCGCGAGCCTCGTCCTCGTCGAGCCGGCGTGCGAGGTGCGCAGGCGACGCAGGGCGCTGGTGGCGGGGCTCGGCTGGTGGCTGCCCGCGTTCGGCGCCACATGGGGGGCGACCGCGCTGGCCAGGGTCCTGGGGCCGTCGCTCCACCGGTTGCGGAACGGCACGTTGGACCCGTACGGCGTCTACGGCACCGGCAGGGTGGTCGCCGCGGTGGTGGGGGAGTGGCTGGCCCACAGGGAGATGGCCGCCACGTTGCGCAAGGTCAGGCGGGAGCACCCCTTCCTCGCCGTGCCCGTGACGGTCATCAGCGGGGGACGGCCGAACTGCTGCCACGAACGGCTGGCCGCGGCGCTGGGGGCACGCCTGGTGCGGGTGCCGGAGAGGGAGCTGCCCGCCGCGGTGGTCGAGGCATGCCAGTAGCCGAGCTCGCCGGACGGTGACACGATCGGCCGGACGGCCGGACGGCTGGGCGGCCGGGCCGGCGGAAGCGCGGACGGGAGGCCGGATGGTCAGGGACTGGACGCACGAGGACCACACCGCGGCGGCGGTCACGCAGATCGAGCGGATGGCGAGCACGATCCAGGACGCCGACTTCGGCGCCCCCGTGCCCACCTGCCCGGGATGGAACCTGGAGCGGCTGGTGAGGCACACCGGCTGCGTCCACAGGTGGGCGGCGCGGATGGTGCGGGAGCTGGCGCCCAGACGGCTCGACAGGACGGCGATCGAGGCCGAGGCGGCGGGGACGCCCGCCGACCGGCTGCCCGGATGGCTCCGCGAGGGCGCGACGGAGCTGGGCGAGGCGCTGGCGCTGCGGGATCCCCGAGAACCCGTGTGGTCGTGGGGCGGCGACAGGCACGTGCGGTTCTGGTCGCGCAGGCAGCTGCACGAGACGGCCGTCCACCACGCCGACGCCGCGCTGGCGCTGGGCCGCCCGCTCTCGATCGACGAGGACGTGGCGGCCGACGGGGTGGAGGAGTTCCTCGACGTCCTGCCGTACGCCCGATGGCGTCCGCGGGTCGCCGAGCTGGCCGGCGACGGAGAGACGATCTCGTGGCGGACCGGCACGGGCGCGGCCTGGCTGATCACTCTGCATCCCGGCGGCTACGCCTACCGGCGCTCGACCGCGGACGCCTCGGCGACCCTGCACACCGACACGGCCGCCGACCTGTTGCTGATGGCGTGGGGACGGCGCCCGGTCGAGCGTCACCGATCCGAGGGCGAGACCAAGCTGCTGGCCTGGTGGGCCGATCGTTCCATGATCTAGTCAAGTGGCCGCGTCGGTTCATGTGCGCGCATCGGACCGATGGTGACATGGCGCCTATGATCAAACTTGCTGACGCGCTCGCGGCCTCGGCCGTCGCGCTCGGGATGATGAGCACGCTCGGCGGTACGGCTCATGCGGCGCCGGAATCAGCGAGGGTGGTTGTGGACAGAGCGAGAAACCAGGTCGCGGTCGTCGGGCAGGGCGCGGTCTCCGCGGCTCCCGACGTCATGCGGCTGTCGGCGGCCGTCGAGTTGCGCAGGGCCACCGCGGGCGAGGCGTTCGCCGCGGCGAGGGCGGCGGCGGTGACGCTCACCGCCGCGCTGGTCAAGGCGGGTGTGTCCGCCGATGACCTGACGACGAACGAGCTGTCGCTCGGCCCCGAGTACGAGACCTTCCCGAAGGTGTCCGGCTACCGCGGCGCCCAAGGCGTCGAGGCGATCGTCCGCGACCTTTCCAAGGCCGACCGGATCATCGACGCGGCCGCCGCGGCCGGCGAGGAGGTCAGGCTCAACGGGATCACCTTCGAGGTGTCCAACCCGGGCAGGGCGATGGAGGCGGCGCGCGCCGCCGCGTTCAAGGACGCGGGGATCAAGGCCAAGCAGTACGCGGCGCTGGCGGGACGCCAGCTCGGCGAGGTGGTCGAGATCACCGAGGAGGTCACGGGCGGGCCCGTCCCCATGACGTTCGCCGGCTCGCTCGCGCAGGACAAGGCGTCGGTGAGCCCAGGACGCCAGACCTTGGGGATCAACGTCCGGGTGGTCTACATGCTTCGCTAGCTCGTCCTGCAAGGCGCTGCCGCTCCCGGCCGCCGGGCCGGGAGCGGTCCCGGGTGCTTACGGCAGGGCCAGCATGCGGTCCAGGGCGACCTTGGCCCAGTGGGCGGTGTCGGCGTCGACCGTGATCTGGTTGACCACCTCGCCGAGCGCGAGCGACTCCAGCGCCCACACCAGGTGCGGCAGGTCGATGCGGTTCATGGTGGAGCAGTAGCAGACCGTCTTGTCCAGGAACGAGACGCCCTTGTCGGGGAACATCTGCCCCAGCCGCTTGACCAGGTTCAGCTCGGTGCCGATCGCCCACTGCGAGCCGGACGGGGCCGCTTCGAGCTTCTTGATGATGTACTCGGTCGAGCCCACGTAGTCGGCCTTCAGCACGACCTCGTGCTTGCACTCGGGGTGGACCAGGACGTTGACGCCGGGGATGCGGCGCCGTACGTCGTCGACGGAGTCGGCGGTGAAACGGCCGTGCACCGAGCAGTGGCCCTTCCAGAGGATCATCTTGGCCTTGCGCAGCTCGTCGGCGCTCGGCGGCCGGTGCGGGTTGTAGACGACGCAGTCCTCCAGCGACATGCCCATCTCCAGCACCGCCGTGTTGCGGCCCAGGTGCTGGTCGGGCAGGAAGAGCACCTTCTGCCCCTGCTCGAAGGCCCACTCGAGCGCCCGCTTCGCGTTGGACGAGGTGCACACGGCGCCGCCGTTCCTGCCGCAGAAGCTCTTGATGTCGGCGCTGGAGTTCATATAGGTGACCGGCACCGTGATGTCGGCGATGCCGGCGTCCTCCAGCAGCTCCCACGCCTCCTCGACCTGGTCGAACGTGGCCATGTCGGCCATCGAGCACCCCGCCGCCAGGTCCGGGAGGATCACCTTCTGGGAGTCGTTGGTCAGGATGTCGGCGGACTCGGCCATGAAGTGCACGCCGCAGAAGACGATGAACTCGGCCTCGGGGCGGGCGGCGGCCTGCTGGGCGAGTTTGAAGGAGTCGCCGGTCACGTCGGCGAACTGGATCACTTCGTCCCGCTGGTAGTGGTGGCCGAGGACGAACAGCTTGTCGCCCAGCGCCTCCTTCGCCTTGCGCGCCCGTTCCACCAGCCCCGGGTCGGAGGCCGGCGGAAGTTCACCGGGACAGTCGACACCCTTCTCACTGTGCGGATCGGTGCCCTGCCCGAGGACGAAGAGCGGCAGCCCTGTCTGGGTGGCCATGGCCGTACCCCCTTATCGTCGAAGTGACGACTAATGATGACACACGGCTTGGGGGCTTTTATTCCGGGCACCCTTTTCGCGCCCCTCCTGCGGGTCTGCGCAGGTCGTGAGGGCGCTGGGCGGGGCGGGACCGGGGGTCGCACGTCGGACGGCGGTGGTGTGGGAGGGGCGACGCGGAGGTGGCGGCGCACCAGGGTTCCGTTTTCCGGTTTTTCTGGACGATCTATAACAACCCCTCAGGCACGGAATGCATAGCAAGCCTCTGGTGTTGGTAGCGTCTAAGTAGGACGTCAGAAACAGACAGCCGTGACACTGCGGCTGACAGACGCGGGAGTCAGCACATGACGGTTGAGAGCAACGAGACCACGACGCAGGGCCTGAACCTGACCGACGCGGCCGCCGCCAAGGTCAAGAGCCTGCTGGAGCAGCAGGGTGAAGAGGGTCTCCAGCTGCGCGTGGCTGTGCAGCCGGGTGGCTGTTCGGGTCTGCGCTACCAGCTCTTCTTCGACGACCGCTCGATGGACGGCGACATCGTGTCCGACTTCGGCGGTGTGGGCGTCGTGACCGACAGGATGAGCGCGCCGTACCTCATCGGCGCCACGATCGACTTCGTCGACACGATCGAGAAGCAGGGCTTCACCATCGACAACCCCAACGCCACGGGCTCCTGCGCCTGCGGCGACTCGTTCAACTAGGTCGACGCCGCGAAGGTCCCGCTCGCCTTTGTGCGTGCGGGACCTTCGCGTATTCTCTTGGGGCTTCATTGGCTTGCTGACAACGAGGAAGAAGAATCCCGTGCGCATCGCCGTCACCGGCTCCATCGCGACCGACCATCTGATGACCTTCCCCGGAAGTTTCGGGGACCAGCTCATCGCCGATCAGCTCGACCGGGTCTCCCTGTCGTTCCTCGTCGACGATCTGCAGGTCAGGCGCGGAGGTTGCGCGGCAAACATCACCTTCGGGATGGGCTGTCTCGGCCTCAACCCCATCCTCGTGGGCGCGGTCGGCGCCGACTTTGCCGACTATCGCTCGTGGCTGGAGCGGCACAGGGTCGACTGTGACTCGGTGCACATCTCCGACACCCACCACACGGCTCGTTTCCTGTGCACCACCGACGAGCAGCACAACCAGATCGCCTCGTTCTACACCGGCGCGATGGCGGAGGCCCGGCTCATCGAGCTGCAGCCGATCGCCGACCGCGTCGGCGGGCTCGACCTGGTGCTGATCAGCCCGAACGACCCCGACGCGATGTTGCGCCACACCGACGAGTGCCGCCAGCGGAGCATCCCGTTCGCCGCCGACCCGTCGCAGCAGCTGGCCAGGATGGCGGGCGAGCAGATCCGCCAGCTCGTCGACGGCGCGGCGTACCTGTTCTCCAACGACTACGAGAAGGGCCTCATCGAGCAGAAGACCGGCTGGTCGGACGCCGAGGTCCTCGACAGGGTCGGCGTGCGCGTGACCACGCTCGGGCCGAAGGGCGCGGTCATCGACCGCAAGGGGGAGCCGTCCATCCACGTGACCCCCGCGCCTGAGCTGGGCAAGGCGGACCCGACGGGCGTCGGCGACGCGTTCAGGGCAGGCTTCCTCGCGGGCGTCGCGTGGGGGCTGCCGCTGGAGCGGGCGGGCCAGGTCGGCAACCTGACGGCCACGCACGTGCTGGAGCGGGTGGGCTGCCAGGAGTACGAGCTCGGCCAGCGCGTGTTCCTCGAGCGCTTCGCCGCCGCGTACGGGCAGGCCGCCGCCGACGAGGTGGCCGAGCACGTCCGCTGCCACTACGCCTGATCGCCCTCAACGGGCTGATGCCGCGACCGGCCCTTCACGGGGTCAGTCCGGTACGGCAGGCCGGGTGACGGCCACCGGGGTCACCGGTGGCCGTCCATCCATCACGCCGCTCCAGCGGGACTTCGCCTCCCGCCGTCACGTCGGGGACCGGGCCGCCTGCGCGGTCCGGCGCCCGCGTTCGTGCGAGCGGGACGGTCAGGACGCGTAGACCCGGTGGCAGAAGGTGGCGAGCTGGTCGTCGGGCAGGTGCTTGGCCAGGTCGGCCTCGCTGATCATGCCGATGATGCGGTGCTGCTCGATCACCGGAAGGCGTCTGATCTGGTTCTCCTCCATGCGGGCCAGCGCCTCCTGGACCGTCGCGTCGGCGGCCACCCAGACCAGCCCCGTCGCCAGGTCGGCCGCTGTGGTGCGCGAAGGGTCGTGTCCTTCCGCGATGCACTTCACGACGATGTCCCTGTCGGTGATGATGCCCTTGAGGCGGTCGTCGGGCCCGCAGATGGGCAGGGCGCCGACTCCCATGTCGCGCATCATCTGCGCCGCGCGGTCGAGGGTCTCGTGGGCGGCGATGCATTCCACGCCCGGGTTCATGAGGTCACGCGCGGTGTCGTGCGGATGTCCGCTTGTCATCTGGTTCCCCCCGAAGTCGATGACGTTGTTCCGGGGGATTTCTACCCAATTGACACTGTTTGTGACCCTGAAGTGGCCCGCGTCTCTCGATCGCGCCGGGCGCGTGACGGCGGGCGGCACGGGCGTCAGCCGGAGATGCCGAGCAGCTTGCCGAGGAGCGTGGCGAGCTGCGTGCGCTCGTCGGGCGTCAGCGCCTTGAAGGTGTCGTCGAGGTAGCCGGGGATGGACCGCTCCGCGGTGACGAGCCGCTGCCGCCCCGCGTCGGTGATCGTGACGGCGTAGGAGCGCCTGTCATGGGGGTTGCGCTCACGCCTGACGCAACCGTCCCGCTCCAGGTCGTCGCAGATCGTCACCATCACGCTGCGGTCGATGCGCAGCTCCTCGCTGAGCGCCTGCTGGGAGCAGGGGCCGACGGTGTAGAGCATCTTCAGCACCAGGTGCTGGCCCACGCCCAGGCTCTGCCCTGCCGCGTGGGCGTCGGCCGCGCGCGCCACGGTGGCCGAGGCTCTGCACAGGGCGATGTCGAGCCGTTCGCCCGCGAGCTGAGGAAAGTATGTCGGCCTGACCTGCATCGGATCCTCTCCTCTTTCTGCAGGGTCAGCCTAACATTCTTCGTTTGACGTCAGATCATCTGCGCTCATACGTTCTTCAAAGAGACCGTCCGGAGCTCACATGGACTTCTCGACTCCCTTGCCGCCCACCGCCCGCGCCGCGGGACCCGCGCCTCCGGCTCGACGGCGCGCCTCGGATGGTCGCGCACCTCCTCACGACGACGCGCCGACGGCGTCGTGCGGGATCTCCGCGAGGAGATCCCGCACCGGGAGCGCCGGCGGGTCAGTAGTTGCGCCGGACGTGGATCTCCCAGCCGCCACCCGGCAGCTCGTAGGTGCCCACGTGCGGGTGCGACTTGAGCCTGCACCAGGCGGGCACGTCGTTGTAGGCGGCGGGATCGTCGGCGAGAACGGCCACGATGGCGTTCAGCGGCACGAAGTTGATCTGCTCGGCGAGCATGATGATCGGGATCGGGCACTTCTTGCCGAGTGCGTCGATGGTCAGAGTCGGCTGAGCTGCGACGGTCACGAGGCCCCCTTCGTCGGTCTCATGACCACCGTGCCGCGGCTCTGAACGACCTCAACAAGCCCGGTCATACGACCCCTGCGTCTTGACGGATCCGGCGCACCATCTCGGGGAGGACGGCGAGAAACCTGTCCACCTCGGCCGCGGAAGCGCCCCTGGGCAGCGATACCCGGACGTTTCCATGCGTAAGCACGCCCATCGCCTCCAAAACATGCGATGGACGAAGCGTACTAGCCGTGCACGAACTACCGGAGGATACCGCGAAACCCGCCTTGTCCAGCTCGGTCAGCAGCGCCTCGCCGTCGACGTAGAGACAGGAGAAGGTGACGATGTGGGGCGCCCTGTCGACGGGATCGCCGATCACCTCCACGTCGGGCACGAGCTCGGGGACGCGCTCCCTGATCGTGTCGACGAGCGCGGAAAGGCGGGCGTTCTCCTGTGCCGCCTCCTCCCTCATCGCCTTCAGCGCGGCCGCCGCGGCGACGATCGAGGGGACGTTCTCGAACCCCGGCACCCTGCGGCGCTCGCGCTCGTCCTCCGGCAGGAACGAGCGGAAGCGCGTGCCCTTCCTGACCGCCAGCACGCCCACTCCCGCCGGCCCGCCCCACTTGTGCGCGCTCGCCGTCAGCACCGACCAGCCCTGCGGAACCGGCAGGCGGCCCGCGCTCTGGGCGGCGTCGACCAGCAGCGGAACCCCGCGCTCCCGGCACGCCGCGGCGGCCTCGGCCACCGGCTGCAGGGTGCCGACCTCGTGGTTGGCCGTCTGGAGACAGGCCAGCGCGGTGCCCTCGACGGACACGGCCGCCACGAAGGCGTCGAGATCCACACGACCCGCCAGGTTGACGCCCACGGTGGTGACCGTGCCGCCGTCGCTCTCGTGCACCGCGGCGGCGTGCAGGACGCTGGAGTGCTCCACCGCGCTGGTGACGAGGTGACGTCCGGCCCTCCGCCTGCCGTGTAGGGTGCCGAGCACGCCGAGATGCACGGCCTGGGTGCCGGAAGAGGTGAAGGTGACCTCGTCCGGCCTGGCGCCGAGCGCTTCGGCCACCTCCGTGCGCGCCTGTTCGAGAAGCAGGTGGGCGCGGCGGGCTTGGCCGTACAACCGCGCGGGGTCTGCCCAGCCCGCGTCCAGGGTCGCGATGAGCGCCTCACGCGCCCGGGGATGCAGGGGCTCGGTCGATGCCGCGTCGAAGTAAGGCACATCGAGACATTAACGGGGGTGAGCGGGGAGCCGACCACCCCCCACGCTAATGTGTCTGCAATCAGCTGTGCATATGGAAATACGAGCGCCCAGGAGAGACTCCTGGGCTTCATCTGTGGGGTAGGCGATCCGTGAGTCCGACCCGCCGTACTGAGCGGCGTCCGTTGGGCCGGCGCAGAGTGTCGAGCGCCGCCGGTTTGGCGTTGCTGCTGGCCTCCGCGACGGCCTGTGCAAATGACGTGCCCAAGGCCGACTGGTCGCGTGGGCTCCTTCCCGAGGGAGTCACCGAGCAGGCTGACGTCGTCACGAACTTGTGGAATGGGGCCTGGATCGCGGCGCTGGCCACGGGACTCGTCGTCATCGTCCTGATCGTCTGGGCGTGCATCTTCCATCGCAAGCGAAAGAGCTCGGCCGAGCTTCCTCCGCAGGTTCGCTACAACCTGCCGATCGAGATCCTCTACACGGTCGTGCCGCTTGTCATGGTGTCGGTGTTCTTCTTCTTCACCGCCCGCGACCAGACGAAGCTCATGGACACCTCGCCGCAGGCCGACGTGACGGTCCACGTGGAAGGTTTCCAGTGGAGCTGGCGGTTCACCACCGACGCCGGTGGCAAGACCGCCAAGGTCGTCGGCATGCCGGTCAGCGACTACCGGGCGGCCCAGTCGCCCGAGCTGGTGCTTCCCGTGAACAAGAAGGTCCTGTTCAAGCTGGACGCCGACGACGTGATCCACTCGTTCTGGGTCCCCGCCTTCATGTTCAAGCGCGACGTGATCCCCGGCATCTCCGGCGAGAAGAACAAGTTCGAGATCACCACGCTGAACAAGCCGGGCGTCTACGCGGGCCGCTGCGCCGAGCTGTGCGGCGTCGACCACAGCCGCATGCTCTTCAGGGTCAAGCTCGTTTCGCAGGCTGAGTTCGACCAGTACATGACGACCCAGGCTGGGAGAACCCAGTGACCGCCATCCAAGTACCCTCCGTCACGGCGCAGCCGACCCGCAAGGGTCTGGCGATCGCCAAGTGGATGTCCTCCACCGATCACAAGATCATCGGACATCTCTACCTGATCACGTCGTTCGTGTTCTTCCTCATCGGCGGCGTGATGGCGCTCATCATGCGAGCCGAGCTGGCCCAGCCGGGGATGCAGTTCACCTCGAACGAGCAGTTCAACCAGCTGTTCACCATGCACGGCACGATCATGCTGCTGATGTTCGCGACGCCGCTGTTCGCCGGCTTCGCCAACGAGCTGATGCCGCTGCAGATCGGCGCCCCCGACGTGGCCTTCCCGCGCCTCAACATGGTCAGCTACTGGCTCTACCTGTTCGGCAGCATCATCGCCGTCAGCGGCTTCCTGACCCCGAACGGCGCGGCGAGCTTCGGCTGGTTCGCCTACACCCCGCTGTCGAACGCGATCAGCTCGCCCGGCGTCGGCGGCGACCTGTGGATCATGGGTCTGGCCCTGTCCGGTCTGGGCACGATCCTCGGCTCGGTGAACTTCATCACCACCATCATCTGCATGCGCGCGCCCGGCATGACGATGTTCCGGATGCCGATGTTCACCTGGAACATCCTGCTCACCAGCATGCTCGTGCTGATGGCCTTCCCCGTGCTGGCCGCCGCGCTGCTGGCGCTCGAGGCCGACCGCAAGCTCGGCACGCACATCTTCGCCCCCGAGACCGGTGGCGCGATGCTGTGGCAGCACCTGTTCTGGTTCTTCGGCCACCCCGAGGTCTACATCATCGCGCTGCCCTTCTTCGGCATCGTGACCGAGATCATCCCGGTCTTCAGCCGCAAGCCGGTCTTCGGTTACATCAGCCTCGTGGCCGCCACCATCTCGATCGCCGGTCTGTCGATCACGGTGTGGGCGCACCACATGTTCGCCACGGGCCAGGTCCTGCTGCCGTTCTTCTCGTTCATGACGTTCCTCATCGCGGTGCCGACGGGCGTGAAGTTCTTCAACTGGATCGGCACCATGTGGCGAGGCCATCTGAGCTTCGAGTCGCCGATGCTGTTCTCGGTGGGCTTCTTGATCACCTTCCTCCTCGGCGGTCTGACCGGCGTCATCCTGGCCTCGCCGCCGCTGGACTTCCAGATCAGCGACAGCTACTTCGTGGTGGCGCACTTCCACTACGTGGTGTTCGGCACCGTGGTGTTCGCGATGTTCGCGGGCTTCTACTTCTGGTGGCCCAAGTTCACCGGCCGGATGCTCAACGACAAGCTGGGCAAGGTCCACTTCTGGCTGCTGTTCATCGGCTTCCACACCACCTTCCTCGTGCAGCACTGGCTGGGCATGGTGGGCTTCCCCCGCCGCTACGCCGACTACGCGCCGACCGACGGCTTCACCGACCTGAACATGATCTCGTCGGTGGGCGCCTTCATCCTCGGCGCCTCGACGCTGCCGTTCTTCTACAACGTCTGGAAGACCTGGCGCAGCGCGCCCAAGGTCACCGTCGACGACCCGTGGGGCTACGGAGGTTCGCTCGAGTGGGCGACCTCCTGCCCGCCGCCGCGGCACAACTTCACCTCGCTGCCGCGCATCAGGTCCGAGCGCCCCGCGTTCGACCTCCACTACCCGCACGTGTCGGCCAAGCCGCAGGAGGTTGAGGCTCGATGAGGGTTCAGGGTTGGCTGTTCCTGCTCTGCGGACTGTTCTTCGCGGGCGTGGACGTCGTCTACTGGTACTGGTCCAAGG
Source organism: Nonomuraea sp. NPDC049152 (assembly GCF_040648355.1). Lineage (NCBI taxonomy): Bacteria > Bacillati > Actinomycetota > Actinomycetes > Streptosporangiales > Streptosporangiaceae > Nonomuraea > Nonomuraea sp. NPDC049152. Next base: position 412,762 of record NZ_JBEZDO010000001.1, on the reverse strand, counting down.
AGCCCGTAGGCACCACGGCCATGGCCATCTCGGTCGGCTTCGCCTTCATGATCGGCTACTACCTGATGTTCACGGCTCGTCGCATCGGCGACCAGCCGGAGGACAACAAGACGGCCGAGATCAGCGACGGCGCCGGTGAGATCGGCTTCTTCAGCCCGAGCAGCTGGTGGCCGCTGTTCGTCTGCCTCGCGGCGGCGTTCGCGTTCGTCGGTTTCGTGATCGGCCTGTGGATGTTCCTGATCGGCGTCTTCCTGGTGATCATGTCGATGGTCGGGTTCGTCTTCCAGTACTACCGGGGCAACTTCTCTCACTGACCCCACCGACGCAAAAGCGGGTGCCCTGTCCGAGGGCGCCCGCTTTTGGCGTTTTTTACCTCCTGTCGAATGTGGCGAAACGATCACTGAGGGTAGTAAGGGGACGTTAGGGGTTCGAACGAGAGGGGAGCACCCGTGGGGCGGATGACTCAAGGTTCGGCTGGAGCTCTTGCCCTCGCCGTACTCACAGCGTGTTCGGCGGGGACACCGGTTGGGATCGCCTCGCCCAGCGCGGCGCCTCCGCCCGCGAGCGTGGCGATCATTCCCGCCGACAAGACCGGCGACGTGCCCACCGACCAGACGGTCCTGGTCTCGGCGCGCGGCGGCACGCTCAGGAGCGTCAGCGTCTCCGGCGCGTCCGGCAACCTGGACGGCGAGCTCAGCGCGGACGGCACGCAGTGGCGCAGCAAGCGCTACGCCAGGCCCGGCTCCTCGTACACCGTCAGCGCGCTCGTCGCCAACCCCACAGGCCAGACGACCAGGACCACCACCACCTTCACCACGGTCAAGGCGAAGAGCTCCTTCAGCATCGAGCAGATGCTGCCGCACAAGGACGACACCGGCCTCACGGTCGGCGTCGGCATGCCCATCATGCTCACCTTCGACAAGGACGTCACCGACCGGGTGGCCGTCGAGCGCAACCTCGTCGTCAGGACCTCCAAGCCGGTCGAGGGCGCCTGGCACTGGTTCGACGACCGGCACGTGGACTTCAGGCCCAGGGTCTACTGGCCCCCGCGCACCAAGGTGCGTCTCGAGGCGCGCCTGGCGGGCGTGCGCGGCGCCTCAGGCATCTACGGCAAGCGCGACTACACCCTCGACTTCACCGTCGGCAGGGAGCAGATCACCTCCGGCACCATGAGCAACCACCACCTGAAGGTGAAGCGGGACGGCAAGGTCGTCAGGACCATGCCGATGAGCGCGGGACAGGGCGGGGTGTGGAAGTACTACACGACCTCGGGCATCCACCTGGCGATGTCCAGGGAGCCTGTGACGGTCATGACCTCCCCGGGGATCGGCCCAGGACAGGCCGGGTACTACCAGCTGACCGTCTACAACACCGTCAGGATCTCCAGCTCGGGCGAGTACGTGCACAGCGCGCCCTGGTCGGTGGGTTCGCAGGGGTACGCCAACGTGAGCCACGGGTGCGTGAACGTCAGCCCCGCGAACGCGGCGTGGTTCATCAAGAACACGCTGATCGGCGACCCGATCGTCATCACGGGCTCGCCGCGGCCGCTCGAGCCGACCAACGGGTGGGGGCACTGGCAGGAGAACTGGAAGCAGTGGCTCCAGTGGAGCGCGCTGAAGTCGTCCACCACCGAGGCGCTGTAGCCGCGGCCCGCGATCAGTGGAGGGGGAGACGGGCGTGCACGCCATGCCCTTCGGCCGTGATGGTGCCGCCCACGAGGGCGGCCCGCTCGCGCACGACCTGACCCGCGGGCCTGGAAGGGCCGTCGTCGCTCACCAGGACCTCCAGGAAGCCCTGTCGCCACCTCAGGGTCACACTGGCCCTGGACGCTCCCTCAGCGTCTCTGAGAGCCTCCTGGACGATGCGAAAAGCAGACAACTCCACCCCTGGGGCGGTCGGTGCAGGTGCGCCGTCCTGGGTGAAGTCCACCAGCAGGCCGCTCCCACGGGCCTCGTGGAGCAGGTCGGGCAGGTCGTCGAGGCGGGGCTGCGGGGTTCGCGAAGGCGGGACGCCGGTGAAGGCGCTCAGGAGGCCCAGCATGCGTTGCAGCTCGCCGAGCGCCTGGCGGCCCGACTCCTCCGCGTCCCTGAGGGTGTCGGCGGCCCTGCGCGCATCCTTGCCCATGGTCATCCTGCCCGCGCCGATGCCGAGGGTCATGACGCTCACGCGGTGTGCCACCACCTCGTGCAGTTCCTGGACGATCAGGGCGCGTCGTAGGGTCTCCACCCGCGCCCTTCGCTCGGCGGCGAGGTCGGCCGCCTGGCGGGCGCGGAGCCGGAACAGGAGGAGGACGGCGGGGCACAGGACTACCGTGGTCACGGCGGTCAGCCATGACAGAAGAGGCGGCATGGCCCGGAGCGTAGGCGTGGGCTCCATGGTGCGCATCCGCTTGGCGGTGGATCTCCACTCCGCCACCGAGCGGAGGGTTCTGTCCCCGGCTCCCCGGGGGAGCGGTCAGGCGGGGCTGAGGGTGCGGCTGACCTCGATCCACCGGTCGAGCGTGGCGGCGGCGCGACCCGAGTCGACCGCCTGTACGGCACGCGCGTACCCGTCGATCATCGCCGAGTCGAGGTCGTCGCCAGGAGCGTTCGCCGCCACCAGCGCCGCCGCCGCGTTGAGCAGCACCGCGTCGCGCACGGGACCTGTCTTCCCGCGCAGCAGGTCGTGCACCGCCTGCGCGTTGAAGGCCACGTCGCCGCCGCGCAACGCCCCGACCTCCGCGCGCGGGATGCCCAGCACCGCGGGGTCGAACACGGTCTGCGTCGCCGCGCCCTCACGCACCACCCACACCGTCGAGGTGGTGGCGATGGTCAGCTCGTCGAGCCCGTCGTCGCCGCGGAAGACCAGCGCGGAGACGCCGCGCTCGGCGAAGACGCCGGCCAGGACGGGCAGCATGCGGGCGTCGTAGACGCCGATGGCCTGCGCGGAAGGGCGGGCGGGGTTGGTCAGGGGGCCGAGGAAGTTGAAGATCGTCGGAACGCCCAGCTCCTTGCGCGGCGGCCCGGCGAAGCGGAGCGCGGGGTGGTAGACGGGCGCGAAGCAGAACGCGATGCCCGCCTCGGCCGCCACCCGCGCGGTCGACTCCGGCGGCAGGTCGAGCCTGATGCCGAGGTACTCCAGGACGTCGGCGGCACCACAGGAAGAGGACGCGGCGCGGTTGCCGTGCTTGACCACGCGCGCGCCGGCGGCCGCGGTGACGATGGCCGCCATGGTGGAGACGTTGACCGTGTGAGCGCGGTCGCCCCCCGTGCCGACGATGTCGACGACGGGCCCTTCCACCTTCAGCGGGGTGGCCAGCTCCAGCATCGTCCGCGCCAGGCCCGTCACCTCGGCGACGGTCTCGCCCTTGGCGCGCAGCGCGACCGCGAACCCGGCGATCTGCGCGGGGGTGGCGGAGCCCGACATGATCTCCCGCATCGCCCACGCCGTCTCGTCGGCGGTCAGGTGTTCCCCCGCCAGGAGGGCTGACAGCAGCGATGGCCAGGTGGTGCGAGCGTCCATGGCGAACCTACTTCGCGTTGAGTCGGGTGGCGGAGCGCTGGCGCATGAGGGTGGCGACGGCGTCGGCCACGGCGATCGGCTCCAGCGGCTGCGGGACGACGGCGTCGGCGCGCGACCAGTTGGCCAGCCAGCGGTCGTCCTTGCGCGCGACCAGCAGCAGGATCGGGGGGCAGTCGTAGACCTCGTCCTTGGCCTGCTTGCTGACACCCATGCCGCCCGCGGGCTGGGTCTCGCCGTCGAGCACGGCGACGTCGATCGTGCCCGAGTCGAGCAACTGCAGGACCTTGGGCTGGGTGGCGCACTCCACGATCTCCACCAGCGGGACGTCGGCTGCGGGACGGCGCCCGATGGCCTGCCGTACCTGGTCGCGGGTCCTGGCGTCGTCGCTGTAGACGAGGACCCTCATGGTGTCGTCGGTGCTCACGGTCGCAGCTCACTATCGGTGGTAGCAGTATGGTCACCTGGGATCGTACCGGTGCCTTCACGCGGAAACCCAGCCGCAGGGGTCGGCGGGCGTTTTGCACTAATTGTCCCAGGCTGGGGGCGTCTTCGGGGCCACTAACGGGGGGTCGTGCGGCGACCCGACCACCAGAGCCGCAATAATGCTGCCCGTGGCGACAGCATCCGCAATTACGACGACGACGGCTCACTCGTCCCGCCGGCCGAATCTGGTCAGCGTGGGGACGATCGTGTGGCTGTCCTCTGAGCTCATGTTCTTCGCGGCGCTGTTCGCGATGTACTTCACCATCCGGTCAGTGAGTCTCGGCGAGGGCAAGGCCTGGCCCGAGGCAGAGCTGAACGTTCCGTTCTCTACGGTCAACACGATCATCCTGGTCCTGTCGAGTGTGACGTGTCAGCTTGGCGTGTGGGCCGCGGAAAAGGGTCAGGTCAGCAGGCTCCGCTTCTGGTACTTCGTCAGCTTCCTCATGGGCGCCGTCTTCGTCGGCGGCCAGCTGTACGAGTACATGCAGCTCGCCCACGAGGGCGCGACGCTTTCCGCGAACGCCTACACCTCGGTGTTCTACCTGACCACGGGCTTCCATGGCCTCCACGTGACCGGTGGACTGATCGCGTTCCTTTTCATGCTGGGACGCACGTACGCCGCGAAGCGCTTCACACATGAGCAGGCGACCAGCGCCATCGTCGTGTCCTACTACTGGCACTTCGTTGACGTCGTCTGGATCGGCCTTTTCGCGACCATCTACATCATCCAGTAAGGAAACGGGGATCTCTGTGACTAGGATCACCGCTCGGCGGCGGCATCCGCTCGCGAGATACGCCGTCCTGCTTTTCGCGTTGGCGCTGGTCGGGGGGGTGTACACCCTCATCACGCCGGCCAGCAGGCCGGCTGACGCCGCTTTGGCGTCCGGCAAGGCCGACGACGTCGCAGAAGGCAAGAGCCTCTTCCAGGCGCACTGCTCGAGCTGCCACGGCATGAACGCCGAGGGCACGTCCACCGGACCCACGCTCGTCGGCGTGGGCGCGGCGGCGGTCGACTTCCAGGTGAGCAGCGGCCGCATGCCCGCCGCCAACCCTGGCGCCCAGGCGCCGCGCAAGCCCAACCCCACGTGGGTCAACGAGGACACCACGCGCCAGCTGGCCGCCTACGTGCAGTCGCTCGGCGGTGGACCCGTCGTCCCCGACAAGAACGCCGTCGACCCCGCACAGGGCGACGTGGCCAGGGGTGGCGAGCTCTTCCGCGCCAACTGCATCCAGTGCCACAACTGGACAGGCGCGGGCGGCGCCCTCACCCAGGGCAAGTACGCGCCGAACCTGAACGAGGCGACGCCCACCCAGATCTACGAGGCGATGGCCACCGGCCCGCAGGCGATGCCGGTCTTCAACGACTCCACGATCACGCCCAAGGAGAAGCGCGACATGATCGCGTACATCACCGACGTGCGCGAGCAGAAGGACCCCGGAGGCTTCGGTCTCGGCCGCATCGGCCCGGTCACCGAGGGCCTCGTGGCGTGGCTCGTGGGCATCAGCGCCCTCGTACTGGCCGCCATCTGGATCACCGCTAAGAAGCGACAGGCGTCATGACAGACAACGGACATGAGATCGAGCAGCCGGACGAGCGCGTCCCCAAGCGCGTCATCGGCACTCCTCCGCACGGCAAGACGTTGATCCCCGCGGAGCAGAAGTCGGACGACGTCGAGGTTCCCGGCGTCTACTACCCAGACGAGGGCAAGGCCCGCAAGGGCGAGCGGATCGCGTCGCTCTGCTTCACGGTCACCTTCATCGCAGCCCTCGTGTTCATCGTCAACTACGTGGTCTTCCAGGTGGGCGACGTCGACAGCACGGCGGTCTCCAACCTCGCGCTCGGCGCGCCGCTGACGGTGGCGCTGCTCGGCCTCGCGGCCGGCATCGTGGTCTGGGTCCGCCAGGTCATGCCGAAGTACACGCTGGTGCAGGAGCGCCACGCGATGGCCTCCGACAGCGACACCAGGGACTACGTCTCCGAGACGTTCCTGCAGGGCGCCAAGGAGAGCGGCTTCGTCAAGCGGCCGCTGCTGCGCCGTACGCTGCTGCTGGCCTCGGCCCCGCTGGGGCTGATCCCGCTGGTGCTGCTGCGCGACCTCGACAACTCCAAGATGCCCGCCTCCGCCTTCCACAAGGAGCTCCGCCACACGGTGTGGGGCACCAAGACGAAGGAGGGCAAGCCGCTCAAGCTTGTCGTCGAGGGCACGGGTCAGCCGATCCGCGCCGCCGACTTCAACTCGCCGGGCGGCATCCTGTCGGTGGTGCCCGAGGGCTACGAGCACGATCTCAACGCCCTGGCGAAGGCCACGCTGATCCTGATCAAGTTCCGCCCCGACGAGATCAAGTCGGGCGTGAACCTGAACTGGACCCACGACGGCATCGTCGCCTACTCCAAGATCTGCACGCACGTCGGCTGCCCCGCGGCCCTGTACGAGCAGACCACGCACCACATCCTGTGCCCCTGCCACCAGTCGACGTTCGACGCCGCTGACGGCGCGAAGGTCATCTTCGGCCCGGCCGCCAGGCCGCTGCCGCAGCTGCCCATCGCGGTCGACGAGCAGGGCTACCTCATCGCCAAGGGAGACTTCGCGGTGCCCGTCGGTCCCAGCTTCTGGGAGCGCGGCGACGCCGAGGCGAAGGTCCGGTCCGAGGGAGGCCACGCATGAGCGACCTGAAGACGGTTCCCAAGGCCATCGGCGGGTCGTCGAGCTACCTCGACGACCGGATCGGCGCGGGCTCCTTCCTCAAGCGCAACCTGCGCAAGGTCTTCCCCGACCACTGGTCGTTCCTGCTCGGTGAGATCGCGCTCTACTCGTTCGTCATCCTGTTGCTGAGCGGCACGTTCCTGACGCTGTTCTTCAAGCCCAGCATGATGCACGTCGTCTACGACGGCTCCTACGAGCCGCTCAAGGGCGTCATGATGTCGGAGGCCTACGCCTCCGCGCTGGAGATCAGCTTCGAGGTCCGCGGCGGTCTGCTGATGCGGCAGATCCACCACTGGGCGGCCCTGCTGTTCGTCGCCGGCATGATGGTGCACATGCTCCGCGTGTTCTTCACGGGTGCATACCGCAAGCCGCGCGAGCTGAACTGGCTGATCGGTGTCCTGCTGCTGACGCTGGCGCTGGCCGAGGGCCTGACCGGTTACTCGCTGCCGGACGACCTGCTGTCCGGCGCCGGTCTGCGCATCACCGAGGGTGTGGCGATCTCGCTGCCGCTGGTCGGCACGTACATCACGTTCTTCCTGTTCGGCGGGGAGTACCCGGGCGAGGACGTCATCTCCCGGTTCTACTCGCTGCACATCCTGCTGATCCCCGGCATCCTGCTGGCGCTCATCTCGGCCCACATGGTGCTGATGTGGGTGCAGAAGCACACGCAGATGCCCGGCAAGGGCCGCGACAACCACAACGTGGTCGGCGCTCCGTTCTACCCGGCGTTCATGCTCAAGGCCGGGGCGTACTTCCTGTTCACCTTCGCGATGGTGGCGGGCCTGGCGACCTTCGCGCAGATCAACCCGATCTGGGCGTTCGGCCCCTACACCCCCGCCGACATCTCGGCCGGTTCACAGCCCGACTTCTACATGGGCTTCCTCGAAGGCTCCCTGCGGTTGATGCCGCCATGGGAGATCAACATCTTCGGGGCCAACGAGTTCGGCACGCTGCCGCTGAGCGTGATCATCCCGGCGCTGGTGCCGATGGGCATCGTGATGACCGGGCTGGCGTTGTACCCGTTCCTGGAGCGGTGGGTCACCGGCGACAACCGCGAGCACCACATCGCCGACCGTCCCCGCAACAACGCGCACCGCACCTCGATCGGCATGGCGGCCATCACGTTCTACGGCGTGCTGTGGCTGCTGGGCGCCAACGACGAGCTGTCGGCCAACTTCCACATCAGCCTGAACTGGACGACCTACATCGGCCGCGTGGCCGTGATCGTCGGCCCGGTGATCGCCTACATCGTCACCTACCGCATTTGCCTGGGGCTGCAGCGTTCCGACGCCGCCGTCATCGGGCACGGCGTGGAGTCGGGTGTGATCAAGCGGCTGCCGCACGGTGAGTTCATCGAGATCCACACGCCGCCGGCGGAGGACATCGAGGCGCACATGCGGGGCAAGGAGGCCATCCAGCAGGTCGACGTCGACGCCGACGGCGAGGGCATCCCGCCGAAGGGGATGCGCGGCCCGCTCGGCAAGCTGCGCGGGCGGATGTCGAAGGCGTACGGCGGGGAGAAGATCCCGCTGGACGACGGCCACGGTCACGGCGACGAGCACGCCGAGATCACCGCCGGCGAGGACCGCAGCCTGACGCACTAGGCTCACCACGCGAAACGCCCCGTCCCGGACACCATCCGTCCGAGCCGGGGCGTTTCCGCATCTCCACGGGTCCGTCCGGGAGGGCTTTAGGGGGCAACGCGGGGTCCCACGCGCCTGCGGTGGCCTCGACCTGGCTTGCCGTACAGGCTGATGGACGGCCCGGCCGGAGAACGCTGAACGGCCGCCGGGGAACGCTGGATGGCAGGGGACGCTCGACGTCAGGCGGAGATGGGTGGGGGGTTAGTCGGATTCGGTGAGGCCGATGGAGAAGGCGGCGTCGAGGTCGTGCTTGGAGTACGTGCGGAACGCGATGTGCGTCGAGGTGTTGAGCACGCCCGGCACCTTGTTGAGCCGGCCGGGGATGACCTCGGCGATCTGCTCGTAGGCGGCGACGCGCACCATGGCCATCAGGTCGTATTCGCCGGTGATCGAGTAGACCTCGCTGACGCCGTCGATCTCGGCGATCGTCTGCGCGATCTCCGGGATTCGGTCCACCTCGGCGTTGATGTGAACGATTGCCGTGACCATGCTCCAACTGTATCGGGTCACCGCAATGGCCGTCCCTCGCGCCTGCTGCGGTGGTCGAGGCGCTGGTAGGCCAGGTCGATGCGGGCCTTGTGCCGGGCGGCGCCGTGGGCGGGCAGCGCCCACTCGCCGTCGACCTCGACCAGCCGCACGCCCGGTGATTCCAGCCATCGCAGGATGCACTCGGTCTCCTCGGCGCTGGCGGCGGGGATGGGGCCCGCGCCGGGGGCGACGGTTTCGGAGGTGGCGACGAGCGCCTCGACGAAGGGGGTGGGGTGGGCGCCGCGCGGCATGTGTCCCGCGGCGGTGAGCCTGCCGTACCGGATGACGTGGATCTCCCATCCGCCGTCGAAGGCGGGGCTGGCGGCGACCATCTGCGGGATGCGGGTCAGCGAGATCAGGCGCTGCATGCGGGCGGCGGTGCGGACGTAGGTGGCGAGCCGGTCGCGGTCGACGGAGGCCTCCTCGTAGCGCTGCTCGACCGACAGGCGCTCCATGCGGGCCTCGAGGGCGGTGAAGACGAGGGAGACGTCGGTGGCCATGGCCCTGCGGGCGCTGTCGACGTGGAGGGCGTAGTCGGCGGGCGTCTCCTTGCCCTCGCAGGGGGCGCCGCACCTGCCCATCTCGTGCAGCACGCAGGCGGGGCGCCAGGTCTTGAGGGTGAGGCGTTCGGTGCACTGGCGCAGCGGCAGGGCCTCGTGGATCGCGGTGCGGGCGTCGTCGGCGGACTTGGCGCTGGTGAACGGGCCGAGGTAGGCGGCGCCGTCGTCCTTGAGCTCGCGGACGATCGACAGGCGGGGGAAGGCCTCGTCGGTCAGCTTGAGCCAGACGACCTTCTCAGGGAAGCGGGACCTGCGGTTGTAGCGGGGTTTGGTGCCGCCGATCAGGCGCAGCTCCCTGACCTCGGCCTCCAGCGGGGTGGCGCAGACGATGTGGCGGACCTGCTCGGCGATGCCGATCATCTCGCGGATGCGGGGCCTGGTCTCGCTGGCGGTGAAGTAGGAGCGGACGCGGTTGCGCAGGTTGGTGGACTTGCCGATGTAGAGGACCTCGCCGCGGGAGTCCTCGAACAGGTAGACGCCGGGGGCGTGGGGCACCGTCTCGGCGAGATGGCGTTTGCGCTGCTGCTCGGGCGTGGGGGCGCGGACGAACGACTTGAGCTCTTCGAGCGTGTGCACCTGGAAGGAGCCGGCGCGGGCGATCAGGCCGTGGAGCACGTCGACGGTCGCCCTGGCGTCCTGAAGGGCGCGGTGGCACGGCTCGACGGGGCTGTGGAAGAACCTGGCGAGCGTGGAGAGCTTGGCGTTGGGGATCTCGTCGCGGGTCAGCACCCTGCGCGCCAGGTCGACGGTGTCGACGACCGGGTTGGCGGGCGGGGGGTAGCCCTGAGCGGCGCAGGCGGCCTTGATGAAGCCGGTGTCGAAGGCGGCGTTGTGGGCGACCAGCGTGGTGCCCGAGATGAACTCGAGAAAGCTGGGCAGCACCGACTCGACGCGCGGGGCGGCCACGACCATGGCGTCGGTGATGCCGGTCAGCACGGAGATGAACGGCGGGATCGGTCCACCGGGGTCGACGAGGGTGGCGAACTCGCCGATCACCTCGCCCGCGCGCACCTTGACCGCGCCGATCTCGGTGATCGCGTGCTCGTGCGCCGAGCCGCCGGTGGTCTCCAGGTCGAAAACGACGAAGGTGACCTCGCTCAGCGGCGTGCCGAGCTCGTCGAGAGTGCCTTGAACCGCGTCCACGTCCAAGACCATAGAGTCGGCGACCGACAGTTATCGGGGCGGCCCGGTGATCGCCCGACTGATCGGGAGCCTGAGCCGAGAGGTCACAACGCGGAGGCCGGACCTCATCAGGGGAGATTATTCGTTACTCTCCCCTGTATGTCCGGGGGACGACTCGCCGGCCGCTACACCCTGATCAGGCCGCTGGGCAGCGGCGGGATGGGCAAGGTCTGGCTGGCCAGAGATGAGATGCTTGACCGCGAGGTGGCGGTCAAGGAGCTCACGCTGCCCGAAGGGCTCGACGAGCAGGGCAGGGCCGAAGCCGTCGCGAGGGCGGTGCGGGAGGCGCAGGCCACCGCGCAGCTGCGCCACCCCGGCGTGGTGGCGCTCCACGACGTCATCGTCGAGTACGGCAGGCCGTGGCTGATCATGGAGCTGCTGCGCGGCCGCACGCTCGGCGAGGCCATCGCGCAGGAGGGCGCGCTGCCGCCCGCGACGGTCGCCAGGATCGGCGCGGACGTGCTGGAGGCGCTGACCGCCGCCCACTCGCGCGGCCTGCAGCACCGCGACGTCAAGCCGGGCAACGTCTTCCTCACCGACAGCGGCCGCGTCGTGCTGACCGACTTCGGCATCGCCAGGCAGGAGGGCCAGGCGACGCTGACCCAGGCGGGCCTGATGATCGGCTCGCCCGGGTTCATCGCGCCCGAGCGCCTGGAGGGTGAGGCCGGTGGGCCGCCGGCCGACCTGTGGTCGCTGGGCGCGACGCTGTTCGCCGCGGCCGAGGGGGTCTCCGCCTATGAGGGCACGGCGATGGAGCGCATCCAGGCGACGCTCACCATGCCGCCGAGGCCTCCGCACCGCTCGGGCCCGCTGGCGCCCGTGCTGAGCGCGATGATGGCCAGGCATCCCGCCGCGCGTCCCGACCCGTGGAGCACGGTCCACGCGCTGCGCCAGGTCGCCATGGGCCAGTCCGCCCCGCCGCTGGCCGGCCAGGACCTGACGGTCCCCGGCAGGATCGCCAAGCCGCGGCGCAGCCGGTCGCTGTGGCTCATCCCCGTCGGCGCCGTGGTCGTCGCGGGCGCGGTCGCCGCGGCCCTGGTGTTCTGGAGGGGCGGTACGGCCACGCCCACCGCGTTCACGCTTCCCGTCGACATGTGCGGGCTGCTCACCCCCTCGCAGGTCGGCGAGGTGCTCGGCACGGGCCAGCCGCCCAAGGGCGTGCAGAGCGCCGCGGAGAGCGACGACAGGCTCGGCGTGGCCTGCGACTGGACGGTCAGCGGCAGGGGCGTGTCGGTGGTCGCGCAGCGCGACTCCGACACCCCGCAGCCGTGGTCGATGACCACCGAGTCCGCGCGCAGGCTGATGGAGAGCCAGCGGGCGTGGATCGGCAAGTACCGGCAGCTGCAGTGGTCGTGGAAGGAGATCGGCGCGAAGGGGCCGTTCACCGCCCAGGTCAGCAAGGCGCAGCCGCTGCAGGGAGTGGGCGAGGAGGGCTACACCTACGAGCTGAGCGCCCAGGGCAGGGTCCACACCGCCGTCGTCATGTACCGGGTGGCCAATCTGGTGGTCCAGGTGGAGTTCACCACGCTGGCGAGCAGGCCCACCGACGACCAGGTCAAGGCGACCGCGCTCACCGTCGCCCGGCAGAGCGAGCAGGCGCTGCGGAGCGGGGGCTAGCGACGTGGAGTACGTGCTCGCCGGTCGCTACCGGCTGGCCGAACGGCTCGGCGAGGGTGGCGCGGGCACCGTGTGGCGCGCCCGCGACGAACGGCTCGGCCGCGACGTCGCGCTCAAGCAGGTCCGCATCCCCCAGCAGCTCGACGCGGCGGGACGGCAGGCCTTCGTCGAGCAGGCCATCCACGAGGCCAGGTCGGCGGGCAGGCTGCGTGACCCGTCGATCGTCATGGTCCACGACGTGGTGCTCGACCAGGGGCTGCCCTGGATCGTCATGGACCTGGCGACGGGACGCTCCCTCGACAGGATCATCAAGGAGAGCGGGCCGCTGCCGCCGCACATCGTGGCCCGCATCGGCCTCCAGGTGCTGTCGGCGCTGGAGGTGGCGCACGCGCACGGCATCCTCCACCAGGACGTCAAGCCCGCCAACATCCTGCTCGACGCCGACGGCACCGCCATGCTCACCGACTTCGGCGTGGCCGCGCCCGTGGGCGGCGTCGGCGGCGGGGGCTCGCCGGGCTACATGCCCCCCGAGCGCCTGAACGGCCTGCCCGCCGGCCCCGCCTCCGACCTGTTCTCGCTGGGCGCGAGCCTCTACACCGCGGTCGAGGGCCACGCGCCCTTCCACAGGGAGACGCAGGCCGCGGTGGCCGCCGCCGTCCTGCTGCGCGATCCGCCGCCGCCGGAGCGGGCGGGCAGGGACCTGGGCAGGCTGATCCTCGACCTGCTGGCCAAGCAGCCCGAACGGCGCCCGCATCCGCGGGAGGCGCGCGAGCGGCTCACCGGCTCGACGAACACCGCGCCCGTCGCCTACCGGCCGCGCCGCAGGTGGAAGCTGCCCACGGCGCTGGCGGTCGCGGCGGTGGCCGCCGTGGGCGGGGTGACCTACGCCTTCGCCGTACCGGGTGAGGGGGAGCGGGGCAGGTTCGCGGACGTGCCCGACGCCTGCGCGCTGCTCACCGACGCCCAGGCCAAGGCTCTGCTGGGCGGCGCAGAGGTGCGCAGGAACACCCCGATCAGGGGCGGATGCGTGTGGGAGGTGTGGAAGGGATCGCACGCCGAGCGCTCGATCAGCCTGCGGCTGGCCGTGCACCGGCCGCAGGGCGGCCACGACGGGCCGCAGGTCGCGAAGCTGGTGTTCGACGACGATCGGGCGGCCGCCGCCTCGTCCGACGACTCGATCTTCAGGAAGACCACCTACAAGATCAGGGACGTGCAGGGCGTGGGTGAGGCCGCCTTCGCCCAGGACTCCTTCGAGATCTACCAGATGGGCGACGGCGACTCGGGACAGGTGTGGTACCGCGTGGCGTCGCGCGACAGCAACCTCACCGCGGAGATCGTCTACAACGTCAGGGAAGTGAAGAAGGCGGACGCGGTGGGGCAGCGGGTGGCGGTGGAGGCGGCGCGGCAGGTCACATCCTCACTTCGAGGTTGACCCCTGCGAGTCAATCGCCATCACAGCGGCTAGCATCCATGCCCATGTCTTGGAGTCAGGACGATCCCCCTCCCACCAACCCATATCGCGCGCCGGACTGGCAGTTCCAGCAGGTGCCGACCATGCCGTCGTCACCGCCGCCCCCGCCGCCGAAGCGTCGCTCATGGGTGCTGCCCACCGTGGCGGCAGGGGCCGCGGTCGTCCTGATCGCCGGTGGCGCCGGCGCCTTCCTCCTGTACGGCAGGGCCGCCTCGAAGGCCACCCCCGGCGATTCGGCTTCGCCCGCCGCGAGCGGGTCCGCCACGCCGCCCTCCGCCGCGCCGGTGCTGGACGTCTGCACCATGCTGCCCGCCGCGCAGACCGAGCGGCTGGTGCCCGCGGCGACCGTGGACAAGCGGTCGAGGGACGCCGACTTCGCCGTCTACTCCTCCTGCGACTGGACCAACCGCCGCATCTCCTACGGCGAGTTCTGGCGCAGCCGCGAGATCAAGGTCAGCATCGCCCAGCACAAGCCCAACGGGCCGAAGACCGGCAGGGCGCAGGCGCAGCAGTCGCACGAGTCGGAGCGGGGCTTCTTCACCTACAAGGCGAACAACAAGAAGCAGGCCGACGACGACCCGGGGGAGAAGGACTACTACTCGCCCGTCAAGGAGTACGCGGGGGTGGGCGACGGCGCCTTCGGCCAGTACACGTGGCGGCGCGACAAGCTGCTCTGGTACTCCTTCGGCGAGGGCCGCGCCCGCGTCGACGACCTGATCATCGAGGTCCACTACGAGGCGAGCCAGCAGCGCAAGGACGCCAAGATCCTCTCGAGCGAGAGCACGCAGTCCGTCAGCGAGGAGAACGCGCTGCGCGAGGTCGGCCTGCTGCTGACGGACCTGGCCAAGTCGGCGGCGGAGTGGAAGCGGGCCCACCCGGGCCGGCTCGCCAAGGCCGAGCCGAGCGCGCCGCCGTCCGCGACCCGCACGCCGACGCCGACGCCGACTTCCACACCCACGGTGGTGGCCCAGCTGCCTCCTGCCTGCAAGCGGATGTCGCCCGCGATGACGAAGCTCGTGCCGGGGGCCACCGAGCGTGCCAGGGCCAACGACGTCGCGGGTATGAAGGAGACCGAGTGCCGCTGGCTCAGCCTGAACGCGCCCGGAGGCGAGGGCAGGCGCAGGATCCGCAGCGCGCTCCTGACGATCCAGGTGTTCAGCAACCGCGCGGGCGCGGGCGACCCGACCGCCGCGCTGAGCCGCTTCTCCAGCAAGATCGGCAGCGCCAGGGCCACGGAGAGCAGCGCGTTCGGCGGCGTCACCTGGGGCAAGATCGAGAAGCTGAAGGGCCTCGGCGACGACGCCTACATCCAGTACTGGGTCGACAAGAAGAACACCGTGTTCAACGGCAGCGCCGACGTCGTGGTCAGACTCGGCCCCACGCTCGTCCACGCCTCATTCGCGGGGTCGGACCTCGGCGCCGACGAGCCCACCAACTCGCCCAAGGTCAAGGTGCTGGGCGAGAAGGAGGCAAGGGCCGGCGCCATGACGGTCGCGAAGGAGATCCTCGCCTCTCTCGCCCAGTCGGGCTGAAGAAGGACTGACGAGCCCGCCGCCGAGGGGCGGCGGGCCCGCTCCTGCGGAAGCGTCAACGCCGCCGCTCCCCGCCGACGCCCCTGACGAGGAACGGCCCCAGCAGCCCTGGTACGGCGCGGGCCGCCAGGTCGAGCCCCTCGGTGGTGCCCACGTCGATCACGTCGTAGTGGCCGTCGCCCGCCGCGGTCGTGGCGGCCACGGTGACGAGGCCGAGACGGCGCTGGAAGAAGGACTGCCTGATCCGCCAGCCGACGATGCCGCCGGTGTCCAGCGCGACCGTGGTGCGCCCGGCCGAGCCGGCCCTGGCGAGCAGGTGACCGCCGGTGAGCCGGTGCCCGAGCCCCCTGTAGGCGTCGGCGGCGAGGGCCAGGGCGAAGGGGAGGACGAGGACGGGCAGCGCCCACGCGGCCGGCGGGATCCAGCCGGTCAGCCACTCGGTGACGCCCATGGCGGCGGCGAGCAGCGCGACGGTGACGAGCGCCCGACGCGTCCGCCGCCCCCTGGCCGCCCTCGGGTGCGGCTCCAGATCTCCCCACAGCGCGGCCTCACGCGCCGCCGAGGCGGCGAGCGTGCCGGAGGTCCCGGGCAGGGCGTGGGCGCCCTGCCTCGGCGCAGGCGCGGCGTGCGGGGCGTGGGTGTTGCGAGCCGGCGCGGGCGCGGCGTGCAGGACGTGGGAGGCGACGCGGAAGGCCTCGTCGCGCGGGACCGGCGGGGTCAGCGCGGAGACCTCCTCGCTCTCCCGCCCCTCCGCCTTCCGCAGCCCGACCGCCACCACCCTGACCTTGGCGCCCCCGCCCAGCCTCAGCAGCAGCGGCTCGGCCACCGTCACCCCGCGCAGCCTGCGCGTCTCCATGGTGAGCGAGCGGGTGGTGAGCAGCCCCCTGCGCACCCGCAGCGTCCTGGGCTCCTGCTCCAGGCGATAGTTCCCCCACGACTCGGCGAACAGGCCCACCGCGCCGACCAGCCCCACCAGCAGGCTGACGGCCATCACGCTCGGCACCGCGACCCACGGGTTGCCGACCAGCCACTCCCACACCGCCTTGGCAGCCGAGGTGCTGAACAGGTCGACGCCGACCACGTCGAGCACCTTCTTGATCGCGCCGAACGCGATCGCGCCACCGACGAACACCCAGATCGACAGCGGCGCGTACCGGATCCAGCTCCACCGCAGCGTGGCCACGGCCTGCCCGCTCTCCTCGTGCTCGGCGCCCGGCGCGGAAGGCGCTTCGAGCGTGTCGGCGGCATGGCCTGACGCGGCCGCACCCGCCCCCGTCAGGAGGGTGCGACGCAGCGTCTCGGCCTCGTGCGCGGCTATCGCGTTCAGGGTGAGCTCGGTGTGCTCTCCCGTGGTGTGCTCGCCGGTGCCGACCTTGACGACGGCCAGGCGCAGCGCACGCCGTACGACATCGGCTTTGACGTCGACGCTGCGCACGCGGTCACGGGGGATCGAGCGGTGCTGGCGCACCAGGACCCCGGTGTGCAGTTCGAGCCGGTCGGGGGTGAGCCTGAAGCGGGTGGTGCGCAGGCGGGCCACCCCGTAGACGTAACCGGCGACCAGCACCAGGGCCACGACGCCCGCGGCGCAGGCGATGACCAGCTCGCGGGACAGGTCCTGCTCGAGCAGGAACCGCGTCACGCCGAACGCCGCGGGCGCGGCGACCGTCAGCGACATCGCCGCGGTGGCGAGCGGGATCCTCCGGTGGAGCGTGCTCCACGCGAGCCCGGTCTCGATCTCTCGTTGGGCGGTCACGTGGCGTCTCCCCGCGTGGCCTGCGTGATCGCGGTGAGCCTGGCGGCCAGCTCCGCGGCGAGCTCGTGGTCCAGCCCCTCGATCTTGATCGCGCCCGCGGCGGACGCGGTCGTCACCGTGACGTCGGCCAGTCCGAACAGCCGTTGCACGGGGCCGCGGGCGGTGTCGACGGTCTGGATGCGCGACATCGGCGCCACCCTCCACGTGTGGGTGACCCAGCCGGAGCGGACGTAGACGGCCTCGTCGGTGATCTCCCACCGCTGGACCCGGTAGTAGGCGCGCGGCGCGAACGCGGCCAGCAGCACGCAGGCCAGCGAGACGGCCACGGCCGCCGCGCCGAGCGCGACCGAGTGCGGCGTGAAGAACCAGTACGCCACGGCGACGGCCACAACGAGCGGCAGCGCCAGCATGAACGCCTGGACGGTCCACCAGGAGGCGGCCCGAGGGTCGGCGAGGTTGCGAGGAGGGCGAAGGGTGAGCTCGGCCATGGTTCAGCTCGCCTGCTTCTTCATGGAGCCCGCCGCGGCGAGCAGCGCGAAACCGAGGACGCCGAGCCCGATGCCGGCGAAGACCTCGTAGCCGTCGAGGAACGGCAGGCGGTTGATGATCAGGAAGTTGTGCGCCCAGCCCCACCAGCCGAGGACGGTGTTGACCACACCGCCGATGCCCTGGATGAGGAACAGGGCTCCGACCACTTCGAGGATTGCCTTCATGCCGTCAAGCCTCCGGCTCGGACGGGGGCCGGGGCGTCGGCCGGAGGTTGAGA
This sequence comes from Nonomuraea sp. NPDC049152, assembly GCF_040648355.1. Classification (NCBI taxonomy): domain Bacteria; kingdom Bacillati; phylum Actinomycetota; class Actinomycetes; order Streptosporangiales; family Streptosporangiaceae; genus Nonomuraea; species Nonomuraea sp. NPDC049152. Next base: position 395,021 of record NZ_JBEZDO010000001.1, on the reverse strand, counting down.
CCGGCATCGACTTTGGTCGCTGTCGGCGTGCCGAAGGGAGGCCCTAACGTGGGGCGACATGAAGTTGGAGTACCGGTGGCTGCTGCCTTCGGTCCTGCTCGGCGACCCCGACGAGGGGCGGCCAGTGCGCCGTTCGACCCGAGACTGGATCGTCGACATCGTCATCTTCCTGGTCGCCTGCGGGCTGGCCGTGCTGACGCTGCCCGACCTGGACGGCCTGGCCAGGCCGTTGCGGATCAGCGAGCAGGTGCTCGGCGCGCTCACGTGCGCGTCGGTGTGGCTGCGCCGCCGGTGGCCGGTCACGCTGTCGGTCGTGACGACGCTGGTGTCGACCGCGTTCGTCATGGTGGGCGGGGCGGCCGCGGTGGCGCTGTTCACGGTCGCCGTGCACCGCCCCTTCAAGATCTCCGGCATCCTCCTCGGGCTGAACCTGGTCACGCTCCTCCCGCTGTCGTGGTGGCGCCCCGACGAAGAGCTCGGCCCCGTGTGGTCGGCGGGGGTGGGCTTCATGCTCGTGCTGCTGGTGTTCGGCTGGGGGATCGTGGTCAGGTCGAGGCGGCAGTTGGTCTACTCGCTCAGGGAGCAGGCCAAGGTGGCGGGGCGCGAGGCCAGGCGGCTCGAACGCGAGCGCATCGCCCGCGAGATGCACGACGTGCTCGCCCACCGGATCTCGATCCTCAGCCTGCACGCGGGCGCGCTGGAGTTCAGGCCGGACGCGCGGCCCGAGCAGATCGCCAAGGCGGCGGGGGCGATCAGGGAGAGCGCCCACCAGGCGCTGCAGGACCTGCGCGAGGTCATCGGCGTGCTGCGCCAGCCGGGCGACCAGGGGGAGATCCAGCCCGAGCGGCCGCAGCCCACGCTGGCCGACCTGGCGAGTCTGGCCGAGGAGTCGCGTGAGGCGGGCATGGAGGTGACGCTCCGGATGGAGGCCGACCAGGCGCCGGAGAGCCTCGGCCGCAACGCCTACCGGATCGTCCAGGAGGCGCTCACCAACGCGCGCAAGCACGCGCCCGGCGCACCTGTCCTGGTCGCCGTGACGGGCGGGAAGGAAGAGGGGCTGACCATCGCGGTGCGCAACAAGATCGGCTGGCCGTCCGCCATCCCCGGCACGGGGACGGGCCTGATAGGGCTGGCCGAGCGGGCCGAACTGGCGGGCGGACGGCTGGAGCACCGCCGTACGCCCGAGGGTGATTTCGTTCTGGAAGCATGGTTGCCGTGGCCGACATGAAGATTCGCGTGCTGATCGTCGACGACGACGCGCTCGTCAGGGCAGGGCTGTCGATGATCCTCGGCGGCACGGGCGACATCGAGGTGGTGGGCGAGGCCGCCGACGGGGACCAGGTGCCGAAGATGGTCGCCCTGCACCGCCCCGACATGGTGCTCATGGACATCCGCATGCCGCGGGTCGACGGCCTGTCGGCCACCGAGGCGCTGCGCGCCACGACAGGATCGCCCGAGGTGGTGGTGCTGACCACCTTCCACGCCGACGCGCAGGTGCTGCGGGCGCTGAGGGCGGGCGCGGCCGGGTTCCTGCTGAAGGACATCCCGCCCGCCGACCTGGTCGCCGCGATCCGTAAGGTCGCCTCGGGGGAGCCGATCCTGTCGCCGGCCGTCACCAGGCAGCTCATCTCCCACGTGGCAGACGGCGGCGCGGGCAGCCGTCGGGACAGGGCGCGCTCCCTGCTGGCGCGGCTGAGCGAGCGTGAGCGCGAGGTGGCGGTCGCGGTCGGGCAGGGCAGGTCGAACGCCGAGATCGGCGGCGAGCTCTACATGAGCGTCGCGACCGTCAAGGCGCACGTCTCCCGCATCCTCACCAAGCTGGGCCTCAACAACAGGGTGCAGATCGCGCTGCTGGTCCACGACTCGGAGTCATGACAGCATCCGTTCCAGCAGGGCGCGGTGCAGCACGAGGTCGTCGGGATCGTCGGGCATGGGCTGCTCGCCGAAGTGGATGCGGCGCTGCCAGACGCGGGCCATGACGATCCCGTGCCTGAGCGCGGCGTACACCTCGTGGAAGTCCATGTTCTCCGGCGTGTGGCCGGACAGGTCGCGGTAGGTGGCGCAGACGTCGGCGCGGCGCATGAAGTCGGGCAGTCCCGGCAGTTCGAAGACCTCGGCGAGGTCCTGGAAGAACCGGTGCAGGAAGATCATCCAGGCCAGGTCGAGCTCGCGGGGGCCCACCGCCGCCATCTCCCAGTCGAGGACCGCCACGGGGGTGAAGTCGCGGTACATCACATTCCCGATCCTGGCGTCGCCCCAGGTCAGCACGTCAGGGCCGGGCTCGTCCGGCCAGTGCTCCTCCAGCCAGTCGAAGGCCCGCTCCAGCAGCGGGATGCGGCTCGGGCCGCGCATCCACTCGTAGTAGGCGCGCTGCGCGTCGACGTGGGCCCGCAGCCCGCGCCGGCCGAGGGGCGCGAGCTCGGCGTCGCTGAACTCCGCGCCGTGCAGCCTGGCGGCGACCGCGACTGTGGCGTCCTGCAGCCGCCGCCGGTCGGGGGGCTCGGCCTCCCGCAGCCAGCCCTCGAAGGTGTACGGCGGGACGTCGGGCGGTACCTCGCCCTCCTCCCGCTCCATCACGAAGAAGGGTGTGCCGAGCGGCTCTGCCGACGGCTCGAACCGCAGCGTCCTCGGCGCGAGCACTCCCGCCCTCTCCCTGGCCAGCCGCATCACCTCGAACTGGGTGCCGAGGTCGTAGGTGGGGAAGACGGGCACCGCCTCCCGAGCCGGCGCGAGGCGGGCCACGCACCTGGTCGTTCCCGCGGTGAAGAAGAGGGTCTCGCTGGACATCCCGTTGGCGGAGGGGCGCGACAGCTGCGACACGTCGTCCCCCAGCCAGGCGCTCAGCCGCTCGCGCAGGTCATCCAGGTCCCTGGTGGAGGTGCGCATCTGCTCGGTCACGCACCTGTCGTACATCTCCAACCAAGCGCTTGTCCATATGTGAGTCACGACACGGACATGTGCGTGACAGCCTTACTCTTGGTGAGTAGGACAATCGCGAAGGGTCAGTTGAGAGGCAGTGGGATGAGCTCAGCCGGTGAAGGCCTGTCTCGTCCACTTCCTGAGCAGGTGCGGCTCAATGTGGTGGATCTGGCGGCGCAGCTGCTCGGCACGATGCCCGCCACCGCCGTACCGACACCGCTCCGCGGTATCGCGAAGTTCGACCCGCGCAAACGCGCCAAACTCGGCAGCGCCCCCATCGCCGCCCAGCTGGAGAACGACAAGAAGTTCCGCGAGGCCGTCGCCGAGTCGATCGAGAAGGGCTGGCCCGAGCTGGTCGCCTCGCTGGCCGAGGGCAACGTGCCGCCCGCCGCTGACCCCGTGCTTGTAGCGGCCGCAGCCTATCTGACCAGGCCGCCCGGGTGGGCGGAAATGGTGGAGATGGCCCGCGCCGACCTGGAGCAGTCGGCCGTGGCGGCCGAAGGCTCGGCCCAGGAGGCGACGGTCACGCGGCTGCGCGAGCAACTGGCCGCCCAGAAGACCGCGGCCAAGGAAGAGAGCGAGAGGCTGCGCGAGCAGCTCAAGGCCGCCAGGGCCGAGAACTCCGACCTGCGCCGAAAGCTCCACGACGCCAGGGAGCGGCTCAAGGCCGCCGACCGGCACGCCGCCGACATGGTCCAGGTCGCGGAGGAGGCCAAGCTGGCCGCGTCCACGGCCGGCAGCGCGGGGGAGTCGGAGCTGCGGCGGATGAAGGAGCGCCTGGCCGACGTCGAGCGGCAGCTCGAAGCCTCGCGCAGGGCCGCTCGCGAGGGCCGCAGCATCGAGGACGCCAGGATCAGGGTGCTGCTCGACGCGCTCCAGGACGCCTCGGCCGGGCTGCGCAGGGAGCTGGCGCTGCCCACCACGATCAGCAGGCCCGCCGACTCGGTCGCCGCCGTCGCCCCCGGCGCGCCCACCGTGCGGGGAGTGCCCGCCAGAGCGCTGGCCGACGACGACCCGCAGCTGCTCGACCAGCTGCTGGCGCTGCCGCAGGTCCACCTGATCATCGACGGCTACAACGTGACCAAGACCGGGTACGGCACGCTCACCCTCGCCGACCAGCGCAACCGGCTGATGACCGGCCTCGGCGGCCTGGTCGCCCAGACCAGGGTCGAGGTGACCGTGGTCTTCGACGGCGCGGAGCTCAACGCGCCCGTGCAGGTCGTGGCGCCGCGCGGCGTGCGGGTGATGTTCAGCGCGCCCGGCGAGATCGCCGACGACCTGATCCGCCAGCTCGTCAGGGCCGAGCCGCAGGGCAGGGCGATCGCGGTGGTCTCCTCCGACCGCGAGGTGGCCGAGTCGGTACGCAGGATGGGCGCGCGGCCCGTGCAGTCGGCGCTGCTCCTGCGCCGACTTGGCCGAGCCTAGGTCACGAATTGGGCGACATTTTGAGCTCGTAGGCAACGCTTCTGTACTATTTCGCCCCAGGCGTGATCACTGGGAGGCGTGTCGCTGTGAGGTTTGGCCGGATACCGGTGGCTGCGGGTCTCGCGATAGGGGCTCTTCTTCTGCCTCTGGACGGCGCGGTCGCCGATCCCAAACCAACGATCGCGCAGGCGAAGGCCAAGCTCGAGAAGCTCAACGACAAGGCCGACAAGGTCGTCGACAGGTACAACACGGCCACGGAGAAGTACAAGAAGGCCAAGAAGAGCTTCACCGGCCTCAACAACAGATACAAGAGCAAGCTGGCCAAGGTGGCGGGCCTGCGGGCCGAGGTCGTCGGCATGGCGGTCAACGCCTACCAGGGCGCCGACATAATCTCGTGGACCTCGATGCTGAGCGACGCCGACCCCACGGCGACCCTCGGTGGCATGGCGCTCATGGACCAGATGACGGCCGAGCGGGCGCAGACCCTCGCCGCCTTCGACGAGGAGAACCGCCAGCTCAAGGCCGACAAGGAGCAGGCCCAGGGCGCGCTCACCGAGGCGGACAAGCTGCGCGACGACGTCAAGTCGGAGAAGGACAAGATCCTCGAACTGGTCAAGGAGCAGGAGAAGCTGCTGCGCAAGCTCGGCGCCTACAAGGTGGGCAACCCGAACAGCACCGGCCTCAAGTACACCGGCTCCGCCTCAGGCAACGCCGCCTCCGTGCTCAGCTTCGCCTACGCGCAGATCGGCAAGCCGTACCAGTACGGCGGGACGGGACCCGGCGGCTGGGACTGCTCGGGCCTGACGCAGGCCTCGTGGCGGGCAGGCGGCGTGTCGCTGCCGCGCACGACCTGGGAGCAGTGGGCGTGGGGCGCCAAGCGCAGGGTCTCCCTCGACTCGTTGCAGCCCGGCGACCTCATCTTCAGCTCCGGTCTCGGACACGTGGGCATCTACGCGGGCGGCGGCAAGATCGTGCACGCGCCCCAGACGGGTGACGTCGTGAAGGTCGTCCCGATGTCCTCCTACGGCGGGCGGCTCGTCGGCGCCATCCGCCCGTAGTTCTCGCTCAACTCGCGCAGCACCCCCAGGTAGGCGCTCACTGCGGGCGGGCGGCCCGGCGAAGGCAGGAAGACCGCGCTGATCCGCCTGGCGGGCAGCCGCGGCGACGGCTCCACCAGCCTGATGTCGGCGCGTACGGCCCTGCCCGCGATCGACGGGTAGAGCATCACGCCGACGCCTGCCGCCACCAGGCCCTGACGGCCGTTCCAGTCGTCGCACAGGTGGTTGACCCTCGGCGCGCCGCCCATCGCGGCCGCCAGCTCCGCGATCGGGCCCAGGCAGTCGGGGTGGGTGCCGTCGACCCATGGCTCGGCGGCCAGGTCGGCCAGCCGTACGCGCTCGGCCGCCGCCAGCGGATGCCCGGCGGGCAGGGCGACCAGCAGCTCGTCCTCGAACAGGTCGAGCACCTCGAGCCCCGGCTCGGGCGCGCGATCCCACGAGGTGCGCAGGGCGACGTCGATCGTGCCCTCCAGCAGGCCCTCGCCGCCGACGGTGAGGGAGAGCTCGACGGCTGGGCGCGCCGCGGCGAAGCGGCGGAAGCTCTCGGGCACGAACCAGGTGGCCGCGCTGGGGAAGGCGGCGACCCTGACGCTGCCTGCCTCCGCCGTGGTGAAGGCCCGCAACCTGGTCTCGAACAGGCTCATCCCGTTGAGCACGGCCTCGGCCTGCTCGAGGGCCGCCAGGCCCGCCTCGGTCGGCTGGACGCCTCTGGGACGGCGGTGGAAGAGCGTGACGCCGACGCGGCGTTCGAGCGTGGCGATCTGCCTCGAGACGGCGGGCTGGGTCATTGACAGGGCCTCGGCCGCTCCCGAGAACGAGCCGCGCCGTCCGACCTCCAGCAGGACGCGCAACGCCCACCCATCAAGCATGCGAAGGCCCTCTTTTCGCTGATGTTACGGGTGTGACTGAAGTGACAGATGGGACCTGACAAGTCGGCATTTATGCAAGTGTGAGTAGGGTCACATTCGAATAACGAAACACTTCGTGGAGCAGCGGATCCTGTTCTGACAAGTATGGGTTAGTGATCTTGACATCTTTACTCCGGCTTTGCCTGCCGTTGGGCATCCGGGTACCTTCTCGCTTCGCGGCGACCAAGCCATGGCGCAGGCAACGTCCACCGGCCCCGATGTGGCCGGTGTGCACGCATAAAGATCCGCTGGTCGCCGCGCCGAGCCCCCAGACAGGCGTGCGCGGTCGACCTGCCGAGTCCGTGCGGCATGGAGCACGGAGCCGGGGAACCACGTTCCTGGGGTGAATCCGGCCTGAAGGCCGGAAGGGCGACTTCCACGCCCGAACCCGTCAGCTAACCCGGTAGGCATTCGTGGAAGTCCCAAGGAGACGTTCTGTCTACCCCCTTGAAGAAAACCCGTCTGTCCTGCCTTGCCCTGAGCGGCGTCGTGGCGGCGATGGGAGGAGTCGTCCTCCACGCACCCACGGCACAGGCGACCGTGACCGTGAAGGCGGTGACCGCCGTGAGAACGGTGAGCGCCGTGAAGACGGCCGCGGCGTCGACGTCCAAGGCGAAGCGGCAGACCAGAACCGCTCGGCAGAGGGTGAAGGCCACCAAGGCCGTCACCATGGCGAGAAGGCAGCTCGGCGACCCCTACCGCTTCGGCGGCACGGGACCGGGCGCCTTCGACTGCTCAGGACTGGTCCAGTACGCCTGGGCCAAGGCCGGCATCAAGATCCCGCGCGTGACGTACAGCCAGTACGCACGCATCAAGAAGAAGGTCACGTGGAGCAACCTCAAGCCAGGTGACCTGATGTTCTTTCGCGGGAAGGGCCACGTGGGCATGTTCGTCGGCCACGGCCGGATGATCCACTCGCCGAGCACAGGCAAGACCGTGCGGATCGAGAAGCTCAACGGCTGGCGCAAGGCCTCCTTCGCCGGCGCGGTTCGCCCCGGCGCCTAGCCGGACGTCCAGAGCCCCGTCCATCCCCCCTCGGACGGGGCTCTGGCCTGTCCGGGCTAGCATCGCAGCCGTGGTGACCCGCAGAACGCTGCTGGCGGCCGCGCTGGCCTGCCCGGTGATCTGCACGGTGGCGGGGTCGGCGGGGCGGTGGCTGCCGCCCGCGGCCAGAGGACTGTGGGAGTCGGGCGTCACCGTGGCGTACGGCAAGCGCTCGCTCGTCGTCGGCCACCACGCCGAGGCCGCCCTCCTCCGCGACCTCGCCTCCAGGGCCGACACGGCGGCACTCACCGTCTCCACCGTCCTGCGGCGTGCCGTACGGCCGCTGGTGTTGATGCCCTCGACCACCGCGGAGGCGGCCGCGCTCGCGGGCACGGGACCCGTGGAAGGTCTCGCCGCGCTGGCCTCGGCGGGCCGCGTGATCGTCCTGCCCGGCGCCTTCGCGCGGCTGACGCCTGTCGGCCGCGACGTCGTCCTCACCCACGAGCTCACCCACGTGGCCGCCGGAGCCGAAGGCCGGCCGGTGTGGCTGCGGGAGGGCTTCGCCGACTACGTCGGCTACCTGCGCTCCGGGCTCGGCACGCCGGTCGCGGCGGCGGAGCTGACGGCCGAGGCACGCGCGGGCCGGCTCCCCTCCTCGCTGCCCGCCGACGCCGACTTCGCGCCGGGCTCGCCACGGCTCGCACAGGTCTACCAGGAGGCGTGGCTGGCCTGCCGCCTGATCGCCACCAGGTACGGCAGGCAGGCGCTCGTCGACCTCTACTATCGGGCTGCCGGAAAGGATCTCGGCCAGGCGCTGGAGCCACTGGGCCTGTCGGTCCGCACGCTCGCCGCGCACTGGCGGGAGTATGTCCGGAACGAGCTGACCGACGTGGGGGGAAACCGATGAGGTGGCTGGACCGGCGGGCGGGCATCGCGCTGGTGGTGCTCGGAGTGGCGATCCTCGCGGTCGTGGCGCTCACCACGCCATGGGACCTCATGCGGGACGGTCCCTCCGTACCACCCGATCCCGCACGGGACTTCACCGCCGCCCAGATCGCCCGTTCCCGCGCCTTCGACGCGGCCACCAGCGCGCCCGCCTACCTGTCGCTCGGGCTGACCATCGTGTTCGCGGGGCTGCTCGTGGCCACGCCCCTCGGCGAGCGCCTGCTCGGCAGCCTCAGGGGGCCGTGGTGGCTGCGGGTCATCCTCGGCGTCGTCGTGCTGACCGCCGTCGTCGAGCTGCTGCGCTGGCCGCTCGGCGTCTGGTACGAGACCGAGCTGCGCGCCTTCGGGCTCTCCACCCAGAACTGGGGGAGCTGGACGGGCGACAGACTGAAGGGCATCGGCGTGCGCGTGGCGCTGCTGTCCGTCATCGTGCTGGTGATCGTCGGTCTGGCCAGGCGCTTCAAGAGCTGGTGGGTGCCCGCGGCCGTCGGCGCGTTCGTGCTGACGGTGGGCGCCTCGTTCATCTATCCCATCGTCTTCGAGCCGCTCTTCAACGACTTCACCTCGATGCCCGCGGGACAACTGCGTACCGACCTGCTCGACCTGGCCGAGCGCGCCGACGTACCCGTCGAGGACGTGCTCGTCGCCGACGCCTCCCGCAGGACCACCGCGCTGAACGCCTACGTGTCGGGGTTCGGCGCCACGCGCAGGATCGTCGTCTACGACACGCTGCTCGCCGCGCCGGAGAAGGAGGTGGAGCTGATCATCGCGCACGAGCTGGGGCACGCCAAGTACAACGACGTGCTCAACGGCACGCTCGTGGGCGGGCTCGGCGCCGCCTTCGGGGTGGTGCTGCTGTTCTGCCTGGCTCCGCTGTGGCGGCGGCCGCTCTCGGATCCGCTGACGGTAGGCGCCATCATGGGCTTCCTGTCGCTGGCGACCGTGCTGTCGGGGCCTGCCCAGAACGTCGTCAGCCGTCAGATCGAGGCCAGAGCCGACCTGCACGCGCTCGACCTCACCCGAGACCCTGAGACGTTCATCTCCATGCAAAAGCGGCTTGCCATTACCAACATTTCGGACTTGTCGCCTGATGTCGTGGAATATGTGCTTTATGCCTCGCACCCGACCGCACCGCAGCGCATCGCCATGGCCCGCTCATGGGAGCTCATGAACGCCCCGTGAGCGGGCCCGGTCCCGTGACCACGGTTCTCCCTGTGACCAGGGCTCTTCGTGTGACCATGGTTCGTTCCGCACGCGGGATTTCCCGCCTTGTCCTCGGGTTCGGCCCGGCGGCCAGGGTTCGCCCATGACCAGGGTCCTCGTCGTCACGAACGACTTCCCTCCCCGGCCGGGCGGCATCCAGTCGTTCGTGCACGGGCTCGCGCTCCGCACCCCCTCCGTCCTCGTCTACGCCTCACGGTGGCGCGGCTGTGAGGAGTTCGACCGGCGGCAGCCGTACCCGGTCGTCAGGCACCCCACCTCACTCATGCTTCCCACGGTGGCCGTGGCTCGAAGGGCGGCCAGGCTCGTGGCCGCCCACCGCGCCGACACCGTCGTCTTCGGCGCCGCCGCCCCGCTCGGCCTCCTCGCCCCCAGCCTGCGCGCCGCCGGAGCGCGCAGGATCGTCATGCTCACCCACGGGCACGAGTCCTCGCCGCTCTTCCGCCCGCTGATGCGGCGGATCGGTGCCCACGCCGACGTGGTCACCTACCTGGGGTCCTACACCCACGCCAGGCTCGCAGGGGTGGTGCCTCCCGCCAAGCTCGTACGGCTCACGCCAGGCGTCGACCCGTCCCTCTTCCACCCGTCGGTGGATGCAGCGGACCTGCGGCGGTCGCTCGGACTCGACAGCAGGCCCGTCGCGGTGTGCGTGTCCAGGCTCGTGCCACGCAAAGGACAGGACCAACTGATCAGGGCGTGGCCACTGGTGCTGAGGGCCGTCCCCTCCGCGGTGCTGCTCATCGTGGGCGGCGGGCCCGACCGCCGTCGGCTGGCCCGCATGGCCGCGCCCCTCGGGGAGTCGGTGCGGTTCACCGGGGTCGTGCCTCCTTCGCTGCTTCCCTCGTACTACGCGGTGGGCGACGTCTTCGCCATGCCGTGCAGGACACGGCTGGGCGGGATCGACGTCGAGGGGCTGGGGATCGTGTTCCTCGAAGCCTCCGCGACCGGACTGCCCGTCGTCGCGGGCGCGTCCGGTGGGGCTCCCGACGCGGTGCGGCACGGGGAGACCGGGCTCGTGGTCGACGGCAGGTCGGTGGACGAGGTGGCGGGGGCGCTGATCGACCTGCTGGGCGATCCCGAACGGGCCAGGAAGATGGGGGAGCGGGGCAGGGAGTGGGTGTCGAGCGAATGGGACTGGCAGCACGTCGCCTCCCGCTTCCGCACCCTCCTGTGACCGCTCCACCTCACCGGACCTTCGAGGCTGCCCCGGGTGAATCGCGGACCGGACGGGGCCTGCGCGGCATCGAGATCGAAGGGATCCTGCTCGATGCACGGGAATGGGCGCGTTGGATAGGGAACGGCCGGCCTGCTGGAAGGCGGTCCATCCGGTGGGACGTGCCGAGTGGGGTCGCAAGGCGGCTGCCGGAGGAGACACGTGGCCTGGTCGCTCGATATTGGTCGAGTGTGACGGGTCCGAGGGGCTCGGTCGGGTTGGTCCGGTGGAGGGGGTGGGTCCGGGGGGCTCGGCGAGGCGGCGTGGGGCGTTTGGAGAGGTGGTTGGGATCGGTGGGGTGGAGCGGGGCGGGTGCGGTGGGGTCTGGCCCCGTGAGGGTCAGTGGGAAGGGGAGGGGTGGATCCGCGATGGGCGGGATGGGTCGATGGAGTCGGCCAGGCGGTGCAGGCCGAGCGCCATCGTGTGACGGATGGTGCCTCGGTGGGAGGCCCGGTGGGCGCGCAGCGCGGCCAGGCGCTCGGCCTCCGCGACGCGGTCCTGGTGCACGGACTGGGCGTACAGGTGGCACATCTGGTCGTTCATCGGGAACCCTCCGCTCTGACGATGGAAATGTCGCCGCTCAGCGTGCGAGCGCGTACCTCGACGGCGCTGACGCCCTCGGCCGGCTCTCCTGACTGCTGCAGCTCGGACCTCACCCGCCCGGACAGCGACGAGACGTCGAGCCACGCCGCCGACCCCTTGGGGATCGCGATCGTGATGTCACCGGAGGCCGTCTTCGCGGTCACCTTGCCGTGCCCGATGCCGCCGACGTCCAGGCTCCCTGACGCGGTGCGACTGTTGACGTCGCCGCCCGCGTGACCGATGACGGTGTCGCCGGAGGCGGTGACGACGGTGGTGGTGCCGTGGACAGTGCCGAGCCGGACGGACCCGGAGGTGGCGTCGATGACCGCGTCGTTCTCGACGACGTCACATCTGACGTCACCCGAGGCGGCCTTGACGTCGATCCTGCTCGCGTGTGCCACGTCGACGTCACCTGAGGCGCAGTTGACCTTCACGTCGCCCCACTGTCCTGTGGCCATGACGTCGGCCGCCGCCGTGATCACCCGCAGGTTGGACCGGGTGGGCAGGGCGATGGTGACGTCGAGCGAGGGCGTCCTGCGGAGTCGCTGCCGGTCGGGAGCCTTGACGGTGATCAGCCCTTCGGTGTGCTCGATGAGGACGTCCTGCGCGTACTCGACGTCGGTCGTGCTGCCGGGGTCGCCGGGCCGTACCTCGACGTGGGTGTCATCGCGGTCGGACGCGGTGACCCGCAGGTGGCCTGCGGGGAAGTCGACGCGTACGGAGACGGGATCGGGTGTGGGAAAAACGGGCATGACGAAACTCCATCGGTGTGTAGAGAGGAAGAGAGAGAAGAGAGAAGAGAGCTGTCAGCTCACCCAGCCGCTGATACGGCGGCCGATGGTGGGCGGCGGGCCCTGCGGCTGGGGCTCGGACACGGCGCCGGACAGTGCCCTGACCAGCCAGGCGTTGACCGAGACGCCCGAGGTGGCGGCGGCCCGTTCGATGCGGGCCTTCAGCGCCTCGGGCAGCCGGAGCGTCATCCTGGCCGTGCCCTGATCGTTGTCGCCCGGCGGGACGGGCGGCTCAGGGGGTGCGGGCGGAAGCGGCGCTCCTGGCGGCACAGGCGCGGCGGGTGGAAACGGGGCGCCGGGAGGCTGTGGAGCGCCGGGCGGGCCCGCGTGCCAAGGGCTCGGCATGGTGACCACGAACTCGGGCTGCCTGCCGCGGATGCGCACATCGACGACGCCCGGCTCGATCTCTCTGGTCAGCTCGTCGGCGGCCTCGGAGAGCACCTCGATGAGGGTGAGCCGCAGCGCCGAGTCCAGCAGACCGGTGAGCCGGTCCGCCGTGGCGCGGGCCTCGGGCCCCGCGGCCTCGGCCGCGTCACCGAACTCGCGCCGCAGGTTCTCGATGTACTGCGTCAGATCCATGACGTCATCATGGCATCAAGGTGACGTCATCGCAAGAGGGGGTGACGTCAGAGAATGCGGCCTTTGTCGTCGAGGTGGTCGCGCCATGCGCGTTCGGGCGTCCGATCGAGCGGCCTGACCGCCTTCTCGCAGGAGATCCCCAGGCGTCGACGCGGGTGTCCGGCCGTCCTTCGGACCGCGTGGCCGTACACCTGAGCGGCAGGTCACGGCCACTGACGTCGTCGGCACGGCCGCGTCACCGCGGTGAGGAGATCTCAGCTCATGTCACCGCCGAACAAGCGGCCTTCTGGTGTGGCGTAGGTCATGTGCGGCGGTCGGGGAGGTGCGGCTTTGAACGGGTCAGGGGGTGCGGCGGAGGGGTGGGCGGTGGGCCCAGGTGGCCCAGCGCCAGAGCCATTCGAGGGGGCCCTGGCGGTAGCGGCGCAGCCAAAGGGTGGACCACAGCCACTGGATGGCGAGGATGGCGCCGGCGATCAGGCACACCGTCGTCAAGGACCAGCTCTCCGGCGGGCTGCCGAGGACGCGACCGACCGCCAGGACGAGGATCGTGGCGGTCAGGTAGTTGGTCAGCGCCATCTGGCCCAGCGGTGCGAAGACGGCCCGCAGCGCCGTACGGAGCGGCGTCCTGAGCAGGATCAGCAGGGCGCAGACGTACACCCCCGCGACCAGCAGCCCGGCCGCGGCGAAGGGGAGGACGAAGGCCGAGTCGAGTGGGTCGCCGTTCTCCTGCAGCCACAGGAGAGGCGCGGCCGCCGCGGCGAGGACCAGGCCCAGTACGGCGGGCACCCCGGTGGAGCGCTCGATCCGGTCGATCACTCCGTACCGGGTCAGTGCCGAGCCCAGCAGGAACAGCCCGGGGACCAGCGCGAGAAAGCCGCCTGTGAAGATCAACGACGTCGGGATGAGCACGGCGGCGAGGCCGGCCACGGCCCACCGCGGCAGCCAGGTCGAGGGCAGCAGCACCAGCAGGCCGACGATGGCGTAGACGGTCAGGATGTCGCCCTGCCACAGCAGCACGCGGTGTGCGAGGCCGATCGCGAGCAGCACCAGAAGCCGCCGCAGCAGGAGCAGCCGCGGGCGGGCGGCGCGCTCCGAGGCGGAGTTCAGCAGCAGCGAGAAGCCGACACCGAACAGCAGGGAGAAGATCGGGAAGAAGCGCTGCTCGACGAGCAGCCCCATCCACGCCTCCTCCGGCGTCGCCGAACGCTGCACGACGACCCTGCCGATGTTGGCGATCGGCTGGATGTTGGCCAGCAGGATCCCGCACAGCGCGAACCCGCGCAGGACGTCGAGCGCCGAGATGCGCGGCCGGCCGGGGGAGGTCGTCGCGTGGCCTCCGGGGGCGGGGGGACGCCCGAGCCGGTGACCCGGCACCGCGGGAGGTGCGGATGGCAGTGGACCAGAGCATGGCGACTGCCTCAACACCTGGTCAGGGCCCCGGCCCTCAGCGCCGGAGGGGAGATCTTCATATGGCATGGGGCCTCATCCTGCGGGCGGCCGCCCGGTGCCGGCATCGGTTGAAAGCAGGGATCGGCCGTCCGCGACCGTACTTTCGGCCGGTTCAGCGTGCGCGTGGAGATCTCTAGCCTGAACGATGTGAATGTTCGGGAGACTCTGGCCGGGCGGGCAGGGATCGCGGCCGACGTCGGGCTCGGCGCCGTGTTCGCCGTGGCGCTCGCCTTCTGGGCGTTCAGGATCGCGGAGAGCTGGGGTGGCGAATACTGGCGGTTCGACTGCGCGGCCGGGGCGGTGGTGTGCGCCTGCGCCCTGGTGCGCCGGAGCGACCCGGCGAGGGCGGCCGTCGCGGGACTGGCCGTCGCGGCGGCCGCCGTCCTGATCGCCCGCCTCGCCCATCTGCCCGCCGAGCCTGGCCCCGCCATGGCCTTGGGCCTGTCCGTGCTCATCGGCTCCGCGATCAGGGCTCTCCCCGCCCCGGGTGCCGTCGCCGTCGCCGCCGGAGGGTTCGCGGTGGTGGCCGGCAGCCTGCTCGCCGCTCTGACCTCCACGTCCTCACACCAGGCCGTCGCGACGCTGAACGGCGTGGGATGGCTCGCCGCCGTCGCGATCGGGCTGTGGCCGCGGCTGCTCGACGCCCGCCGCAGGGCCATCGCCGAGAAGGTACGCCGCGACGAGCGACTGACGCTGGCCAGGGAACTGCACGACGTCGTCGCCCACCACATCACCAGCATCGTGCTCCAGGCTCAGGCCGGCCGCCTCGTCGCCCGCAAGCACCCTGAGACGGTGGACGGCTCACTCGCGGACATCGAGGCCGCCGGCTCCGACGCGCTGGCGGCGACGCGCCGCGTCGTCGCCCTGCTGCGCGACGAGAACGACGCGGCCCCCGCGACGCCCGGCCCCGAACGGCTCAGCGAACTGGTCGAACGCTTCGGCGATCACGGCCCCGCCGTGCGCCTGCGGCTCCCCGAGGACGCATCGGCCTGGCCGCCAGAAGTGGCGGGCACCGTCTACCGGGTCGTCCAGGAGTCGCTGACCAACGTCTCCCGCCACGCCCCGCATGCCCGCTCGGTCACGGTCAGCGTCGCCCAAGATCGGGAAGCTGTCACCGTGGAGGTCGTCGACGACGCTCCGCCGGTCAGGACCCGGTACCACCACCGCGGCGGCTTCGGCCTGGTCGGCATGCGTGAGCGCCTCGAGGCGCTCGGCGGCACGCTGCGCGCGGGCCCGCGCCCAGGGGCCGGCTGGTCCGTGCTCACCACCCTGCCCGTGCCCGCGCGGAAGCACCCATGACCATCAGGGTCCTGCTGGCCGACGACCAGGCGATGATCCGCGGCTGCCTGCGGATCATCCTCGAGGACCAGCCCGACATCAGCGTGGTCGCCGAGGCCTCGGACGGCGCCGAGGCGGTCGCCCTGGCCAGGAGGCTGCGCCCGGACGTGTGCCTCGTGGACGTCCAGATGCAACGCACGACGGCGCTATGCGCCCTCGAACCGCCGGTCAGCCCTTCGTGGAGCCCAGCGTGAGACCGGAGACGAACTGCTTGTGGAGCAGCTGGAACACGATCAACGTCGGCAGCGCCACCAGCAGCGACCCCGCGGCCAGCAGGTTGTAGTCGGTGAAGAACTGCCCGCGCAGGTTGTTCAGCGCCGACGTCACCGGCAGCTTGTCGCCCGACGACATCAGCACAAGAGCCCACAGGAAGTCGTTGTACATCCACGTGAACTGCAGCGTCGACAGCGCCGCCAGCGCGGGACGGCACAGCGGCAGGGTCAGCTGCCAGTACCGCCGCCACACGCCGGCCCCGTCCACGAGCGCCGCCTCCGAGATCTCCTCGGGGATGGTCCGCATGAAGTTGGCCAGCACGAACACGCAGAACCCGAACTGGAACGCCACATGGATGAGGATCAGCCCGAGATAGGAGTCGTACAGCGACAGCGAGTCCGACAGCCACCACGGCAGCGGGATCAGCGTGTACAGCGTGTACAGCGGCGTGATCAGCACCTGCGGCGGCAGCAGGTTGCCCGCGGTGAACACCACCAGCAGCACCTTGCGCCCCGGCACGCGCAGCCGCGCGATCGCGAAGGCGGTGAAGGAGGCCAGCAGGAGGGTGAGGATCACGCCGGGCACGACGATGATGAACGTGTTGAGGTAGTACTTCGGCAGGTCGGCCTGGTCCCACGCTTGGGTGTAGTAGTCGAGCGTGAGGGTGCGCGGCAGCGAGAAGTACCCCAGCCGCGCCGTCTCCTCGTACGGCCGCAGCGAGGCGTAGACGGCCAGGAGCAGCGGCAGCAGCCAGCCCAGCGCCACCAGCCCGAGGAAGGCGTGCAGCAGCACGCGCAACGGGCGGAGGGGGCGCTTGGCCGGCCGGTGGGTCTGTTCGACGGCGGTGGGGCGGGCGGCGGTCAGCGTCACCTGTGGTCCTCCTTGAACAGCTGCGTCAGGTAGGTGACGATGAACCCCATCGAGATCACCAGCAGGATCACCGCGATGGCCGAGCCGAAGCCGATCCTGCTCGCCTCGCCGACGATGTTCTCGGTGACCAGCACGGACAGCAGTTCGAGCCCGTTCCTGCCCTTGTTGATGGCGTAGACGATGTCGAAGGCGCGCAACGCCTCGATCACCGTGATCACCAGCACGATGACGTTGATCGGCCGCAGGGTCGGGAACACCACGCGGAAGAACGACTGCGCCTCGTTGGCCCCGTCGATCGCCGCGGCCTCCTTCAGCGCGGGGTCTACCGCCTTCAGCCCGGCCAGATAGATGATCATCACGTAGCCGACGTGCCGCCAGGCCGCGGCGATCATGATGACCCAGATGTTGATGTCGCTGTCGCCGAGCCAGTCGGTGGTCAGCCCGGTCACCGCGTTCAGCACGCCGTAGTCGGAGGAGTAGACGAGCTGGGCGATGAAGCCCACGACGGCGAGCGACAGCACGACGGGCAGGTAGAGCGCGCTCTGGTAGACCCGCGACAGCCGTAGCCGCCGGTCCAGCAGCACCGCGCAGAACAGCCCGAACGGCGTCGCGATCAGGCCGAGGAAGGCCAGCCACAGCACGTTGTTGCGGACGGCCGACCAGAACGGGGGATACTCGCTCGCCAGGTCTCCGTAGTTGCGCGTCCCGATCCAGCGCAGCTCCGAGATGCCGTTCCAGTCGGTGCCCGACAGCGCGACCGAGGCCAGCGTGGGTCCCCAGATGAGAGCCACGTTGACCAGGATGGCCGTCCCGAGCCCGAGGCTCAGGACAGCGACGTCCCTGCGAGAGTAGCGGCGGGTGATCAACGGAAGATGTTGGCCTTCTGCGCTTCGATGTCCTTGAGCAGCGCGTCGATGTCGTCGGGCTTGCCGACGAACCGCTGCAGCGCGGGGATCATCACGGTGGAGGCGAAGTCGGGCCTGGTGTCGCGGTCGAGGAACTGGGCGATGTGCGTGGCCTGCGAGACCAGCTCGGCCCCGCGCTTCTGCAGCGCGCTGTAGCCGCTGGTGTCGGCCTTGGAGCTGGAGGCCAGCGTGCCGGGGTCGAGCTTGGTGGCCGCGTTCTGCGAGGAGGCCTGCGCGAGGTGCTTGAGCAGCGCCTTGGCGCCGTCCACGTTCTTGGCCTTGGCCGAGATCATGTAGCCGTCGATCGGCGCGTCGATGGAGTCGGTGCCGAACTGCGGGTTGATCTCGGGGAAGGTGAAGAAGTCGATGTCGTCCCGTTCGGCCTCGGGGAACTGCTGCGCGACGAACATGCCCAGCAGGTACATGCCGGTCTTCTTCTGGGCGAGCGACTGCCCCGCCTCCTGCCAGGTACGGCCCAGCGCCGCGGGCTGGTGGAACTCCATCAGGCCGCGCCAGGTGTCGAAGACCTGTTTGACCTTCGGGTCGGTCCACGCCTCCTTGCCCGCCATGAGGGAGATATGGAAGTCATAGCCGTTCGTCCGCATGTTGAGGATGTCGAAGGTGCCCATCGCCGGCCAGCCGTCCTTGTCGGCGAACGCGATCGGGATGAGCCCGTCGGCCTTCATCTTCTTGGCCAGCGCGGTGAACTCGTCCAGCGTCTTGGGCGGCTGGTATCCCTTCTCCTCCCACAGGCTCTTGCGATAGAAGACCGCCCATGGGTAGTAGGTGAACGGGACGAAGTACTGCTTGCCGTCCGAGCCGGTCGAGGCCGCCTTGAACGCGGGGGTGTAGTCCGAGCCGATCTCCCGCCACACGTCGGAGATGTCGGTGGCCAGCCCCTGCTCGGCGAAGAACTGCATGCGGTAACCGGCGAACCAGGTGAACACGTCGTCAGGCGTGCCCTTGAGGTAGCGGTTGATGTTCTCCTGGAAGGTGTTGTGGTCGACCGTGTTGATCCTGACGTCGGCCTGCGTGAAGGCCTTGACCACGGTTTCCAGCGACTTCTTGGGGATCTCGTCGGAGGCGTTCGATCCGATGGTGATCGTGCCGCGCGCCGCCGAGCCGCTCGCGCCAGGCGTGCCTTGATCGTTGGGATTGCCACATCCCGCGAGGATCGCGGGGACTCCGAAGGCCGCTGCACCGAGCAGCAGGTTCCGGCGGGTGATCGGCAGTCGTTGGGTCATGGTGAGTTCCTCCTTGACCGACCCTCAGATTCCCCCGATATCCCGCAAATCTCCACAGAATCAGCACGAATGTCAACGTAACTTTCCTAACGATTACGGGGTCACCAATGGGTTGACATCAACTAGTCGAGATTGGATAGTTGATATCAACTAAGGAGGTGCGGTGGAGAACCATCGCAAGGTGTCCAACCCGTTGGCTCTGGCGGTGCTGGCGTTCCTGTTGATGGAGCCGATGCATCCGTACGAGCTCGGGCGGCGGCTGCAGGAGACCGAGAAGGACCGCAGCTTCAAGTACAACAGAGGCTCGTTGTACATGGTGGTCAAGCAGCTGGCGAAGGCGGGCTTCATCGTCGAGCGGGAGACCGTGCGCGACACCGAGCGGCCGGAGCGCACGCTCTACGCGCTCACCGACGAGGGCAGGCGCGAGCTCTACGACTGGCTGCGCGAGCTGGTCGCCATGCCCGCGGAGGAGTACCCGAACTTCGGGGTCGCGCTCTCCCTGCTCAGCGTCCTGAACCCCACCGAGGCGGTCGACCTGCTGCGACGACGCACGGCCGCGCTCGACGCGCAGACCCGCGAGATCCGCGAGGGCGTGCGCGCCGCCACCGACGGCGGCGTCGTGTGGGTCTTCCTCGTCGAGGAGGAGTACCGGCTCGCGGTCCTGGAGGCCGAGCTCCGCTTCGTCACCCGGCTCATCGAGTCGCTTCGGCAACCCGACTACATCAAGACATGGCACACGGTCTTCGGGAGTCAGCATGACAGCGGTTAGAACGGCACTGGTGATCGGCGGCGGCATCGCCGGCCCCGTGACCGCGATGGCGTTACGCCGCGCGGGCATCGAGGCGACCGTCTACGAGGCCTACGCGGGCAGCGCGGACGGCATCGGCGGCACGCTCACCATCGCCCCGAACGGGCTCGACGCGCTGCGGATCGTCGGCGCCGACGTCCCCGTCAAGGCCGCGGGGCAGCCCGTGGCGTACACAGTGATCACCGATGGCGCGGGCAGGCGCATCGGCGAGTTCCCCGGCCTGCGGGACCTCCAGCCCAGCCAGGCGATGTGGCGCTCGGACCTGTACCGCGCCGTGCACGAGCACGCCATCGCCTCCGGCGTCCCCATCGAGTACGGCAGGCGCCTGGTAGGCGCAGACGAGAGCTCCACCGGCGTCACCGCCAGGTTCGCCGACGGAGGCGGCGCGAGCGCCGACATCCTCGTCGGCGCCGACGGCATCAACTCAGTCGTCCGCACACTCATCGATCCGGCGGCGCCGGCGCCGCGCCACGTCCCCCTCCTCAACTTCGGCGGCCTGGCCGACCTCGCGGTGCCCGCCCGAACCGACACCACCTACTTCGTCTTCGGCAGGCACGGCTTCCTCGGCTACTGGGTGCAGCCCGACGGCCGGACCGCCTGGTTCGCCAACCTCCCCCACGAGACGCCGATGACCACGGCCCAGGCGCGGGAGGTGCCCGCGGGCGAGTGGCTGCGCAGGCTGCGCGAGATCTACGCCCACGACGCGCCGGGACCGGACCTGCTGCGGCACACCGGAGAGGAGAAGCTGGTCACGCTCGGCTCGGTCGCGATCATGCCGAGCGTCCCGCGCTGGCACAGCGACAGGATGGTGCTGGTCGGCGACTCCGTCCACGCGCCGTCGCCCAGCTCGGGCCAGGGCGCGTCACTGGCGGCCGAGAGCGCGGTGCAGCTCGCCCGCTGCCTGCGCGACCTGCCCGACGCGCCCGGTGCCTTCTCCGCCTATGTACGGCTGCGCCGCGGCAGGGTGGAGAAGGTGGCGACCAGGGCGTCCAGGACCAACAACAGCAAGGCGCTCGGGCCGTTCGCCATCACGATGATGCGGCTGATGATGCCGGTGGCGATGCGCACCTTCCTCACGCCGGAGCGCACGCTCGGCGTCGAGCAGCGCCACCACGTGGACTGGGACCGCCCGGTCCCGGCCCTTGCCACCGCGTCGTAAGCGGCCTGAAGGGCCGGCCTCGCGGTGACGCGCGACAACGAGCTCGTCGGCCCGCCTCAGAGACAGGGGTTGGTCGTCGTGTCGATGACCTTGTCCTTCAACGAGCCGGGAATCGCGGAAAGCACCCGCACGCCGGGCCAGTCGGCGCCGATGACCAACTGGACGACCGGCCCGGCGGCAGGCCCGGCGGCAGGCCCGGCGGCCGGGGTGGCGGCCGGGGTGGCGGCCGCTGTTCCCGCGTACGCCTCACTGGTGAGCGGCTTCACCTTGCCGGCCGTCGGCGTGCGCTTGTCCTTCGACAGCCTCGACGCGACGGCCTCGGCGTACGCGGGGCCTTCCGCGTCCTTCCCGCGGTAGCGGATCGTCGTTCGCGCCGCTTCGGCGACGTTGCCGAGCTGCGTCACCACGAAGCCCTGCGCGGCCAGCTCGTCGGCGACCTGCTTGGCCATTCCCTTCGTCGCCGTGCCGTTGAGCACCTGGACGCGCACCTGCTCGTTCTTGATCTTCGGGGCGGCGGAGGGACTCGACGAGGTCGTGGAGGTGACCTCGACGTCGCGCCGTACGGAGTCGAAGAAGTTCTGCGCGTCGGGTTGCCTGAACTGGACGCGGTTCGTGTCGGCGGGATAGGGCTGGACGGGAACCGTGATGCCCTTGAGCTCCTTGGCGGTCAGGCCCTTGACGCTGTTGGCGATGTCCAGCATCCGGTGCAGCGTGAGCGCGCTGTCAACGGTCACCGCCGAGGTCGCGGCCCCGAGGAAGTCATCCAGCTTGTCGGGACTGCCGAGCAGGTCGCCGTCGGTGACCTTGGCCAGCACCTTGCTGAGGAAGACCTGCTGGCGCTGGATCCTGCTCAGGTCGCTGCCGTCGCCCAGCTTGTAGCGCGTCCGGACGTAGCCGAGCGCCTGCTCGCCGTTGACCACGTGCTTGCCCGCGCTCAGGACGAGTTTCGCCTGCGGGTCGCTCACCGCCTTCGGCAGGCAGATCTCGATGCCGCCGAGAGCGTCGACGACGCTCTTGAAACCGGTGAAGTCGACCTTGACGAAGTGGTTGACGTGGATGTTCGTGAGCGACTCGATGGTTCTGATCGTGCAGGCGATGCCGCCGTCGTTGAAGGCCGCGTTGATCTGGCGTGTCCCGCCCGGGATGGTGCCCCCGCCGGGCTTCACGCACTCGGGGACGAGCACCATGGAATCCCGCGGGAAGGCGATCATGACCGCCTGATCTCGGTTGGGCGAGATGTGAAGCATCATGATGGTGTCCGTGCGCTCGCCCAAGCCCTGGGATGTCGCCCCGTACCGCTTGTTCTCGCCCTCACGGGAATCCGACCCCACGAGCAGCACGTTGAGCGCGCCCGTCTCCGGCGGGCGATCGGCGCCCAGTCCTGGTTCGACGTTCTCGCGAACGATGCCGGCGTCAAGGTTTCTGTAGTAGGTGTAGCCGGTCAGCGACGCCGCCACGGCGACCGACGAGACCGCGATGCCTGCCCACCGCCACGGGCTCATCCTGGCTCGCCGTGACGTGCCGGGTCCGCGAGCAGCCCGCTTCGGTTCCCGAGCGGGAGCAGGCGTGTCCGGTTGCCGCTTCGTCACGTTCGCCCCGCCTCACCCCGATGATCAGATCGCCAGGGTACTCGGAGACCGCCCCCGCCATGATCGGAAAGCGTCAGCCGGTCAAGGCGCGCTCGTACTCGACCTGGCCGAGCAGGTGGCCCCGCCCGAAGTCATGCTCCCGGACCGCGCCGGACTCGGTGAAGCCGCTCTTGGTGTAGAAGCGCCGCGACTGCGCCGTATCCCGCAGCGTCCACAGGTGGACGTGCCCGAACCCGTCTTCCCGCAGCCGCCGAAGCGTGGCGGCCATCACGGCGCTCGCGACACCGGTACCCCAGCCCTCAGGATGGCCGAAGAAGCTGAAGATCTCCGCGGAGCCCGGCCGCGTCCGCGAGCGGCCGAAGAAGGACAGGGCCAGCGGCCGCCCGTCCAGTACGGCGACCATGACGGTGCCATCCCCCTTGGCGAGCACGTCGTGCCACTTGGTGCGCCGGTGCCGCACCGCTTCGGCGGCGAACGCGGGAGGGAAGAAGCCGATGTAGGCCGCCTTCCAGGACTCCGCATGGATCTCGCCGAGCGCGTCCGCGTCGTCGGCGGAAGCCTGATGAACCGTGATGCTCTTGGTCACACGATCACCGTAGGGGCGGCGCCCGTCTCGCGTGCGCCGCCCGCCTTGGCCTTACTTGGCGTACAAGCCGTCGATGTCCGCGGCGAAGTCCCGCATCACCAGGTTCCGCTTGACCTTGAGGGTCGGCGTCAGGTGACCGCTCTCCTCCGTCAGGTCCGTGTCCAGGATGACGAACTTCTTGATCTGCTCCGCCTTCGACACGCTCCTGTTGGCGGTGTCGACCGCCGATTGGACCTCCGCGAGCACCGCCGTGTCCTGCTTGGCCTCCTTGGCCGCCGACAGCCCGCGCTGCGTCAGCGCCTCGGGGTCGAGAGTGATGAGGGCCGCGGCGAACGGGCGGCCGTCGCCGACGATCATGGCCTGGGAGATCAGGGGATGCGACCTGATCGCGTCCTCCAGCGGCGCGGGCGCGATGTTCTTGCCCGCGGCCGTGACCAGGATCTCCTTCTTGCGCCCCGTGATGCGCACGTACCCGTCGCCGTCCAGCTCGCCGACGTCGCCGGTGTGGAACCAGCCGTCGGGGTCGACCGCGCTCGCGGTGGCCTCGTCGTTGTTCCAGTAGCCGTGGAAGACGTGGCGGCCCTTGGTGAGGATCTCGCCGTCCTCGTCGATCTTGACCGTCGCGCCCGGGATCGGCTTGCCGACGGTGCCGATCTTGTTGGCGCCCGGCATGTTGACCGAGATGGGGGCGGTGGTCTCGGTCAGGCCGTACCCCTCGAACACCTCGATGCCGACGCCGGTGAAGAAGTGGCCGAGCCGCTCGCCGAGCGCGCCGCCGCCGGAGACCGCCGCGGACAGGCGACCGCCGGTGGCCTGGCGGAGCTTGCCGTACACGAGCTTGTCGAAGAGCTTGTGCCGCAGGCGGAGGCCGAGCGGCGCGCCGCCGGCGGCCTGCGCCTTGCTGTAGGCGATGGCGACGTCGGCGGCGCGGGCGAAGATCTTGCCCTTGCCGCCCGAGATGGCCTTCTGCTCGGCGCCGTTGAAGACCTTCTCGAACACCCTGGGCACGCCGAGCAGGAACGTCGGCTGGAAGGCGGCCAGGTCGGGTGCGACGTTCTTCATGTTCGGGGTGTGGGCGAGGATCGTGCCGGTCTCGACGAGCACGATCTGGATCACCCTGGCGAACACGTGCGCCAGCGGCAGAAACAGCAGCGCCGCCCTGCCTGGCACGTCGAACAGCTGCTCCAGCGGACCTCTGGCCACGTTGATCGAGGTGAACAGCAGGTTGTCGTGGGTGAGCCTGCAGCCCTTCGGCCTGCCCGTGGTGCCGGAGGTGTAGATGATCGTCGCGAGGTCGCCGCCCTTCCTGGAGGTACGGCGGGCCTCGAGCGTCTCGTCGGAGACGTCGGGCCCGGTGAGGGAGGCGATCTCCTCCACCCGCCAGACCTTCTCCAGCGTGGGCTGCGCCGCCCTGACCGTCTCCTCGTGGGCGTCCAGCTCGACGAAGGCGGCCTTGGCCCCGCTGTCGGACAGGATCCACGCGACCTGGTCGGTGGCGGAGGTCTCGTAGACCGGCACGCTGACCGCGCCCGCCGCCCAGATGGCGTAGTCGATGACGGTCCACTCGTAGCGCGTGCGCGACATCAGCGCGATACGGTCGCCCGGCTCGATCCCCGCGGCGATGAGGCCCTTGGCGAGCGCGGCGACCTCGTCACGGAACTCGCGAGCGGTGACGGCGGGCCAGCTCTCGCCGGCCTTCTTGCGCATCACGACCGCCCCGGGCTCCTGCTCGCCCCGCCTGAAGACCGTGTCGGTGCAGTTGGCGGTTAGCGGGACATCCACCAGGACGGGGACGCTGTACTCGCGCACGGATCACTCCTCCGGGTGCACGCTTCTGGGACGACCGAGGACGCTACCGCGTTAAGTTACGCGTGGGTAGCCTCGTCACATAGGCGTTATCTAGGGCGTTCATCACGCTAGCAGCCGATCGGCGCTGCGCCGCACGAGCCGCGGGGCGGTCCGTGAGGCGGCCCGCGAGGCGCCGCCGTTAGGGTGTGCCGTATGCGGGTGCATGTCGTGAGCGATGTCCACGGAAGCGTCGACGCGCTGGCCCGCGCGGGCGACGGCGCCGACGCGCTGATCTGCCTGGGCGATCTCATCCTCTTCATCGACTACGACGACCACGCGCAGGGCATCTTCCCCGACCTGTTCGGCGCGGACAACGCGGCCGAGTTCATCGCGCTGCGCACCGCCAAGCGGTTCGACGAGGCCAGGGCGATGTCGGCGCGGCTGTGGTCGGGGCTCGGCGGCGACCCGCGCGAGCACATCGAGCGGATCGTCAGGGACCAGTACGCGCGGCTGTTCGCGGCGATGCCCACGCCCGCCTACCTCACCTACGGCAACGTCGACCTGCCCAGGCTGTGGGGCGACTACCTCAAGCCAGGACTCCAGGTGCTCGACGGGCAGACCGTGGAGATCGGCGGGCTCAGGTTCGGGTTCGTCGGGGGCGGGCTGCGCACGCCGTACCGCACGCCGTACGAGATCACCGAGGAGGAGTTCGCCGCCAAGGTGGAGGCGGTCGGCGAGGTGGACGTCCTGTGCTGCCACATCCCTCCCGCGGTGCCCGAGCTGCTCTACGACGTGGTGGCCAGGCGCTACGAGCGGGGCAGCGAGGCGACGCTGGAGGCGATCAGGCGGACCCAGCCCCGCTACGCGCTGTTCGGCCACGTGCACCAGCCGCTCTACGCGCGTACCAGGATCGGCAGGACCGAATGTGTGAACGTCGGCCATTTCCGCGGAAAGGGCGTCCCGTACGTCCTCGAATGGTGACCCGACCGGTACCTTTGTCGCATGGCTGATCGCACCACGTCGAGCATCACCATCGACGCCGACCGTTCCCGCGTGATGACCGTCGTCGCCGACTTCCCCGCCTACCCCGAATGGGCAGGTCAGGTGAAGTCGGCCGAGGTTCTGAGCACGAACGGCGACGGCCGTCCGCAGACCGTGCGCTTCGTGCTCGACGCGGGGGTGATCAGTGACACCTACACCCTCGGCTACGAGTGGTCCGACGACGAGAGCGTCAGCTGGCAGGTCGTCGAGTCGGGCACGATGGTGCGCGAGCTGAAGGGGAGTTACACCTTCGCCGACCGGGGCAGTGCCACCGAGGTGACCTACGAGCTCGCGGTCGACCTGAAGGTCCCGATGATCGGCATGATCAAGCGCAAGGCGGAGAAGGTCATCGTCGACACGGCCCTCAAGGGCCTGAAGAAGCGTGTCGAAGGCCGATGAGAGTCCTGCTCTTCACCGGTAAGGGCGGCGTCGGGAAGACCACGGTGGCCGCGGCCACGGCGACGCTGGCCGCGCGGCGTGGGCTGAAGACGCTGGTCGTCTCCACCGACACCGCGCACTCGCTGGCCGACGCGCTCGACGTCGCCGTGGGCGACCAGCCGGTGGAGATCGAGCCTGGCCTCCACCTCCACCAGGTCGACACCCAGAAGTCGCTCGAACGCCACTGGGGAGAGCTGCAGGACTACGCGAGAGGCCTGTTCGCCGAGCTCGGCCTCGACGAGATCACCTCCGAGGAGATCACCGTCCTGCCGGGCGCCGAGGAGGTCATCGCGCTGCTGGAGCTGCGCGAGCAGGCCCACTCGGGCCGCTGGGACGTCATCGTCGTCGACTGCGCGCCGACCGCCGAGACTCTGCGCCTGCTGGCGCTGCCCGAGGCGCTCGACTGGCACGTCTCGCGCCTGCTGCCCGTCGGGCGCAAGCTGATGAAGGTCGTCGCCCCGTTCGTGCGCAGCGTCGCCCACGTCAGCACCCCGGGCGAGGAGGTCGTGAGCGCGGGCGAGCGCTTCCACCGCGGCCTCATGGAGGTGCGCGAGCTGCTCACGGGCGAGTCCGCCTCCGTCCGTCTCGTGCTGACGCCGGAGTCGGTGGTGCTCGCCGAGGCCAGGCGCACCCTCACCTCCCTCAACCTGTACGGCTACCGCGTCGACGCCGTGATCGCCAACCGCGTCTTCCCCGCCGACGGCGCCGACGAGTGGCGCTCCCAGTGGGTGCGGGCGCAGTCGAAGCTGCTGGCCGAGGCCGAGGAGTCGTTCGCGCCGCTGCCCGTCCACGTCGTCCCCTACCTGCCGGGCGAGCCCGTCGGCGCCGACGCGCTGGCCAAGGTCGGCGAGGGCATCTACGCGGGGAGCGATCCCTTCGCCGATCCCGCTGTCGAGCCGCCGCTGCTCTTCGACGGGCACGAGCTGTCCCTTGCCCTGCCGGGAGCCGACAGGGCCGAGGTCGACCTGGCCCGCAAGGGCGACGAGCTGATCGTCACGGCGGGGCCGTACCGCAGGATCCTGGCCCTGCCCACCGCGCTGGCCCGCAGGAAGATCAGCGGCGCCGTGCTCCGCGAGGGCCGCCTCCGGGTACGGTTCGTGGCAGGAGGGCGAGATGACTGAGAGCAACGACAGAGATCCCATCGGTACGGTCGCCGAGGAGGCGCGCAAGCTGTTCGACGCGCTGCAGGGGCGTGCGAGCCGCCAGGTCGGCAAGACGGTGATCAACTCGTTCACCGGGGGCGGCGCGGGCGGTCGCGAGCGGGACGTGTGGGGCGAGGCCGTGGCCGAGCACCCCGAAGGCGAGTACATCTGCCGCGCGTGCCCGATCTGCAGGGCCATCGCCGCGCAGAAGGAGTCGGGGTCGGACGTGACCGGGCACCTGGTGGCCGCGGGCGGCGAGCTGTTCGCCGCCTTCCGCCAGGCGGTCGACGCGCTGAGCCGTCCGAGCTCCCCCCGAAGGCCCCGCGAGGAGCGGCACGAGGACGTGGAGCACATCGACCTGGGCTGAGCGGCCCCGGGAAGAAAGGTTGGGACGGACATGCTGACCATCGGTGTGGACATCGGCGGGACGAAGGTCGCCGCGGGCGTGGTGGACGAGAACGGCACCATCATCGAGAACGCCTTGCGGCCCACCCCGGCCACCCGGCCCGACCTCGTGGCCGCGACGGTCGCCGACGTGGTCAAGGAGCTGGCCAAGGGCAGGGAGATCGAGGCGGTCGGCGTCGGAGCGGCGGGCTTCGTCGACGAGACCCGCTCCATCGTCCGCTTCGCGCCCAACCTGGCCTGGCGCGAGGAGCCGCTCCAGAAGAAGATCACCGAGCTGATCGGCCTGCCCGTCATCGTGGAGAACGACGCCAACGCGATGGCGTGGGCCGAGGCCCGCTTCGGCGCGGGCAGGGGCGAGAGCCACATCGTCTGCATCACCGTCGGCACCGGCATCGGCGGCGGCATCGTCATCGACGGCCAGCTCTACCGCGGCCGCTGGGGCATGGGCGCCGAGCTCGGCCACATGCAGGTCGTGCCCGAGGGCAGGCTCTGCGGGTGCGGCAACCTCGGCTGCTGGGAGCAGTACGCCAGCGGCAACGCGCTCGTCCGCGAGACGCGCGAGATCGTCGCCGACCAGCCGGAGCGGGCCGCCATCCTGCTCGGCCTGTCGGGCGGCACGATCGAGGGCGAGGAGGTCACCGAGGCCGCCAGGCAGGGCGACGAGGCCTCGCTGGCCGCCTTCACCGCCATGGCCGACTGGCTGGCGCAGGGCATGGCGGATCTCGCGGCCGTGCTCGACCCGGGGCGCTTCATCCTCGGCGGTGGCGTGTCCAGGGCGGCCGACCTGTTCCTCGACAGGACCCGCGAGACGTTCGAGCGCGTGCTGACCGGCAGGGGCCACCGCCCCGTCGCCGAGATCAAGCTCGCCGAACTCGGCGCGTCCGCCGGGCTCGTGGGCGCTGCGGATCTGGCGCGCAGGCGTTAAATTCACGGGGTGACCATCACGGTCGGCACCTACAACGTGCGCGGCATGAAAGATGACGTCGCCGCGCTTGGCAGAGTCATCAGGGCGATGAGTCCCGACGTGCTGTGCGTGCAGGAGGCGCCGCGGCTGGTGTGCTGGCGGCGCCGGCGCATGGAGCTGGCCGAGTCCGCGGGCCTGCGCGTGGCCGCGGGAGGCAGGCTCGGCGGCGTCGCCATCCTCCTCGCCCCGGGCGTACGGCTGCTGCACACCGAGAGCCACGTCTTAAAGATCTTCCTAGGTTTGGAGATCAGGGCCGTGGCCATCGCGGTCGTCGAGGTCGAAGGCGCGCGCTTCACCGTCGGGTCGATCCACCTCGACCTCGACGAGGCGGCCAGGCTCCACCACGCCGCGGAGGCCGTCGCCATGATCGAGCAGGTCGCGGCCAGGTTCGACGCGGCGATCGTGCTGGCGGGCGACATCAACGAGCAGGACGACAAGGCCACCTGGCGGTACATCGCGGCCAGGCTCAGCGACTGCTACCCGAGGGCGCCGCGAGGTAATGGATTGACCTTCAGGGCCAGGAGCCCCGACAAGCGCATCGACGCGATCTTCGCCACCCAGGGGCTCCAGGTCGCCTGGTGCGGCGGCGTCGACGCCGATCCCGCCGACCTGGTCGCGGCCACGGATCACCTACCCGTGGTGGCCAGGCTTGTACGGGCCTAGGCCGCGCGGCCTCACCGCTGGCCGTACCATTTGGTCATGACCCGTCGCCTTCGGCGGCGTGCGCTGTTCCTGTGCGTGGCAACCATCGTCTCCGGCCTGCCCGTCGTGAGTGCCGCGCACGCCGAGCCCGCCCGCCTTCCGATCGAGTCGTGGCAGCGCTCGACCAGCGTGCGTCTCAGCGCCGACAGCTCACTGACCGACGTGGACGCCGTCTCCGCGGACGAGGTGTGGGCGGTCGGCCAGCAGCAGATCTGGGATGTGTGGGAGAGCCGCGGCGCCATCGGCAGGTGGAACGGCACCGGGTGGAGCGAGGTGCCCGTCCGCGACGCCACGGCCGCGGGGCCGCTGCGCAGCGTCTCGGCGGTCTCCGCCAGCCAGGTGTGGACGGTGGGAGACGGCCATGACGGCCTGCCGTACCTCGGCAGGGGTGACGCGAGCGGCTTCGACAGGGTCAGGGTGCCCGGCATGCGGGCCGGCGATTGGTTCGGCGGCATCGACGCCCGCGCGGGCAAGGTCGTCGCCGCGGGCAGCCGCGACGGCAAGGCGCTGCTGCTGACCGGGCAGGACGGCAAGTGGACCTTCCACCAGACCCAGCAGAAGGGTGCCCTCTACGCGGTCGACGGCTCCTTCGCGGTCGGTGACACCGGCAAGGCGCCGCTGATCATGCGCTACGCCGACGGCGAGTTGACCTCGATGGAGCTGCCCTCGGTGCCCGGCGGCTATCTGCGCGACATCTACGTCGACAGCGCCAAGCGGGCGGTGGCGGTGGGCGGCGTCTACGGCGAGCTCGGCGTCTCCGAGCCGCTCGCCCTCGTCTGGAACGGCAAGCGTTGGACCCGCGCCGACCTGCCGAAGTCACGCGCCAGGCTCTACGGCGTGACGGGCGACGGCAAGGGCCGCTTCTGGGTCTCCGGCTACGACCCCGACCACGACGGCGAGGCGTTCCTGCTGCGCAACGAGAAGAAGCAGTGGGAGGTCATCCGCGGCGGCCCCGAGAAGGCCAGGGGCAGCGTCAGGCTGCAGGCCGTGACCTACCTGCCGGGCAAGGGCGGCGTCTGGGCCGTCGGCCACGTCGTGGACGCGGCCGAACGCTACAGCGACATCGTGGAGTCCTTCGGGCGTTCGTCGGCTAAATGACCGCGCCGTCGTCCCAGCCCGAGTCGTTGGGCGGGCCGTCCCCCATGCGCACCACCAGCGCCACGAAGCCGCCGATGAAGGCCGCCACCGCGGTGAACAGCGCCCAGCCCTGCATGTCCCAGCCGCTCATGGCCGCCACCAGCAGGTAGGCGGGACCGCCGAACAGCGCCACCCACGCCACCTTGGTGGCCAGGTCGATCTTGGGCAGCGGAGGGGGCGGCTCGGGCACGAAGTGGCCCTCGTCGTCCTCCTCGTCGAGGAGCGGCTCGTCGTCGTCCTCGGGCTCGGGCTCGGAGGCCTTGATCACCCGGCGGGTCGGCTCGGGCTCCTGCTCGGCGGGGGACAGGTTCTCGCTGTCGGGCCATGGCTGATCGGCGGAGTCGGGCTCGTTGTAGGACGCGACGATCTGACGCCAGACCTCGTCCTCGTCACTCTGCGGCGTCACGTCACATCCTTCACGAAGATCGCACATTCCCCCCGGCGGCGATCAGTCTCTCTGCAAGGGTACCGAGGCATGTGTCCTGATGAAGTCCAGGCTCCCGGCAAAGATCCTGTCGGCATCGTTGTCCAGGGTCGCAACATGGTAGCTATCGGGGAGCTCCTCCACCGTCACTCCGGCGACCCGCTCGCGCAGGATCGCCACGCTTGTCGGTTTGACCACGTGGTCCTCAGGGCTGTGGAACACGAGGACAGGCGCGTCGAGCGTCCCGAGATCGGCCTGCACGAGCGACCACAGCCACGGCAGCGTCGCCGCCGCCTTGACAGGGGTCCGAGCGTAGGCGAGCTCGACCGCTCCCGGCTTCTTGATGTCGTTGGCCACGCCGGGCACCGACGCGATGAACCACTTCAACACCGGCGCGAGGCGCAGCAGCGGCACGTCGTTGGCGATCGAGGGGTTGACCACGATCACGCCCTTGACGCCCGAGCCGTGCACCTCCGCCAGCCTTAAGGCCATGCAGCCGCCCAGCGAGAGCCCTGCCACGAACACCTCCGCACACCTGCCGCGCAGGTCCTCGAAGGTCTTCTCCAGCTCGGCGTACCAGTCCTCCCAGCGGGTGTGGCTCATCTCCTGCCAGGTGGTGCCGTGTCCCGGCAACCTGGGCAGGGCCACGCTGAGGCCGTGAGCCGCGAGATACTCCCCCCACGGGCGCAACGACTGAGGAGTGCCGGTGAAGCCGTGACACAGCAACACACCGACCTGTCCGGCGTCGTGGTGGTACGGCTCAGCACCTGGCATGACCGGCATAACCGCTCCTCGCCGGGAAATCATCCCTGCATATTCAATCCTGCAATTGATCCCCGATTTGCCCGATCGTCGCATGATATGGGGGAGTTGCGCGAGTAGTGGTGTAGGAGCTTCGCCCCCGAGATGCGAAGATGATTACGGACTGTTCCGAGGAAGAGGTGGCCAGGTGTTCTATTGGGTGGTCAAGGCCATCTTGTCGCCGTTCCTGCATCTGGTCTTCAGGCCGTGGGCCGAAGGCCTCGACAATGTGCCGCGCCAGGGTCCTGTCATCCTCGCAGGCAACCACCTGTCCTTCGCCGACCACTTCTTCGGAGCGCTCCACCTGCCGCGCAAGGTGATCTCGCTCGGTAAGTCCGACTACTTCACAGGACGCGGCATCAAGGGCTTCTTCACCCGGCTGTTCTTCAGCGGCGTCGGCACCGTGCCGATCGACCGCTCCGGCGGGAAGGCCAGCGAGGCGGCGCTGCGTACCGGCAAGCGCATCCTGGCCGAGGGCCACGTGCTCGGCATCTACCCCGAGGGCACCCGCTCGCCCGACGGCCGCCTCTACAAGGGCAAGACGGGCGTGGCCAGGCTGGCGCTGGAGTCGCGGACCCCCGTCATACCGTGGGCGATGGTCAACACCTACGAGATGATGCCGCCAGGACGGCCGCTGCCCAAGCTCGGCATCCGGCCTGGCGTGCGCTTCGGCAAGCCGCTCGACTTCTCCCGCTACTACGGCATGGAGGACGACCGCCTGGTGCTCAGGGCGGTCACCGACGAGATCATGTACGCGCTGATGGAGCTGTCGGGCCAGGAGTACGTCGACAAGTACGCCGCCAGCGCGAGGGTCGAGCTGGAGCGCGCCGCGCGGGCGATGCAGGGATAGTCACCACGCGGGCTTCTCGGCGAAAACCCGCCTGACCGCGCCGCGCAGCCAGGCGTGCGCGGCGTCGGCGTCGTGGCGGGGATGCCAGGCCTGCGAGATCTCCAGCGCGGGCAGCTCCAGCGGGATCTCGAACGTCACCAGGCCGAGCGCGGTCACCGCCTCCGGGGCCTGCCAGGCGCCCACCATCCCCACCAGGTCCGAGTCGCGCAGCACGACCAGCGACTGGGTGAAGGCGGGCACCGTGCCCACCACCCGGCGCCACAGGCCCAGCTCGGCCAGCGCCTTGTCGATCGGCCCCGCCAGCCGTCCCCTCCGCGAGACGAGGAGATGGTCGGCGGCGGCGTAGCGCTCGGGCGTGATCGGCCCGTCGAGCAGCGGGTGCCCCGCTCGCACCAGGCCGACGAGACGGTCGGTGGCCAGCGGCTCGACCCTGGTCTCCGGCGCGGCGTCGTGGATGACCGTCACCTCCAGGTCCGCCAGGCCGTCGCGCAACGCCCTGACATCGGTGGGGCCCTCGGGGACGAAGCGCAGGGTCACGCCGGGGGCCTGCCGTACCGTGCTGGTGAGCAGGGGGGCCGCGATCGCCGCGATGACCGCGTCCGAGGCCAGGATCGCGAAGTCGCGCCTCAGCGTGGCGAGGTCGGGCTCGGCAGGGGAGGCGAACACCCTGCGCGCCGCCTCGACCAGCGACCGCACCTCGGCCTGTACGGCGAGCGCACGCGGCGTCGGGACCATGCCCCGTCCCGACCTGACCAGGATCGGGTCGCCCATCGCCCTGCGGATGCGGCCGAGCGTGCGGCTCATCGCGGGCTCGGACAGGTGCAGGCGCAGCGCGGCGCCCGAGACGCTGCCCTCCTCCAGGAGCGTGTCGAGGGCGATCAGCAGGTCGAGCGATGGTTGTGCCTGGCGCATGTACACCTTGCCAAAGATGCATTTGAAGTCATGTCACCGTCGATCCTACGGTGAGGGTGTCTCCCGCTCCCACCTGTTTCGAGGGGTTCCCGCATGCCCGAAAGATCCAGGATCCTGGCCGTCATGGCGGCCTCGGTCATCCTGGCGGTCTCCCTGGTGGCCGCCGTCAACCTGGCCATCCCCACCCTCGCCGCCGGCACGCTCCGGCCCAGCCCTTCGCAGTTGGTCTGGATCGTCGACGCCTACGTCATCGTCTTCGCCTGCCTGCTCATCCCGGCGGGCGCGGCCGGCGACCGCTACGGCCGCAAGGGCGTGCTGCTCACCGGCCTCGGCGTGTTCGCGCTCGGCAGTCTGGCCGCCGCGCTCGCCACGACCACCGGGGTGCTCATCGCCGCCCGAGCGCTCAGCGGCGCGGGCGCGGCGCTCGTCATGCCCGCCTCGCTCTCGCTGACCATCGGCGTCCACCCGCCCGAGGAACGCGGCAAGGCCATCGCGACCTGGACCGCCGCCACCGGCATCGCCGGCGTCCTCGGCAACGTGGGCGGCGGGCTCGTCATGCAGTACCTGCCGTGGCAGGCGCTGTTCCTGATCCCCGTGCCGATCGCAGGGCTCCTCGCGCTGCTGACCGCCAGGCTGGCGCCCAGGCAGCCCCGCCACCACGCCGACCTCGACCTGGCGGGAGCCGCGCTCCTGATCGCGGGCTCCGTCGCGCTGCTGTTCGGCGTCATCGAGGGGCCCTCGCACGGCTGGACCAGCGCCCCCGTGCTCGGCGCCTTCGCCGTCGCCGCCGCACTCCTCGCCGGCTTCGTCGCCCACCAGTACCGCACGGCGGGGCCGCTGCTCGACCCGCGCCTGTTCGCCAGGCCAGGACTGCGCGCCGGCACACTCGGCGTCGCCGTGCTCTTCTTCGGGCTGTTCGCGCTGTTCTTCGTCAACGCCCGCTACCTGCAGGAGGTCATGGGCTTCTCGCCGCTGCTCACCGGTCTCGCGATCCTGCCGCTCACGGTGCCGATGATCGTGCTGTCGCGGCTGTCGGCGCGTTTCGACCAGCGGAGGGCGGTGCCGGCCGGGCTCGCGCTGGTGCTCACCGGACTGGTGACGCTGTCGTTCGCGGGCGCCGGCACGCCGTACGTGCTCTACGCCATCGGGCCCACGCTCATGGGCGCGGGCATGGGGCTCAGCCTTCCGCACCTTTCGCACACCGCCGTGGCCGCGCTGCCGCCCGAGCGGGCCGGACTCGGCTCCGGCCTCACCAGTGCCTCCCGTGAGCTGGGCAGCGCCGTCGGCGTCGCCGTCATGGGGACCGCCCTGGCCACCCACGGCATGTCGGCCGGCTACCTCGTCATCGCGGCCGTCGTGCTCGCCGGCGCGCTGCTTACCCTGCGGTGGCTGCGCGCACCCGCTTCACATGCTCAGGCGTCGTACGGCAGCAGCCGCCGATGAACGACGCGCCCAGGTCCCTCCACTGCCTGGCGGCCTCGCCGTACTCCGTCGGGTCGGCGAACCCGCGCCAGCGCTGGCCCTCGGCGTCCCACGTCTCGCCCGAGTTCGGGTAGACGACGACCGTGAACCCGGCCAGCTCGCGGATCAGCCCCGAGATGTGGGAC
This sequence comes from Nonomuraea sp. NPDC049152, assembly GCF_040648355.1. Lineage (NCBI taxonomy): Bacteria > Bacillati > Actinomycetota > Actinomycetes > Streptosporangiales > Streptosporangiaceae > Nonomuraea > Nonomuraea sp. NPDC049152. The sequence continues at coordinate 360,024 of NZ_JBEZDO010000001.1, read as the reverse complement.
GGCGAGGTGCAGTTGACGCCCACCGCGACGACCTGCGGGCTGTCGGCGAACAGCGCCGCGGCCCGCCTGACGGGGGTGCCGTCGTTGAGATGCTTGTCGTCGCGGCAGGAAAAGGCGATCCACGCCCTCACCTCGGGCGTCTCCTTCAGGAGGCGGCTGATCGCCTTGGCCTCGGCGAACGACGGGATGGTCTCGCAGGCCAGCAGGTCCGCTCCCGAGCCTGCCAGGATCTCCCACCTCGGACGGTGCCAGTCGGCCAAGCCGTCCTCGTCGAGGTCGTAGTCACCGGTGTACTCGGCGCCGTTGGCCAGGTACGCGCCATAGGGGCCGACACTGGCGGCGACCAGCCCGCCGCCCGCCTCGTCCCTGGCCTGGATGGCGAGCTCGACAGAGAGGGTGATGAGGTCGGCGGCTTCGCGCTCGGACATGCCACGCTTGACGAAGGCGGGGATGGAAGCCTGGTAGCTGGCGGTGGTCGCCACCTGCGCGCCGGCCGCGAAGTAGTCGGCGTGGACGCGGCGGATGAGGGCGGGGTCTTCCAGCAGCAGGCGTGCCGACCACAACTCGTCGCGCAGGTCGGCGCCCAGCGCTTCGAGATGGGTAGCAAGTCCGCCATCTAGGACAAGTGTGCTCACACCATCACTTTATTCTCTCTTCTCCAAGCGTTTCCCCCGCCCGCCCTTCGCCCCCTCGCGCGCGCCACCCCAGCCGCCACCCCTGCCCCTCATGTCGCGCATCCTCGTCTCCCACGTCTCCGCGCCCTCCCACCCTGGCCCGCCCACCCCGCGAGTTTCCGGCCCGCACGCGTCTTTCACGCCCGTGCCCTTCTGGCTGGGACCTCTCGCTTTGCGGCTTTCCGGTCCGTACTCGTCTTCCGCGTCTTCGTGTCCCGGGTCCTCGCGATGTCGCTGGTCAGCGGGCGGCGTCGAGGAAGAGGGAGCCGATGGTCCTGAGGTGGTCGCGGAAGGCGGCGGGCTCGACGACGTCGAAGGGCGCGCCGATCGCGCCGAGGACGAACACCGGCCACTCGAAGTCCTCGACGTGCATCACCAACCGGCACGTCCGTTCGTCCACCTGCTCCACCATCCCGCCCGTCTGGGCGATGACCGGTTCGACCCGGGAGGCGGGCGCGTGGACCACGGCCACGACGGCGTGCCGTACGGGGAGGGAATCGAGCTTGGACACGACGAAGGCAGCCGCGTCGCCGCCGGGGAGGGCGCGGGACCGGAAGCGGGCGCCGGTCGGGGCGGGCTCGTTGAGGCGGTCGACGCGGAAAGTACGCCAGTCGGACCGTTCGACGTCCCAGGCGACGAGGTACCAGCGGCGGCGCAGGGACACCAGCCGGTACGGCTCAGCCAGCCGTTCACTCCGCTCGCCCGACGCGGAGGTGTAGGCGAAGCGGAGGCGCTCGGCGTCGCGGCAGCCCTGGGCTAGGACGGTCAGGATTTCGGCGTCCACCGTCGGGCCGTCTACTGACGAAGGAATGGTGTATGCGCGGAGCGCTTCCACTCTCCGGCGGAGGCGGGGCGGCATGACCTGGACGACCTTCGACAGGGCGCGCACCGATGTCTCTTCGATGCCGTCCACCCCGGCCGCGGTGCGCAGGCCGACGGCTATGGCGACCGCCTCCTCGTCGTCGAGCAGGAGCGGCGGCATCGCCGTACCCGATCGGAGCTGGTAGCCGCCGGAGACGCCGCGGCTGGCATCCACCGGATAGCCGAGCTCGCGCAGGCGGTCGATGTCGCGACGCAGCGTGCGCTCGCTCACCTCGAGCTTGCCGGCCAGCTCTCCGCCGGGCCAGTAGCGGTGGGTCTGAAGGAGGGAGAGGAGACGGAGCATCCGTGCGCTGGTGTTGGCCATGGCTTCATGGTCGCTTTCATTCAGGCCGGAAAGTGGCCGGAATTCACCCTAGCGTGGAGACATGACCATCTTGGTAACCGGTGCTACCGGTTTTGTCGGTAGGAACGTCGTCGAGCAGCTTCTCGCCGCGGGGGAGAGCGTGCGCGCGCTCACGCGGGACCCGGCCAGGGCCGCGCTGCCGCCCGGAGCGGACGTGGTGCGCGGGGACCTGGCCATGCCCGAGACGTTGGCGGGGGCGCTGGATGGGGTTGAGCGGATGTACCTGTTCCCCGTGGACAAGGGCGCCGAGGAGGTCGTCGCGCGGGCGAAGGCGGCGGGGGTGCGGCGGATCGTGGACCTGTCGGCCGCGTCGGTGAGCGCCGGGCTGCACACCAGCCCGGTGGAGTCCGTGGTCGAGGCGTCCGGGTTGGAGTGGACGCATGTGCGGCCGTGCGGGTTCATGGCGAACATGCTGCAGATCTGGGCTCCGGCGGTCAGGGCGTCGCGGGAAGTGCGCTACCCGTTCGCGGACGAGCCGATGAACCTCATCCACGAGGCCGACATCGCGGCGGTGGCGGTGGCCGCGCTGCTGGAGGACGGTCACCACGGGAAGGCGTACACGCTGACCGGGCCGGGGCTGGTGACCGTACGCGAGCAGGTGGCCGCCATCGAGGCCGCGCTCGGAGAGCGGGTGCGGTACACGGAGGTGACGCGAGAGGAGGCCCGCGTGATCATGAAGGCGCAGGGCGGGTTCGCGGCCGAGAGCGCGGACCTGATGCTCGGGTTCGTCGAGTACGGCGGGGCCGCGGCCGCCGGTGAGGACGGCTACGCCGATCAGGACTGGTCGGCGCTGATGCGGACGTGGCCCGATCTGCAGGAGGTGCTCGGCAGGCCCGCGCGAAGCTACGAGGAGTGGGCCCGCGACCACGTGGCCGACTTCCGATGAACCCCGGCCACAGGAGCCAGCGAGCCCTGGTGCGGGGCAGGTAGGGGAAGGCCGCGCGGGGAGGTGCATCCGCGCGGCCTTGGGCGGGTTGACGATCGGCCGGTCAGCCCCGTTTCCAGAACGGGCGCGGGCGGGTGGTGCCGGTGGAGGAGTCGCCCACGAGCCTGGTCAGGACCTCGACCGCGCGGGTCCAGAGGGCGTCCGCGTCGGCGCCGGGGTGTTCGGCCGTCTCCAGTTCGGCAGCCAGCGCCGACAGTTCGGCGTGACCGCCGAGGTAGGCGGCCAGGGCGGCCAGGCGGCTGCCGAGGTCGGCAAGGTAGAGCTGCCGGTTGACGAGGACCGTCTTCAGCCGCTCGAGTTCGGCCACCAGCTGTGGCCTGACCAGGTCGAGTTCATGCCTGACGGGTGGCTGTGGCGAGGCGGCCCTTCCGCGGCCGAACTTGGCGCTGCGGCTGAAGGATGGGCCACCGCTCATCGGCCCCGAGCCGCCGTAGCCGGGCGCGCCCGGGCCGCCGCGCTCCTGCTCATGGACCATCCAGTCGACGTTCGCCTGGCTGTCCGGTGCGCCGCCGCCACCGAAGCCGGAGTCTTCGTCGACCGGGGCGGGAGCGCCGGGCTCGGGGAGGCCGCGCGGCATGCCCGAGCCGCCGGGCCGGCGGGAGGCCGGGGGCGGTGGCGTGGCGGGAGCGGCGGCGGCCATGGCGGTGAACATCATGCCGGACGCCGAGGGCGGCATGGCGGGCATCTCCCACCCGCTGGGCGGCTCGACGGGCTGGATCACGCGGTGTTCGGGAGCGCCCTCCGCGACCTGATGGGTGTCGATCGCGACATAGGCGGTGAAGCGGCACAGCACGCCGTACGCGAGCGACGTCTCCACGATCCTGGACTCCAGGTCGTGCTCGCCCATGGCGTACCGGTCCTCGAGGTCGCGCAGGTGCGCGCGGGCCCAGATCGCCCGGATGGCAGGGTTGTCCACCACCGTGCCGGGGACGGTCTGCTCCCAGGGCTTTCCGCCCGCGAGACCGTGGACGGTGATGGATGAGCCGTCGCGGTAGCGTCCTGAGACCTGCAGCGGTACGCCGGGGAAGATCGAGCCCAGGTGGGTGACGGTGTCGGTCTCGACGTCGAGGCCCTTCAGCGACAGATCCGTGACCAGCGGGGCGCCGATCCTGCGGTGGATCTGTTCCATGGCCGCGTCGAGGCGGTCCTCCGACTCGACCAGCTCGCAGCGGCCCGCGCCGAGGCCGGCCAGTCTGCCGAGGAAGCCCGCGTTGACGGCCCTGTCGATGCCGACGACGTGCACCCGCATGGCCGAGAGTGCGCCTCCCGCCTGCTCCAGGATCTGGTCCTCGTTGCCGACCTGGCCGTCGGTGACCAGGACGACGACCCGGTCGCGGGCACCCGGCCCCTCATCCGGTCGTTCACCCGGCCCCTCACCTGGCCGTTCACCCGGTCGTGCACTCGGCCCCTCACTCGGCACGGTGGCTGTGCTCATGGGGCCGGGCGAGGCGTCGGCCGTTCCACGAGGGGGCGTGGGCGATGGTGGGGACGGGTGCGTGAGCAGGGTGATGGCCTGCCGGAGCGGGGCGAGCAGCTCGGTGCCCCCGCGGGCGTCGACCCTGGCCAGGTGCTCGACCGCGCGGTAGCGGTTACGGTCGGACGCCTCGCGCAGCCCCTCGAACGCCTGTTCCACCACGGAGTCGAACGCGAGCACCGCGAACCTGTCGTCGGTGGTCAGCGTGTCGACGATGCGGGCGGCGGCACGCCTGGCCGCCACCATCTTCCAGCCCGTCATGCTGCCCGAGCGGTCGAGCAGCAGCACCACATCGCGGGGGGTGCGCTGCCCCTGCGGCGCGGGCGGCAGCACGGTCAGGTTGAAGGTGCCGTCGCCGTCGAGCAGCAGCGCCGTCGACGCCTCGAAGCCCAGCCGGAGGATGAAGTCGCGGTCGAGGCGTTCGCCCGGCTGGAGCTCCACGGTGGTGCCTTCGCGCTGGACGACGTGCAGGCTGGAGGCGAGCTCGCGCAGTTCGAGGCCAGCGGGGTCGACGTCGGCGCGCAGCGACAGCCGTACCGGATGGGGAAAGCCCGGCAGCAGCACGGGCGGGGTGATGCGGGAGGCGTCGGGGACGGCGCCGGTGTCGGGCGCGACTCCGCCACCCGCGGGAGTGCCGTCGAGGGGGTCGCCGGGGATGTAGCGCGGCGCGACGACCAGGGGGAAGCGGAAGGTGGCCGCGCCGTCCTCGTACGGCAGCGGCTGGCTCAGCGTGAGCCGCACGGTGACCCGCTCGCCCGGCAGGATGTTGCCGACGGTGATCGTGAAGACGTCGGGCCTGTCCTCTTCGGCGAGCGCGGCCCTCCTGCCCTCGCTGAGCGCCCTGTCGTAGTCGGCCCTGGCCTGGCCGCGCTCCTTGAGCACGCCCTCGATCAGCCGGTCGTCGGCCTCCATCGTGAACGCGGTCACGGCCGCCCTGTCGGGCAGCGGGAAGACGTAGGTCGCCTCCAGCGTCACGTCGAACGGGTTGCGGAAGCCCTGCGCCACCTCCACGCCCGCGATCAGCCCCGAGATGCGCGCGGCGACGTCGACGCTCTCCAATGGCAGGTTGCCGCGCTCGGTCCGCAGCGCGCCCATGCCGGCCTCGGGGACCGGAAGGCACTCGGTCGGGTCCAGCGAGATGATCTTCATGTCGCGCTCCCTTCGTGGAGGCGGCGCTCTTCGAGCACCGCGAGAAGCGGTCCGGCGGCGGCGAGGACTGCCTCGAGGTCGGCTTCTGACGGGGTACGGCTAGCGCCGTCGATGAGCAGCGTCACGCCCTCGGCCAGCCGTACCCCGTGGACGGGCCACGACCGCGGACCGGACTCGGGGCTGCGCGCCCAGAACCTCGGCCTGGCCACCTCGCCCAGCCACACGGTGTCAGGCGCGGCGGGTGACGTCGTGGGGGCAGGAGGTGGTGGATACGGCCGGACGGAGCCAGGGGCAGGAGACGGCTGGGCGGTGGTGGGACCGTCGCCCGGTGCGGGGGCAGGGGGTGGCCAGGCGGTTTCGGGGCCGTCAGGCGGTTCGGAGGGGTCGGCGGTGGCCGGCCGTGCAGCCGGCGTCTCGCCGGTGGCTGGCGGGGGTGCGGGGGAAGGGGGGAAGGGCGGCCAGGGGTGTGGGGGCGTGGCGTGAGGGGGAGGCCCGGGGTGGGGGGATGTGCCCGCGGTGAGCGGAGGGAGGGGGAGCTGGGCGGCATGGGCGAGCATCGTGTCGGTGGCGCCCGTCAGGGCCGCCTGGATCTCCGCGATGGACGACCCCTCGGCCTGCATGCGCTTGATCGCCACCAGCTGCAATAGGTGGCGCCGACCGTAGAGGGCCACCCTGCCGCGTCTGGTCAGCGGCGGGTCGAGGAGCCCGATCGTGGCGTACCACCTGATCAGCCGCTCGCTCGGCACCTCGCGCACCCGCCCGTTGACCTGCTGGCCCGACGTGCGCAACTCGCTGGCCGCGTGCCGCGCCAGCTCGCCGATCGTCCAGGTCTCGCTCATGATGCAACGATGACACTGTCATCGTTGCAGTGTCAATGCCGGGGAAGATTCGGCCGGTGAGATCGGTTGTTCAGAGCGAACCTTTTTGTCGAGCGACGAGAGGACAACCTCATGGCTACGATCACCGGAGCGCTGTCGGGCGAGGCGAGGAAGGTCGTCGCGGAGGCCCTACAGGGGGCGCTGGTCGATCTGATCGATCTCTCCCTGGTGGCCAAGCAGGCGCACTGGAACGTGATCGGCCCGCACTTCCGTCCGCTGCACCTGCAGCTGGACGAGCTGGTGGCGGTGGCGCGCGAGCACGCCGACACCGTCGCGGAGCGGGCCGTCGCGCTGGGGATCAACCCTGACGGGAGATCGGCCACGATCGCGGGGTCGACGAAGGTGCAGCAGCCCGAGCAGGGGTGGATCGAGGACGGCAAGGTCGTCGCCACCTTCACCGACATCCTCGAAGGGGTCCTCAGGCGGATGCGCGAGCGGGTCGCCGCGACCGACGAGCCCGACCCCGTCACCCAGGACGTACTGATCGCCGTCACCCAGGACGTCGAGAAGCAGCACTGGATGTTCCAGGCCCAGCGGTAGACAGAGCCCAGCGGTAGACAGAGCTCAGGGGTGGAAAGAGCTCAGGGGTAAGGAACTACAGGAGTTCGGCGGCGAGCGCGGCGATCGGGGGACGGGTGGCCAGCAGGAGGCGGAGCGCCTCCTCCGTGGCCCCGTGCGTGGCGACCTCGCCCTCCATGAGGGCCCGCAGCCACGCGTCACCGTCGCCGCGCAGCGCCGCCCGCTCCAGCCGATCGAGCACCGTCGCACCCGGATGCGCCTCCCTGCAGAGGGTCGACAGCAGGTGCGGCCACCCGGCCGTGAGCGCGGCCAGCTTGGCCACCGCGGCGTCCGGCGTGCGCGGAGCCCCGGCGAGCTGCCGCCGATAGGTGACGAACGAGTAGAAGCGGAACACGTTGAGGTACCGCTTCACCTCGCGCGGGTTGCGCAGGTCCAGCCACGGGAGCGTCGCCTCGATGGCGTGGAAGGCGTTCTCGTCGCTGTAGATGTCGCCGAAGACGCGGTCGGCCGCGCGCAGGACCTCTTCGGGGCGGGCGCCGAGGGCGGCCTGGGCGTGGCGGACGCTGCGCTCCAACGTCGCACTGGTCGGCGACAGCTTTCTGATGGCCGCCTCCACCCTGTCGATCTCCTCCTCACGCACGGGTTCGGCGCGCGGCGGCGCGTCGTGCGACGGCAGGCCGAGCAGGACGCGCAGGTAGTGGGGCAGCCGGTCGTCGTCGAGCTGCGGCACGCTCAGCGGTAGTTGCACGATCTTCTCGAGGAACCGCCAGCCGACGCCCTCGGGCAGTTGCAGGCCCCGGTAGGCGTTCTCGACGTGCGCCGCCACGACGTCGGGCTCCATCGCCAGCACGAAGACGCAGTTCGGGAACTCGCCCGCAAGGAACAGGTTGATCGCCTCGATGACCTGCGCGACCGTCCCGGACGAGCAGCGGTCGAGGTCGTCGACGAACACCACGAGCGGCCGCTCGGGCGTGGCCACCAGGTCGAGGACGTTGCGCATGTCGGTCTGCACCAGGTGCAGGAAGCCCGCCTTGCCGCGGTAGTCGTGCTCGAAGCCGAGCCCGAGCGGGTCGGGCGGGCGCATCAGGCCGCTGAAGCTGCCGCCCGCCGACTCGCCGAAGAACCTGGCGATCCGCAGCGTTCCCGTGACCACGGAGGCCAGCGCCCCCGCCGATCCGATCGCCGCGGCCGACCCCTTCAGCCAGGGCAGCAGCTGTTCGGCCGCGAGCGACGCGCCCGACAGCAGCAGAGTCGCCGCCAGGCCGATCCCCACGGGCACGAGCCTGGTGAGCGCCAGCTGGTAGGCCTGACGGCGGACGGACTCCCTGTCGACGCGGCTGAGGTTCAGCTCCAGCCAGAACCTCTCGCGTTCGGCGAGGGGAAGGCGCTGGGTGACCTGTGTGATGATCTCGTGGGCGAGCCCCGCCCACACCTGCTCGCCGTCCTGGTACATCCACGGGTTGAACCAGACCGTCGGCCGCCAGTCGGCGTCGGCGTCGGGGACCGCCCTGCCCTCGCGCGCGCCGATCGCCCGCCGTACCCGATCGAGGATCTCGGCGTTGGTGACCTGGCCGCGCTCGCGGCGCGGCGGGCGCAGGCCGACCGGGTTCTCGCCCGTCGCCCCCGGGTCGAGCAGTTCCTGCACCATCCGCATGAGCGAGGTCTTGCCGACGCCCCACGGGCCCTTCACGCCGATCGTCAGCGGCGGCTGGGTGTCGGGGTGGCGGATGAAGGCGGCCATCGCCTCGGCGTACACGCGGTGCCCCAGCCGGTCGTCGAGCGTCCACCTGTCCGGTGTCAGCCGCGCTCTCGGCCGTACGGCGACGCGGCGGGCGCGCATGCGCCGCAGGCTCCACGCCAGCCGTTCGGATTCCTCGCGCGACAGCAGCGACCCGCCGAACGCGCGCACCGCCTCGTGCGGCGTCGGCACCAGGCCCCACCTGACCAGCTCGTCCAGGCCTTCGCGGGCGTCAAGCAGCTCGGCGTGGTCGGCCGTCAGCTCCTCGCCGGGGCCGAGCAGCGCGACCACGGGCAGCAGCCGTCGCGCGGGCTCGCTCAGGTACAGGTCGTGGACGCGGGCGACGATCTCCGCCGCCGACGCGGGCACCTCCCGTTCGCCCGCCGCCTTCAGCATGGCCGCCGTGTGCGCCAGCGCCACCTCTCCCTCGGTACGGCCGGCACTGACCGCCACGTCGTCGATGTCGCCGTGGCTGAACATGATCGCGCGCAGGTCTGAGCCGACCTCCTCGTAGCCCTCTTTCGCCATGACGTACAGGTCGGACACCGTCACCGCCTCGCGCCGCGACAGCAGCCCGTCGGCCAGCAGCTCGGTCAGCGAGGGGGCGGGGCCGGGACGTTCGGCGCCGTGGCCCAGCGAGGCCGTCAGCGCGGCGGCCGCCACCGGCGGATCGCCCGGCACGTCGAGCCGCGCGTGGCCGGGCCCGTCGGAACCGCTGTGCAGCACCCACCCGAAGTCGACCACCAGCAGCAGCGCCGCCGCGCACGAGTCGCCCAGCCGCCGCGCGAACTCCGAGATCAGCCCGGTGAACGCGCTCGGCACCCAGGCCGAGCCCGCGGGCCAGCGGACCAGCAGCAGCTCTCCGGGCGCGGCCGACTGGAGGAACGCCGCGAGGGCGGGGAACGGCGACTCCGACTCGCCGGTCCGTACCTCGAACCCGCACTGCCGCAGCGCGTGCGCGAACCTGCGGGAGGGTTCGCCGTCGAGGAAGACCAGCGCCCTGCGCTCTCTGATCCGGGGAGCGAGCTGCACGGGTGTCATGTCCAAGAATGCTGGGGCTCCGGATCGGCGGTGGCGCGGGGCTTGCGCAGAGGTTTGCGCAGAGTTTGACGGCGAGATCCCCTTCCATTCATGTCATTCCGATCGACTGGGTACGGGCTTGGGCCTAGCGTGGCAACTGACAGGGAGGGCCCCACATGTTGCGCAGAACTCTCCTCCGCACGGGCGCCGTCGTCGTGGGCTCGCTGTGGCTCGGAACGTCGAAGGTGAGCGCCTCCGCCGGCCCCTACGGCCCGCTCCAGGAGCCGAACGCCGACGGTCTCGCCCTGCCCAAGGGCTTCACGGGCAGGGTGGTCGCCCGCTCAGGCCACAAGGTGGCGGGGCTGACCTGGCACGCCGCGCCCGACGGCGGCGCGTGCTTCCCCGACGGCAACGGCTGGATCTACGTCTCCAACTCCGAGATCCCGCTGCTCGGCGGGGTGTCCGCGCTCAGGTTCGGGGCAGACGGCGCCGTCCGCGACGCGTACCGGATCCTGTCGGGCACCAACCTCAACTGCGCGGGCGGCGCCACCCCGTGGAACACCTGGCTGTCGTGCGAGGAGATCCACAGGGGCCGCGTCTTCGAGTGCGACCCGTACGGCTCCCGCGCCGCCCGCCCCCGCCTGGCCATGGGCCGCTTCAAGCACGAGGCGGCCGCCTGCGACCCCGACAGGCAGGTCGTCTACCTCACGGAGGACGAGCCCGACGGCTGCTTCTACCGGTTCAGGCCGCGCGACTGGGGCGACCTGACGGAGGGCACGCTCGACGTGCTGACCACCTCGGGCGCCTGGCGCAGGGTTCCCTCGCCCGCCGCGGTCACCAGGGCCACCCGCCACCAGGTCGACGACGCCAGGCACTTCGACGGCGGCGAGGGCTGCCACTACATGGGCGGCGTCTGCTACTTCACCACCAAGGGCGACGGCAAGGTCTGGGCCTACGACGCCACGGCGGGCACCCTCAAGGCGCTGTCGACCGTGCGGGGCGCCGACAACATCACCGGCACGGGCGCGGGCGAGCTGTTCGTCGCCGAGGACGGCGGCAACATGGAGATCAGCCTGGTCGGCCTCTCGGGAGAGGTCTCGCCGTTCCTGCGCCTGTCGGGCCATGGCCGTTCGGAGCTGACGGGGCCCGCGTTCTCCCCCGACGGCAGGCGGCTCTACTTCTCCTCCCAGCGCGGCAAGAGGGGTGACGCGGGCGGCCTCGACGGCCACACCTTCGAGGTGACGGGCCCCTTCGCTCAGGCGCTGGTCAGGTAGCCTGTCAGCGCGACCTTCAGCTCCCGCGTCAGCTCCGGCGAGTTCTGCGGGACGACGGCCTTGACCATGGAGACGGCCATCGTGCCCATGAGCAGCGCCCGATCGCGGTCGAGGCCGGGGAGGCGGCGCACCAGCAGCTCGGCGACCTGCTCGGCGATGGCCGCGTGCAGGCGTTGGGAGGCCGCCGCGAGCCTGTCGCCGGTGGCCGAGCCGTACAGCAGGGCCCAGTAGGCGGGCGATCGGCCCTTGAACGCCACGCTCTCGTCGACGAAGGCCGCCACCAGGGCCTCCAGCGGCACCTCGGGAGTGACGGCGGCCAGCCGCTCGGCCCAGAACTCGCGGCGCTCGTCGGTGTAGCGGGCGACCAGGCCGTCGAGGATCTCGTCCTTGTTGCGGAAGAACTGGTACAGCGAGCCGGGGGACATGCCCGCCCGCGCCGCGACCTGGTTGGTGGTGAGGTCGGGGTAGCCGACCTCCGCGATGACCAGCTCGGCCGCGTCGAGGATCTCGGCGATGCGCTTGAGGCCGCGGGCCTGGCGGCGTACCGGACGGTCGGACATGCGAGCAGTTTACCGAGTTTCGTCGGCCACGAGCAGGGCCTCGGCGCCCACGGGCGCGAACCCCGCAGCGAGGAAGGCCCGCAGGCTGGCCGCGTTGCCCGGCGCGATCTGCGCCCACAGCGGCTCGTCGCACAGCCCGCGTGCCGCCGAGGCCAGCCTTCTGCCCACACCACGCCCCCTGTGCTCGGGGTCGACCTCCACCGACACCTCCCAGCGTCCCGCCACGCCCCTGCCGATCGTCAGCACCCCCTCCTCACACGCCCATACCCGTACGGCGTCGCGGTGGCTCATGGCCCGCGCCACCCTGGGACGGTCGTCTCCGGTGACCTCGGCGAGCCCGGCGGGCGGCGACCCGTCAAGCGGCTGGGCGAGGACGAGCGCGTCGACGTTGTCCACCGTCCGGCCCGTCTCCAGCTCCAGCGCGCGCAGGAACGGCGGGTTCAGCGGCGCGGACAGGTCGCCCTCGGGCAGCCTGTCCCTCAACCAGCCGTGGTCGAGGTCGGCGAAGACCACACTGTGCCCCGTGAAGGCGATCACGCCCATGTCGCGGGGGCTGGGCTGGGGGACGATCGTCACCGTTCCGTCGGCGTCGGGCAGCTTTCCCGCCGCCACGCTGGACAGCAGCTCGGCCAGCATCATCCGGATTCCTCCAACTAATCTCGACCGATGAAGTATCTGATCCTGATCTACAGCAATCCGACGACTCGGGAGCTGTAGGGCCAGTTCTCCGAGCTGACCAGGACGCTGTCGGGGGCGCCCGTCGGGCCGTACCAGGTGCAGGCGGCGATCGCGGTGCACGACGAGGCGGCGCCGGGCACCACAGGGTGCACGCGGTCCGTGCCCACCTGCTGGAGCTGGCGTGGACAGGGAGGGGGCCCGCGTCCACTACGAGCTGGCCGCCAGGACGACGCTGAGCGTCCCCGAACGGCGCTACCTCGAATCCCGCGCGGCCCCGTAGCCCCGGCGTCCCCTGAGGGGGTCAGAGGTCGCGGGACCAGACCTGTTCGACGACGTCCACCCCGTTCTCGACCGACTTCTCCTCCGAGTCCAGCGCGAACCCCGCCGCCTGGTAGATCTTGCGCGCGCTCACCAGAGAGTCCCTGGTCCACAGCATGATCCGCTTGTACCCCGACTCCCGCGCATGCCGCAGACACTCCTCCACCAACCGCCGCCCCAGGCCGAGCCCGCGGGCCGAGGGCTCCACCAGCAGCATCCGCAGCTGCGCCGTGCTCTCGTCCCTGTGCACGCAGAACACCGACCCGACGGGCGTCCCGTCGATCTCCGCGATCCACCCCGCGTCCTTCGCAGGGTCGTAGTCGCTGACGATCCGCGCCACGAGCTTCTCGAACTCGAGCCCCCAGCCGTACTCCCTGCTGTAGAGCGCCCCGTGCCGCCACACGACCCACCCGAGGTCGCCCGTGCGCGGCGGCCTGATGACGTACGGCGCCCGCGCGGGCGACGAGGCCCTGTCGAGCACCGCCCTGATCGACGACATCCCCTCGGTCAGCCGAACCTGCTCCTCCTCGCTCAGCCCGTCGAGCAGCGCGCCGATCTGCTCGCTCTGGCGCAGGTCGAGCCGGGCGAAGGTGGCCGCTCCCGCCTCGGTGAGCCGGACGACCTGCTTGCGGGCGTCGGTCGAGGACCGCTCCTTGGCGAGGAGGCCGTCGCTCTCGAACCTGGTCAGGATCCTGCTGAGGTATCCGGCGTCGAGGTCGAGCATCCGCCGCAGCTCGCCCGCCTCCAGCGCGAGCCCGTCGGCGTTGGCCAGCTCGAACAGCACCCTCACCTCCGTCAGCGAGTAGGGCGAGTCGAGCATGCCGATCTGCAGGACGCCGATCACCTTGGTGTAGAAGCGATTGAAGGCCCTGATCTCGGCAATCCTTGCCTCAGTCAACGAGTTCATTGACATAGTCAAGCATGAAAGGATGCCTGATGTGAAGCAGCTCTTTATCGGTGGATACGGCCCCTCCATCCTCACCGCGAGCAAGGATCTGGACGTGATCGCGCGGACCGCGGCCGTCAAGGCCTCCTTCCTCGCCTCCCATCCCACGTTGCCCGTCCTGTACGCCGTGGGGGAGGAGGACAGCGGCACCGTGACCGCCTACACGGTGACCGGCGGTGAGCTGTCGCTGCTCGGCGAGCGGCCGAGTGAGGGAAGCCAGCCCTGCCATCTGGCCGTGCATCCAGGCGGAGAGCTGCTGGCCGTGGCCAACTACGGTGACGGCGTCGTCAGCCTGCACAGGCTCGACGAGGCCGGCGCGTTCGCCGGTGACCCGCTCGTGCTGGCGCACCAGGGTTCGGGCCCTGTATGGGAGCGACAGGAGCGATCCCACGCCCACCAGGCCGTCTTCCACGAGGACGTGCTGCACGTCTCCGACCTCGGCACCGACGAGATCCGCCGCTACGCGCTCGACGGCCGGGCGCTGGAGTTCGTCAAGCTGCCCGCCGGGATGGGGCCCCGCCACCTGGTGTTCGCAGGAGGCCGCTGCCATGTGGCGGGCGAGCTCGACGCCATGGTCCGGACCTACGACGGCGACTGGAACGAGCTGGCGGCCGCGGTCGCCAGCGAGGAGCCCGGCACCAACTACCCCTCGCACATCGACGCGGCGGGCGACTACGTCTACGTCGGCAACCGGGGCCCCGACACGATCTCCGTGCTGCGCGGGTCCGACCTGGCGATGGTGGCGGAGGTGCCCAGCGGGGCCACGTGGCCCCGGCACTTCGCCATCGACGGCACCGGCATGTACGTGGCCAACCAGACCGGTGACGCGGTCACGCTGTTGACCCTGCGCGGCGGAATCCCCCGGCCGACGGACGTCAAGCTCGACGTCGTCGCGCCCGCGTGCGTGCTGCCGCGTTAGCTCTTGCCGAGGATCCCGGCCAGCAGCCGCTTCAGCTCCTCCTCCGTCGCTTCCTTCGTCACGCCCAGGCCGGCCAGCGCCTCCACCGCCGAGCCTTCCTCCAGTGAGAGGATCCCCAGCAGGATGTGCTCGGTGCCCACGTAGTTGTGGCCGAGCCGCAGCGCCTCCCGCAGGGTGAGCTCGAGCGCCTTGGTGGCCTGAGCCGAGAAGGCGATCATGTCGCCCGCGCCGGGTCCCGCGGGGACGGCCACCGCGTCCCGCACGGACGCCGCGTCCGCGCCCAGCGTGAGCATGATCTTGGCTGCTAGGCCCTCGGGCTCGTGCAGCAGGCCGAGGACGAGGTGGCCCACCTCGATCTGGTCGTGCCCGCCGTCGCGGGCCTCCGCCTGCGCCTCGATGACGACGTGGCGGGCGCGCTCGGTGAAGCGGGCGAAGTTGCGCAGATCCTCGGCGAGGGTGGGCCCGTCCTTGGACACGAACCGCTTCTGCGCGGCCTGCTTGGACACGCCCATGCTGCGGCCGATCTCCGTCCACGAGGCGCCCGAGTGGCGGGCCTGGTCGACGAAGTGGCCGATGAGGTGGTCGGCCACTTCGCCGAGGTGTTCTCCGAGGGTGACCGCGTCGGAGAGCTGGGCGAGGGCGTCGCCCCCGCGGGTCTTGATCGCTGAGATCAGGTCGTCGAGCCTGACGGTGTTCTCCATGCGTCAACCATAGGTTGACGCTCGAGGAGCGTCAACCGCGAGTTGACGATCGGCTCACGGCGTCGCGCCACCGCTCGTAAGCCGCGTCGTCGCGCTCGCCTGGCTCGAAGCGCCGGTCCAGCCGCCACGTCTTGCGCAGCTCCTCCGTCGACCCCCACACCCCCGAGCCGAGCCCCGCGAGGAAGGCCGCGCCCAGCGCCGTCGTCTCCTGGACCACCGGACGCTCGACCGCGATGCCCAGCTGGTCGGCCTGGAACTGCATGAGGAGATCGTTGGAGCTGGCGCCGCCGTCGGCCTTCAACGCGGCGACCTCGGGCATCGTCTCCACCACGTCGCGCACCTCGAAGGCGATGGCCTCGAGCGTCGCCCGCACCAGGTGGGCGCGGGTCGTGCCGCGCGTGATGCCGGTGATCGTGCCGCGCGCGTCGGGGTCCCAGTGCGGCGCGCCGAGGCCGGTCAGCGCGGGCACGAACACCACCCCGCCGCTGTCGGGCACCGTACGGGCCACCGCCTCCGACTCGGGCGCGGTGTGGATCAGGCCGAGGCCGTCGCGCAGCCACTGCACGGCCGCCCCCGTCACGAAGATCGCGCCCTCCACGGCGTAGGTGCGCTCGCCCGAAGGTGTCTGCCACGCGACCGTGGACAGCAGGCCCGCGTCCGAGCGGACGATCTCGCTGCCGGTGTTGACCAGCAGGAACGAGCCGGTGCCGTAGGTGCACTTCACCTCGCCTTCGCCGAAGCAGGTCTGGCCGAACAGCGCCGCCTGCTGGTCGCCGGCCATCCCCGTGATGGGCAGGTCGAGCCCCAGGAAGGCCTCGGGGGCCGTCCTGCCGATCTCTCCGTGGTTCGGGACGATCTCCGGCAGCGCGTGCGAGGGGACGCCGAACAGCTCGCACAGCTCCTCCTCCCACGTGCCGGAGGCCAGGCCGTACAGGAGTGTGCGGGAGGCGTTGGACGGGTCGGTCACGTGCCGCGCGCCCGCCGTCAGCCTGGCGATCAGGTAGGCGTCGACGGTGCCGACCACGCTCTCGCCCGAGGTGACGCTCTCCCACGCTCGCGGGTCGTGGGCCGCCAGCCAGGTCAGCTTGGTCGCGGTGAAGTAGGGGTCGAGGCGCAACCCGGTCAGCTCGGACACGCGGGGCTCGTGGCCCGCCTCGCGCAACCGCGCGCAGATCTCGGCCGTCCTCCTGTCCTGCCAGACGATCGCGCGGCGCGGCGCGGCCAGCGTCCGCCTGTCCCACAGGACCGCCGTCTCCCGCTGGTTGGTGAGGCCGACGCAGGTGGGCGCCGCCGAGGCTGCGTCCAGGGCCGTACGGCAGGCCGCGAGCGTCGCCTGCCAGATCTCCTCCGGTGTGTGCTCGACCCACCCGGGATGGGGGAAATGCTGGGGGAACTCCTGATATGCCCGCGACTCGACCCGCCCCTCATCGGTGACCACCAGGGCGGTTACTCCTGTTGTGCCTGCGTCTATCGCCAAAACGCTCACGGCGCCTCACCTTTTGGTCTAGACCATTGTCGGTGCCAGGAGGCACAATTCGTTGCGTCGGCGATACGCCGATCGCACCGCCCCATTAGTTTGGCCGTGAACCCCATCGGGAGGAACCCGCCATGCGTATTGGAGTGCTCACCGGAGGCGGAGACTGCCCCGGTCTGAACGCTGTGATCAGGGCTGTTGTTCGCAAGGGTGTCAGTGCTTACGGACACGAGTTCGTCGGGTTCAGAGACGGCTGGCGTGGCCCCCTCGAGGGCGACACCATGCCGCTCGACATCCAGGCCGTGCGAGGAATCCTGCCTCGTGGCGGCACGATACTCGGCTCGTCCCGCACCAATCCGATCAAGATCGAGGGTGGTGTCGACCGGATCAAGGACAATCTCGCGACCGGCGGGATCGACGCGTTGATCGCCATCGGCGGGGAGGACACCCTCGGTGTCGCCCGCCAGTTGTTCGACCGTGACGTCAATGTGGTCGGCGTGCCCAAGACGATCGACAACGATCTGTCGGGGACGGACTACACCTTCGGTTTCGACACCGCCGTCAACATCGCCACCGAGGCCATCGACAGGCTCCACACCACCGCCGAGTCCCACCACAGGGCGCTCATCTGCGAGGTGATGGGCCGCCACGCGGGCTGGATCGCCCTGCACGCGGGCATGGCGGGCGGCGCCAACGTCATCCTCATCCCCGAGAAGCCGTTCGACATCGACCGCGTCTGCGAGTACGTCGAGTCGCGCTTCCGCACCCGCTACTCGCCGATCATCGTGGTCGCCGAGGGCGCCCACCCGATCGAGGGGCAACTGGCGCTGCAGGCGGGCGAGCTCGACTCCTTCGGCCACGTACGGCTCGGCGGCATCGGCGAGGTGCTGGCCAAGGAGATCGAGAAGCGCACAGGCAAGGAGGCCCGCACGACCGTGCTGGGCCACATCCAGCGCGGCGGCACGCCGACCGCCTTCGACAGGGTGCTGGCCACCAGGTTCGGCCTGCAGGCGATCGACGCGGTCCACTCGGGCGACTTCGGGACGATGGTGGCGCTGCGCGGCACCGACATCGTTCGGGTAGGGCTCGACGAGGCCACCTCGCAGTTGAAGACCGTGCCGGTCGAGCGCTACGCGGAGGCCGAGGTCTTCTTCGGTTAAGCGGATTGCAAGTGGCGGGCCGTACCTTGAGGGCAGAGCGGGAGACCGCTCCATTCCCCTCCAGGTACGGCTTGTGCCCCGACTGTTGCGGCCCCGATGTGAAGGGGCGCAAGCCGTACCCTCGGAGTCCGGTTTCGCGCTCGCCTGCCGGCCTCGGCCGGACGGTCGTCATGATCTCCTGCGGAGGACCCTCGGCCCGATGATCGCGGAGAAGGCCGCGCAGGACCGTGGACCCGGCCCTTCGCGACCCTCTCGTCCGGGAGACTCGGCCCTTGATCCGGTGAACCCCTCGGCTCGTCGTGGAGCCGGTCTCGGGGAGGACCCGCGAGTCTCGCCACCCTCTCGTTCGGGAAGACCTCAGCCCCGTTGATACGGGTAGGGCTGGGGCCGGCCCTGCGGGGCGCGCGCCCTTCTGGGATCGGGCCGGCCCCCCTGGGGCATGCCGTATTCGGGCCCGCCGTATTCGGGACCACCGTATTCGGGTCGTCCCTGGGGGGCGGGCCGTGCCTGCGCAGCCCGTCCCTGGGCGGGGCGGGCGGGCCGGGAAGGCATGGGCGGACCCGGGGGAACGTTCGCGGGCGCGCTCAGGGTCTGCGCGCGTTCCGCCGCCTGGCGGCGCATCTCGAGACGGGCCATCAGCTCGGCGTCCTCCTGGAGCTCCTCTTGTGAAGGAGACAGGATGACCATCAGCAGCATGGTCAGCGTGATCAGGCTGACCACCGTCATCAACGGCACGAGGAACGACAGCGCGTCCGCGCCGCCCACGTGCCCCTGCTGGTGGTGGAGCTGGACGCTCATCGCGAACATGCCCGTGTAGTGCATGCCGCAGACGGCCACACCCATGATCAGGGCGGCGCCGGTGATCGCCGCCGCGCGCCTGACCCGCAGCGTGAACCACAGCGCGACCGTCGCGGCGACGACCGCGATGGCGACAGAGGCCGCCACGATCGTCGGATCGTAGGAGACGTGGGCCGACATGTTCATGGCGTACATGCCCATGTAGTGCATGGCGGCCACGCCGAGCCCGGTGAGCAATCCGCCGCCGAGCAGGGCGGCCACCTTGGCGCGGCCGTAACCCACAAGGAACAGTCCCGCGCCGACGAAGACGACGGCCACCAGCGCGGAGGCGACGGTGAGCGGCACGTCGTACCTGATCTCGGTGCCCTCGACGTCGAAGCCCATCATGGCGATGAAGTGCATGACCCAGATGCCGGTGCCACCGATGGAGATGGCGGCCCCGATGAGCCATCGGGCACGCGAGTAGCCGGTCGAGGCGTGGGCCTGGGCGGTGAGGCGCAGTCCGAGCATCGACCCCATGCACGACATCACGTAGGCGAGGATCGGCGTGAGCGGACCCTGGGTGAAATGATTCATGTTGTGACAATCCTTGCCATAGGGATCTCCCGGATTGTGGCAGTGGTCTGTCCGATTTGCATGGATAGTTCGACTATCTGTCAGAAAAGTCTGTCGGAAACGTGAGAATGTCTCATGGACTCTGCCTTCTGGCGGGCGATCGCCGTGTTCAGGGTCGCGTCGCTGGTCTACGCGGCGGTGCTGATGGTCCAGCACGAAGGCTTCGCCCACCCGGTCCTGGGGTGGACGGTCATCGCGATCATGGCGCTGTGGACCGCGGCCGCCACCTTCTGCTACTCCGTCGAGGCCATGCGCGGGTGGCCGTTGCTGGTCATCGACATGCTCGTGGCGCTGGCGTGCCTGCTGGCCACGCCGTACGTGCAGGGGGCGTTTCAGGGAGAACTGGGCAGCATGCCGGTCCCCGCGATCTGGGTGGCGGGCCCCGTCCTGGCATGGGCCGTGTACGGCGGGCGCCGCCTCGGCGGGGTCGCCGCGGCGATCGTGGCGGGCGCCGACCTCTGGGTGCGGCTGAACGGGCCTGGCGCGCCGATCCTGATCAACGGGGCGGTCCTGCTGTTCATGGCGGGGATCGTCGTCGGCCACGTGGCGCGCCTGGCCATCAGGGCAGAGGAGCGCATGCAGCGGGCCGTCGAGATGGAGGCCGCGCAGCGCGAACGCGAACGCCTCGCCCGCGGAATCCACGACTCCGTGCTCCAGGTGCTGGCGCTGGTCAAGCGGCGCGGTCAGGAGATCGGCGGCGAGGCGGCCGAGCTCGGCAGGCTCGCGGGGGAGCAGGAGGCCGCGCTGCGCGAACTGGTCGCGGTGCGGCCCGCCCCGACGGGGTCGGCGGACCTGCGGGCGCTGCTGATGAGGTTCGGGTCGGCCCAGGTGACGGTGTCCACTCCGGCCACGCCGCTCGTCATGCCCACCGCCATGGCCGAGGAGACGGCCGCGGCCGTACGGGCGGCGCTCGACAACGTGCGCGCCCACTGCGGTGAGCAGGCGCGGGCCTGGGTGTTCGCGGAGGAGGGCGACGGCGAGGTGACGGTCAGCGTGCGGGACGAGGGGCCGGGGATCGCCGACGGACGGCTGGAGCGGGCGAAGGCCGACGGGCGGCTCGGGGTGGCCCAGTCCATCAAGGGACGCGTGGCCGACCTCGGCGGCCGGGTCTCGATCCTGTCCGCACCCGGCGAGGGCACCGAAGTGGAGATCACCGTGCCCGCGCCGCTCCTCTAGCGTTGCGCCCGAAGTCCTAGAGTTGCGGCATGGTGCGGGTGATGGTGGTCGACGACCATCCCATGTGGCGCGACGCGGTGGCCAGGGACCTGGCCGAGGCGGGGTATGAGGTGGTCGCGGCGGTGGGTGAGGGACGGCAGGCGTTGCGGGTGGCCCAGGCGGTCAGGCCTGACGTGGTCGTCCTCGACCTGCATCTGCCCGACCTGTCGGGCGCGCAGGTCGCGAGCGGGCTGCCGGGGGTGAAGATCCTGGTGCTGTCGGCCAGCGCCGAACAGGAGGACGTGCTGGAGGCGGTCAAGGCGGGGGCCTGCGGCTACCTGGTCAAGTCGGCCGGCAGGGAGGAGTTCCTCGACGCGGTGGCGCGAACCGCCGCGGGCGACGCCGTCTTCACTCCGGGGCTCGCCGGGCTGGTGCTGGGGGAGTACCGCAGGCTGGCGACCAGGCCGCAGACCCAGCCCGAAGGGCCCCGGCTGACCGATCGGGAGACGGAGGTGCTGCGGCTGGTGGCCAAGGGGCTGTCGTACAGGCAGATCGCCGACCGGCTCGGGCTCAGCCACCGGACCGTGCAGAACCACGTCCAGAACACGCTCAACAAGCTCCAACTGCACAACCGTGTCGAACTGGTCCGCTACGCGATCGAACAGGGCCTCGACGAGGACCTCTGACGCGGCCCCCTCGCCGCTCCCGTCGGGGCGCGACTCGACGGGAGCGGCAGGAACCCGGAAGACGGGCGGGGCTCTCCGCTCCCCGGCGGACTAAACTCGATGGGTCGCGGCGTTGCAGATGGCGCCGCGTTCCCACATTCCTCCCGGAGGTTCCCGCCATGACGATGTCCGCCCTGGGCGAGCCGTGCGTTCTGCTCAAGCTGGGGGAGATCGTCCTGAAAGGCAAGAACCGCGAGCTGTTCGAGCGCAGGCTCGTCGGCAACATCCGCGCCGCCCTGAAGGACTTCGACCTCAAGACCGAGGTGCGCCAGCGCCACGGCGTCATCGCGATCTTCCTGCCCGAGGGCACCACCGTCGAGGTGGCCGACCAGGTCGCCCAGCGCGTGACCGATGTGCCCGGCCTGGTGTGGATCCACCGCGCGTGGCGCGTGGCCAAGGACCCCGACACCGTCGTGAAGGCCGCGCTTGAGCTGATCAAGGATCGCGACGAGGTCAAGCGGGGAGCGACGTTCGCCGTACGCTCCCGCCGCCGCGACAAGCGCTTCCCGCTGCGCTCCAACGAGCTCGACCGCCTGGTCGGCGGCACCATCAACGACACCTACGGCCTGCCGGTCAACCTGAAGCGCCCCGAGCTGACGGTCTTCATCGAGGTCGACCGCGACGAGGTCTTCGTCTTCACCGACGGCCTGCCGGGCCAGGGCGGACTTCCCGTCGGCAGCAGCGGCAGGGCCCTGGTGCTGATGTCCGGCGGCATCGACTCGCCCGTGGCCGCCTACCGCATGATGCGACGCGGACTCCACGTCGACTTCCTGCACTTCTCCGGCATCCCCTTCACCACCTCCGAGTCGATCTACAAGGCCTACGCGCTCGTCCGCAAGCTCGACCGCTTCCAGGGCAAGTCACGGCTGTGGGTCGTGCCGTTCGGGAAGGCGCAGCAGTCGATCAGGACCTCGGGCCAGGACAGGCTCGCGGTGATCGCGCAGCGGCGGCTCATGCTGAAGACGGCCGAGGAGGTCGCGCACCGCATCAGGGCGGGGGCGCTCGTCACCGGCGACGCGCTCGGCCAGGTGTCGTCGCAGACGCTGCAGAACATCACCGCCCAGGACAACGCGGTCGACCTGCCGATCCTCCGACCGCTGATCGGCTGGGACAAGACCGAGATCATGGCCGAGGCGCGGCGCATCGGCACGCTGGAGATCTCCGAACTGCCCGACGAGGACTGCTGCACCCTGCTGGCCCCCAAGCGCGCGGAGACACGCGCCAGGATCGAGGACCTCAAGCTGATCGAGAAGCGCCTCGACGCCGAGGAGCTGGCGGTGCAGCTGGCGGACTCGATCCAGGAGTACACCCTCTGACGGCGCGGGCCCTCACCACGGTGCGCTTCCGACTCATCAGCGACGCCGGCCGGGCTTGTCGACGATCACGGCCTTGAGCAGGCTGTCCCAGCCGACGATCTGGCCCTTCTTCAGGGGGACGCCGTTGCTTCCGTCGTGGTCCCGGACAGCGATGGTGCGGTATCCCATGTACTCGTAGGTCTTGGGGTTGATGAAGATCTCCTCGCGCAGGTAACCGCTCTGGACGCGGTAGAGGGTGACGCACGAGCGCTTGGCCAGGTCCGTGGACCGGGCCTCGTATCGCACGCCGGGGATCTTCGCCATGGCGCCGTACATGGCGGCGCGGAGCCTGGAAGGCAGCACGGCATCGCGCATCCCCTGCGCGATCTGCTGGAACGCCCACGTGTTGCGTTGCCCGGCGGTCAGGGGAGGCGCCGCGTCCTCGGCCATCGCCGTCGCCTCCTCAGACGTCTTCCCCTTCCTCATGGCCATCACCTTGGCCCTCGCGAAGGCGTCGGCGCGCCTCTTGGCGTCCTCGGCGTCGACTTGCTCGTAGACGCGGGCGAGCAACGCGGCGGGCTCGGTCGGCAGCGAGAACAGCCATGGGTAGGCCACCTCGAACTCCGAGCCGTCGATCACCTCCAGCTTCCCGTTCTCCTTGACGGCGAACTTCTTGTCGTCCACGCGGCGCCACATCTCATGGATCGTCGTCCTCTTGGGGGAGCCGAACAGCCCTTCGCCGCCGTCCCCTTGAGTCTGGGCGTACTGGGTTTTCACGTACGCCCATTGCGTGGGCTTGAACGTGGCCTCGGAATCGCCCGCGGCCACCACCGCCGCGTTGTTGGCCAGGTCCTCCGCGTTGGCGACCGGGCGCAACTCGACCGGGCGCGACTCGAGTGGGAGCAGTTCGAGACCCGGGCTGGCCGGCCGTCCTCCGGGTCGGTCCCGATCCACTCCGGGACCGGCCACCGCGATCGCCGCGACCAGCGTGAGAGCGGTCATGCCGGCCAGGCCGAGCCCCCACGCGGGCCGGGCACGGCGGGCGGCCGAAAGCCATGACGTGTTCCTGACCGGGGCCTGGCGGATGTGCGCGGTCAGCCGGGAACGGGCCGCGGCGATGCTCTCCGGAGGGGGATCCGCCAGCGCGTCGTGACGATCCCGCAACTGCTGCAGCTCATCCATGGTCCACTACCTCCCGTGCCGTGGGGCCCAATGTCTTGCGGAGCTTGCGTCTGGCCCGGTTGACCCGGGAGCCGACGGTGCCGATCGGGATGGAAAGGGCGTGCGCCACCTCGGCGTACCTGAGCTGGGCGCAGGCGATGAGCAGCAACGCGTCACGGTCTCCCTTGGACAGCCCCGCCAGGCCCCGCGCCAACGCGGGGCTCAATTGCTCGGCGGCCACCTGATCCGCCACCCGGTCGGCGTGGTTGCCGACGTCGTCCCTGGTCACCGAGCGGCCGAGGGCGCGATAGAACCGGATCTCGCTCCGGCGGTGCCTTCCGATCAGGTTGGTGACGATCCCGTAGAGCCAGGCCCGAGCCTCGGGGCAGGTCAGGTCGTAGCGGTCCCGCTGGTCGAAAGCGGCGAGAAACGTCTCGGCGGCGACGTCGTCAGCGGCACTCGGCCCGAGCCTGGCCGCCGCGTACCGGCGTATCGAGGTGAAGTACCGATCAAAGATCATCGAGAACCACTCGGGCTCGTGGCGCGACTTCTCGATGATCGCCGCGTCGGTCGTCCCCTCGGCATCCGTGTCGGAGGGGTAGGGGTCAGGGTCATGCATCCGGCGCCCTTCTCGAGAAGTGATCAGCGCTGATTGCCCGAACTCCGGAATCTTCTTCGCACTCTCGACGATGAAATGTGGGATCTGGCCAGATTTCGCGATGGACGGCGGTCCGAAGAGCAAAGGACCCCGAGGAGCGTGTCCCAGAAGGGCCGGTCTCAGGGGGTGTCGAGCTTGAAGGGGTCGTGTTCGGCGAGGAGTTTGTCGAGGCGGGCCTGGTCGACGCGGTTGGTCACCGCGCTGAGCTCCTGACGGTCGCGCACCACCTTGGCCAGGGTGAACGCCGACGTGATCACGTACAGGACGCCGACCGTGAGAAAGGCCCTGATCCATCCGGAGACCGGCAGGTAGGCCACGCCGATCGCCACCGCGGCCACTGACAGGCCGAAGGAGAGGACCGACTGGATGTAGTAGGCGGTTGTCTGGGTGGGCTGGATCGGTTTGTTCATGGCTCGATGATGATGTTCCGTGAACGCCGACACATGCGGAGAACTACTTAGTTACTCGTGAGTACGGCAGGCGGTTCGTGGCGCGCCCGCCGTACCAGCCCGAAGCCCATCGACCCTCGGATCGGGTCAGACCGCGAGTGCGTCGCCGACGACGCCCCTGCCCATCAGCCCGGGGAACGTCCGCATGATCGTGGCGAGCTCGCGCAGGTCGCCGTCGACCAGGGCCTGCGGGCCGTCGCACAGGGCCTGCTCGGGGTGCGGGTGCACGTCCACGATGACGCCGTCGGCGCCGACCGCGATGGCGGCCCGGGTCAGCGGCAGCACCAGGTCACGCCGGCCGCCCGAGTGGGAGGGGTCGATGATGACCGGCAGGTGCGACAGCCGCTGGGCGACGGGGACGGCCGACACGTCGAGGGTGTTGCGGGTGGCGGTCTCGAAGGTGCGGATGCCCCGCTCGCAGAGCACGATGTCGAGGTTGCCGCGCTGGGCGATGTACTCGGCCGCCATGAGCCACTCCTCGATGGTGGCGTTCATGCCGCGCTTGAGCATGACAGGCTTGCCCGCCGCGCCGACGGCCTGCAGCAGCGCGAAGTTCTGCGCGTTGCGGGTGCCGACCTGCAGCATGTCGGCGTAGGAGGCGACAAGGTCGACGTCGTGGGCGTCCACGACCTCGGTCACGATCGGCAGCCCGGTCTCCTCGCGCACGTCGGCGAGGATGCGCAGGCCCTTCTCGCCGAGTCCCTGGAAGGCGTAGGGGGAGGTGCGCGGCTTGTAGGCGCCGCCTCGCAACAGGGTCGCGCCCGCGGCCTGGGCCATCTGGGCCGCCTCGAGCGTCTGCTGCGGCGTCTCGACCGCACAAGGGCCGGCGATGAGCGTCACGGTGTCGGGGCCGATCGGCACCCCGCCGACGTGCACGGTGGACCGGTCGGGGTGGTTCTCCCTGCTCACCAGCTTGTACGGCGTCGACACCCGCATGACGTCGCGCACCCCGCTCATGCCACGTAGGTTGACGGTACTGAGCTGCGTGACGTCGCCTACCAGGCCGACGATCGTGCGCTGCACGCCCCTGCTGACGAACGCTTCCACTCCTGCCGCCTGCACGAGGCCGACCACTGCCTCGACGTCGGCCTGGGTCGCCTCGGGGCCCATCACGATGACCATGATTCTCTCCTTGGAAATGACGAAGGCCCCGGGTCCTTGTGGACCCGGGGCCTTCGTTTCGCCTGTGTGCTAGCGCATCACCAGATGGCGAACGGTCCGATCGGGTCCGTCGCCATACCAAAACAGGAAGGTGATGTGCATAGTGCCGCAATAGTAGCGCATGCCGGAGGCGTGGCAACCAGGCACCGCGTCGGGGCGGCACCGAGCGGGATGGGAGGATGGCCTTGAACACAGTCGGCGAGGGAGTGATCGTGGAAGAGTCGCGCCTGCCCCCAGGCCAGTACATTCCACGCGGCCGACCCGTCATCCACTACGGCCGGGTTCCGCGATTCAAGCAGGACACCTGGGACTTCCAGGTCTTCGGCGCGACGGCCTCGGGCGAGGAGCACCGCTTCACGTGGGAGGACTTCGAGCGGCTGCCGCGGACGTCGGTCATCGCCGACTTCCACTGCGTGACGAAGTTCTCACTCATGGGCAACGAGTGGGCCGGCGTGACGGCGCAGACCATCATGGCGGCCGCGCCACCCGCCGGCGGCGTCCACCACGTGATGATCTGGGCGGAGTACGGCTACAGCGCCAATCTCAGGATGTCCGACCTGACGGCTCCAGGCACGCTGTTCGCCACGGAGCTCGATGAGAAGCCGCTGGCCCCCGAGCGGGGCTTCCCTGTGCGCATCGTCGTCCCGCACCTGTACGCGTGGAAGAGCGTGAAGTGGGTGCGGGCGGTGGAGTACCTGACGGAGGACAGACGCGGCTTCTGGGAGGAGCGCGGCTACCACAACGTGGCCGATCCGTGGAAGGAGCAGCGCTACTCCTACCAGGAGGAGCCGGGCGAGGGGCCGCCTCCCTAGATCTCGCATCGTTCCCACCCGGACACGGTGCGTTGTTGGCTACCGTTGCGCGCATGTCGACCACCGCTTGCGTGGTTCTGGCCGCCTTCGCGTTCATCGCGGGGTTCGCCCTGGCCAGACGGCGTCCCGTGCTACCCGAGGGTGGCTGGAAGGACGAGGCCACGTTCACGACCCTGCACATCGCGGCGATGGCGGCGCCCTCGCTGCGGACGGGGCTGACGAGGGAGTCGGCGCGCAAGGCCGTACGGCATCTGAGGGCGCTGCTCGGCACCTCGGCCGTCGCGATCACCTCCACCGACGCCGCGCTGGCCTGTGACGGGGCCTGCCCCGAGGAGGTGCTGGCGCACGCGCGCACCTCGCTCGCCTCCGGGCGGCCGCACGTGTTCGCGGGGGAGCCGAACGGCGCGGTCGTGGTGCCGCTGACCGTCGAGGGCAAGGTCGTGGGCGCGCTGGCCGCCTACGACGAGGAGCTGAGCGCGGCGCTGGTGCGCACGGTGACCGAGGTGGCCAGCTGGGTCTCGGGACAGCTGGAGCTGGCCGAGCTCGACTCCTCCAGGCGGCGCGCGATGGAGGCCGAGCTGCGCGCGCTGCGCGCCCAGATCTCCCCGCACTTCGTCTACAACGCGCTGACCACGATCGCCTCGTTCGTCAGGACCGATCCGTGCAGGGCCCGCGAGCTCATCCTCGACTTCGCCGACTTCTCCCGCTACGCGCTGCGCAGGGCCCGCGACTTCACGACGCTCGCCGACGAGCTGACCTGCGTGGACCGCTACCTGCTGCTGGAGCGGGCCCGCTTCGGCGACAGGCTGCGCTTCAGCGTGCAGGTGGCGCCCGAGGTGCTGCCGGTGCCGGTGCCGTTCCTGTGCCTGCAGCCGCTGGTGGAGAACGCCATCAAGCACGGCATGGGCGGTCGCGACGGCACCGGCGAGGTCAGGGTCGTGGTTCGCGACGCGGGGCCCGAGGCGCACATCACGGTCGAGGACAACGGCACGGGCATGGAGCCCGAGCGCGCCCGTGAGGTGCTCGACGACGACCCGCGCCGCAGGGGCGGCGGCATCGGGCTGGCCAACGTCGACGTCAGGATGCGGCAGATCTACGGCGAGGGTTACGGCCTGGTCGTGGAGACCGCCGTGGGCGCCGGCACCAAGGTGAAGATGCGCGTCCCCAAGGCCATCCATAGCTCTTTGTAGTCAATTCTTTACTCTAAGCTGGCGTGTCGCTTGTGACCTGTGCGTTCTTGAGGCAACTTGGAACGCATGCTACGCGTTCTGGCCGTCGACGACGAGGTGCCCGCCTTGGAGGAGCTGGCCTACCTGCTCCGTCGGGATCCCAGGGTCGAGCACGTCGTGACCGCCTCCGACGGGGTCACCGCGCTGCAGGACATGGTGCAGATGATCGGCGCGGGAGACCGGCTCGACGGCGTCTTCCTCGACATCCGCATGCCGGGGCTCGACGGGCTCGACCTGGCCAGGCTGATCGGCGGGTTCCCGAGCCCGCCCAGGCTGGTGTTCGTCACCGCCCACGACGACTGCGCGGTGCAGGCCTTCGAGCTGGAAGCGGTCGACTACCTCCTCAAGCCGGTACGCGCCGAGCGGCTCGCCGAGGCGGTGCGCAGGCTCGAGGCGGCCGCCGCCCCCACCTCCGAGTACGGGGCTGACGACGTCATCCCCGTCGAGCTCAGCGGGGTCACCAGGTTCGTGCCGCAGCAGGCGGTCTGGTACGCCGAGGCCAAGGGCGACTATGTGCGCCTGCACACGCCCGACGGCGGCTACCTGGTGCGCATGTCGCTGGCCGCGCTGGAGCGCAGGTGGGCGGGCGACGGCTTCATCAGGGTGCACCGCAGCACGCTCGTGTCCGCCCGCCACGTCAGCGAGCTGCGCTTCGAGGGCGGCAGAGTGCTGCTGACGGTCGGCAAGGAGACGCTGCCGGTCAGCCGCCGCCACACCAGGCAGGTCAGGGAGCAGCTGGTGCGACAGTTCAAGACGCTCACATGAACGCCAGGCGGGTGGTCGTGCCCAGGAGGCCCGCCGCCGTGCAGCGGACTTCCGTGCCGCTCGGGCTCGACGGCCCCGACGGCGACGCCGAGGTCAGAAAGCTCATGGGCAGGCAGGCCAGGAGGGCGCTGGTCACGGTGGCCGCGGTGGTCGTCGTGCTGGTCGCCCTGCCGCTGCTGACGTCCGAACGCGACTGGCTGCTGGTGACGCTGGCCGTCCAGCCGCTGTGGGTGGCGCTGGCCGTACTCCAGCTCAGACGGGCCGAACGCGCGGAACACGAGCCGTGAGCAGCGCCGTCGCCGCGTCGGCGGCCGGCATCACGTTCGTGGTCATCATCTCGGTGATCGTCGGCGCGGTACGGCCAAGGCGCTACGCGACGGTGTCGGAGTTCTACGTGGCGGCGCGGACCGTGCGGCCGTGGTGGAACGGCGCGGCGATCAGCGCGGAGTTCACCTCGTCCGTGGCCTGCCTGGGGCTCGCGGGGATGATCGCCACGCAGGGCGCGCCCGCCCTGTGGTACCCGGTGGGCGCGACGGCGGGCTATGTCGTGATCCTCGCCCTGGTGGTGGCGCCGCTGCGCCGCTCGGGCACCTACACGCTGCCCGACTTCGCGCAGTGGCGGCTCGGGTCGGCCGCGCTGCGCAGGGTCGCCACCTGCTACGTACTGGCGATCGGCCTGCTCTACCTCGTCGCGCAGCTGCACTCGGCGGGGGTGGTGCTGCACCTGCTGACCGGGTCACCGCCGTGGACGGGCTGGCTGTCGGTGACGCTCGTCTCCGTCGTCGTCACGCTCGCGGGCGGGATGGGCAGCGTGACGAGCGTCCAGGCGGTGCAGTACTGGCTCAAGCTCATCGTGTTCGCCGGGGTGGCGCTCGTGCTGTGGTGCGTGTGGCGGTGCCCGGCCGAGACGGGGCCGCTGGAGGTGGCGGGGTTCGCGGCGCCGTACGCGGACGTGCTGAAGAGCTCGGGCGACCCGTCGCCGGCCGGCGTGCTGACCGTGCTGCTGGCCTGCGCGCTGGGCACCATGGGGTTGCCGCACATCATCGCCCGCGTCTACACCAACCGCGACGGGCGCGGCGCGCGGCGCTCGATCGTGGCCACCCAGGTGTTGCTCGGCCTCTTCTTCCTGGTGCCGCCGCTCTACGGCATCCTCGGCCACGTCCACGTGCCCGAGGCCCAGGGCGAGGAGGTCGTGCTCCTGCTGCCCGGCATGATGCTCCCTGGCCTCGCGGGCGACGTCCTGACCGGGATGCTGGCGGCGGGGGCCTTCGCGGCCTTTCTGGCCACCTCGTGCGGCGTGCTGGCCGCCGTGGGCGGCGCGGTGTCGGCCTGCGTGACGCGGGCGGGTGTGAGCGCCTTCCGCCTCGCCACGGCCGCCGTGGCGCTGACGACGCTGACGCTGACCTCGCTCACCACCCCCGGCGGCTCCGTGCTGGGCGTGCTGCTCGGGTTCGGCCTGTCGGCGGCCACCTTCTGCCCGCTGCTGCTGCTCGGCATCTGGTGGCGGCGGCTGACCGCCGCGGGGGCGGGCGCGGGGTTCGCGGTGGGCGGTGGACTCACCGTCGCCTTGGCCGTCGGCGACGTGGTGGGCGTGAAACTCTGGCTGGTGTCCGAGTATCACGCGACCTTCACCGTGCCGCTCGCCTTCGTCGTGATGGTGGTGATTTCCCTGGTCACACCAGGTCGCGTGCCTATGGGCGTGGATCGGATGATGGCCAGGATGCACCTGCCCGAGGAGGTCGCCGGCTCCCTCGATGACCGCTCGTCGCTCGGGGATGGCCACTCATCGCATTGATACTCTCCGTACGTCGATGACTACTGACCGTTCGACGAGCTGTTCTTGAAGAGGGTTTCACGTTCAAGATCGCATCCGTAGTGTTTCGGCATCGAGAGCCACTCCGTCGCATCGGGGGGGCGAGCCGCAAGGCTCACACAGGCCTGATGCGCGGATCCTCCGGTGACCTGCTGGTCACCGAAACGGCGGTCGGGCCCTTTACCGGGGGGTAGGGCCCGCCCGCCGACGACGTGGAGGGGCGCCCGCTGTAGCTGCGTGCCGGACCGCGATCCGGCCATACGGGGGCGGCCGGGTCGCGCGAGCGGCGCCCCTTTACGTCTGCTCCAGCCGGACGGCTCTCGCGTGCCTCAGGCGTCGCGCAGCTTCTTCAGCAGCTCGATGTCCTCGCGGTGCTTGTCGGCCTTGCCCGGCGTCTCGATGCAGATCGGCACGCCCGCCACCGCCGGGTGCCGCATCAGGTCGGCGAACGGCTGGGCGCCGATGTGACCCGCCCCGATGTTCTCGTGGCGGTCCTTCTTCGCCCCGCACACGTCCTTGGAGTCGTTGGCGTGGATCAGCTTCAGCCGGCCAGGCGCGATTCGGTGGAGCGCGTCGAAGGTCTCCTGGACCCCGTGAGGGGCGGTCAGGTCGTGGCCCGCGGCGAACGCGTGGCAGGTGTCGAGGCAGATGCCCGCCTTGGGATGCCAGTCGAGCGCCGCCAGGTAGGGCTCCAGGTCCTGGACGGTGGCGCACAGCATCGCGCCCTGGCCCGCCATCGGCTCCAGCAGCAGGTCGGGGCCGTCGTCCGGGAGCTCCTCCAGCAGCGGCAGCAGGTGCTCGTGCAGCTGGCGCATGGCGGCGTCACGGGACTGGCTGACCGCCGAGCCCGTGTGCACGACCACGCCCTTGGAGCCCGTCGCGATCCCGCGCAGCAGCGTGTGGCGGGTGATGGCGACCGAGCTGGCCAGGGTCTCGGGACTCGGTGAGCCGAAGTTCACCAGATAGGGCGTGTGGATGAAGGAGTCGACGCCCGACTCGGCGAGCTTGGCGTCCTCCTCCGGCTTGCCCATCGTCAGCGCCCAGCCACGCGGGTTCGTGACGAACACCTGGATCATCTCCGCGCCGATCTCGGCCATGTACTTCAGGCCGCCCGTCGCCAGGCCGCCGGTGACGGAGACGTGTCCGCCGATGAGAGATGTAGGGCTCATGATGTGGCCAGTCTAGGCGCACGGGGTGACATTCCAGGTGGTGATCAGTCCCAGGCGACGTCCGGGGAGCGGTAGAAGTTCACCGACTGCGCGCTCCAGCGGGGGCCGTGGGCGGCCAGCCGCCCCTTGTAGTCCTCCCACGAGCGGCCGGAGGGCCGTGACCAGCCGATCTCGGCGATGCCCGGCAGCCGCGGGTAGGTCATGTACTCCAGCGCGCCGGGCGTCTCCAGCGTCTCGGTCCACAGCGGGGCCTCGACGCCCAGGACGTCCTTCTCCGCGACGCCCTCGACGAGCGTGGCGGGATCCCACGCGTAGCTGTCGCCGACCTCGACCAGGCCCGCCCAGTCCAGGCCGTACTCGGTGTCCTGGGTGTACTTCATGTCTAGGTAGGAGCGGTCGGCGGGGGACATGACCAGCTTGGCGCCCCTGGCCACGGCGGCCACGGCGCGGTCGGCCTCGCGCGGGTTCCAGTGCTGGGCCACCGTGCCGGAGGTGATCTCGGCCCAGCCCATGAGCCGCTTGCCGTACTTGTCGACGATCTGCTGGGCGCGGGCGACGAACTTCTCGTAGTCCTCGGGCGAGGTGCTGTGCGCCTCGTCGCCGCCCAGGTCGAGGTACGGCCCAGGCGTCAGCTCGGCCATCTCGCGCACGACGTCGTCGAGGAAGCGGTAGGTGATCTCCTTGCCCGTGCACAGCGAGCTGAAGCCCACCTCCCTCCCCTTGTACGGCTCGCGCGCCTTGCCGTCGCAGTTCAGCTCGGCGTAGGCGGCCAGGGCGGCGTTGGTGTGCCCGGGCGTGTCGATCTCGGGGACGACGGTGACGAACCGGTCGGCGGCGTAGCGCACGATCTCGCGGTAGTCGTCCTGGGTGTAGAAGCCGTCGGTGGCCAGCAGGGGCCAGCTCTTGATCTCGATGCGCCAGCCCTGGTCGTCGGTGAGGTGCAGGTGCAGGTGGTTGACCTTGTAGGCGACGGCCAGGTCGATGTAGCGCTTGACCTGGTCGACGGTGAAGAAGTGGCGGGCGACGTCGAGCATGACGCCGCGGTAGGGGAAGCGCGGCCTGTCCTCGATGCTGAGGCCCGCGATCATCCACGGGCCCCGCTGCGGGGTGGCGCTCTCGACCTTGGCGGGCAGGAGCTGGCGGAGCGTCTGCACGCCGCGGAACAGGCCCTCGGGCGTGGAGGCGGCCAGCCGTACCCTGTCGGGGGTGACGTCCAGGGTGTAGCCCTCCCTGCCGAGATCGCGCCCGCCCGCCTCCTCCAGCGTGATCTCCGCCTCCTGCCGGACCACGGGCAGCGCGTAGCCGGTGGAGCGGCGCAGCAGGCGGGCCAGTTCCTCGGCGACACGCGCGCCCCCGCTCGCGCGCAGGCCGATCCGCGCGCCGGGGGCCAGGGTGAACGTTCCCTCCGTCATCCGCACGGAGGCGGGAAGGGGGATCAGGGGCGCGCCTTTCGGCCCGGGCACGTCGGACGCGCACGCGGTGGCGAGAGCGGACGCCGTCATCAGCGCGGCGAGTCGGCGGTGCGGCAACGGGCGCTCCCAAATTGTAAGGCTTCTTTACATATAACACCTTATTGCAGGCGCAGGGCGAGGAAGAAGTCCACCCTGTCCTCCAGCCGCGACAGGTCCCTGCCCGTCAGGTCCTGGATACGCTGGATGCGGTAGCGCAGAGTGTTGACGTGGACGTGGAGCAGCTCCGAGCACTTGGTCCACGAGCCGGAGCACTGGAGGAAGGCCTCCAGCGTGCGGACCAGGTCGGCCTTGTGCACCTGGTCGTAGGAGCGCAACGGATCCAGCAGGCGGACCCTGAACATGTGGCGCACGTCGTCGGGCACCGAGGCCAGCAGCAGGACGTGCGTCGCCAGCTCGTCCTGGCCGACGACCGCGTCGGGCCCCGGCTTGCCCTCGGCCATGCGACGGGCGTACCTGGCCTCCTCGACCGCGCCGCGCAGCCCCTCGACCTGGGCGATCCCGCTGACGCCCACGGTCAGCCCGCTGCCCGTCAGCCCTGGGGCCAGCTCGTGCACGGCGGCGCGGACGCGGCCGACGAGCTCGCGATCGTCCGAGGGGATGAGCGCGATCGCCTCGTCGCCGACGACCCCGATCGCGAGCGGCGTCAGAGCGCCGCCCACCCCGGACGGCGGTCCCGCGCCGCTGGAGACGGCCGCGTACAGGATCTCCTTGACGACCGCGCGCAGCTCGGCAGGGCGCAGGGTGCCGTGCGCCGCTGCGGCGAGGGCGACGTAGCCCGGCGCCCCCGCCAGTCCCGTGACCTCCAGCCTGGGCAGGATGTCGCTGGGCTTGCCCTCGGTGAACACCAGGCGGACCAGCTCCTGGGCGATGCGCCCCTCGGGGCTGAGCCTGTCGTCCAGGCGGATCCGCTCCAGCGCGGCGACCGCCGCGAGCTCGCCCGCCAGCGCCTGCCGTTCCTCGGGCCAGTCGGTGAAGCAGCCCTCGAACGCGACGAACCAGTCGGCCACCCTGGAGGTGGTCTGCTCGTCGACAGGGAAGATCGAGTAACCGTTGCGGGAGCACGGCAGCCGCTTGACGGTCAGGAACGTCCTGGCCATGGCCATGGCCGTGTCGCGGTCCAGCGGGCTCGAGCCCGACACCAGCCGCCCCGAGGGCGTGAGGACCCAGCAGCGCATGCCGAGGTCCCGCCCGATCATCTCCAGGACGGGGTCGAGCCCCGCCCCCGAGACGAGCTGGCGGTGCCGGTCGAGGACCGCGGTCACGTCCGAGGCGCGGGCCGTCGACAGGTGGCGCACGATGTGCTCGGTGACCTCGGCGAACGACAGCGCCTGCGGCACGTGGAAGAGCGGCATCCGATGCCTGCGGCAGGCGTCGACCAGATCGGCGGGCAGGTCGCCGCTGCGCGCCTCGCAGGCGCCGAGGCCCGAGGCGCCCGCACTGGCCAGCGCCCTGACGAAGGTCTCGCTGTCGGCGGGCGCGCGCCGCCAGATCAGCCCGGTGAGGACCAGCTCGCCGCCGCTGAGATAGCGCCCGGGATCGAGCAGATCGGTAGTGACGACCCACCTGATGGGCCGCTCCAGATCGTCGTGGCCTGCCACGACCGACAGGCCCAGTTCAGGCATGTCGAGCAACGCGTTGAGCCGCATGCACTCGGAGGGTAACCGATGGGTGAACAGGACGTGCATTGGAGCATGACACGAAAAGACCTGGCCAACCCCCCGCGCACTTCGGAGTTCTTGCTGCTGGACCGGGGACATCAGGGCTGTGTGTACTCATGACATGCCGAACCTCAACGCACTCAGCGCCGACGAGGCGGAGAAGGAGCTGCTGGCCTGCTGCGCCTCCCGGGCCTTCGCCCGCGAGGTGGCCGCGCTGCGTCCGTACCAGGACCTGGCCGCGCTGACCGCCGCCGCCGACGCCGCCGTGCGCGGCCTGGCATGGCCGGACGTCGAGGAGGCGCTCGCGGCCCACCCGAGGATCGGGGAGCGGGCCGAGGGCGCCGGCCGCGAGTCCGCCTGGAGCAGGCAGGAGCAGTCGGGCGTCGAGGACCACCTGCGCCAGGCGCTGGCCGAGGGCAACCGCGCCTACGAGGAGAGGTTCGGCCACGTCTACCTGATCTGCGCCACCGGCCTGTCGGGCGAGCGGATGCTCGCCCGGCTGAAGGAACGCCTGGCCAACGACCCCGCCACCGAGCGCGAGGTCGTACGGGACGAACTAGCCAAGATCACCAAGCTGAGGGTGGCGAAGATATGAGCTTCTCGACGCACGTGCTCGACGCGGTCACGGGACGGCCCGCCGTGGGTGTCCAGGTACGGCTGGAGCACCAGGGACAGGTCGTGGCGCAGGGCCGTACGGACGACGACGGCCGGATCAAGGGCTGGAGCCCGGGAGCGGGCGTGCACCGCGTGGTGTTCGACACCGGCTCCTACCTCCGGGACACCTTCTACCCGGAGGTCGTCATCACCTTCACCGTCGCCGATCCCGCCGAGCACTACCACGTCCCCCTCCTCCTCAGCCCGTTCGCCTACTCCACCTACAGAGGGAGCTAGATGTCAGTCATCCTCGGACCCAACCGGTACGGCAAGGCCGAGACCAGGCTCGTCCGCGTCGTCCGCGACGGCGAGGTCCACCACCTCAAGGACATCAACGTCAGCAGCTCCCTGTCGGGTGAGATGGAGCCGGTCCACCTGACGGGCGACAACGCCGCCGTGCTGCCCACCGACACGCAGAAGAACACCGCCTACGCCTTCGCCAAGAAGCACGGCGTCGACCAGATCGAGGACTTCGCCCTCCTGCTGGCCAGGCACTTCGTCGACTCCCAGCCGACCATCCACCACGCCAGGGTGGAGATCGAGGAGTACGCGTGGGAGCGCATCAGCGGCGGCCACTCCTTCGTGCGCAGCGGCGGGGAGGTGCGCACCTGCGTCGTCCACCACGACCGCGACGGCCGCACGAGCGTGGTCTCCGGCCTGAAGGACCTGGTGGTGCTCAACTCCACCGACTCGGAGTTCCACGGCTACATCGTCGACGAGTACACCACCCTGCAGCCGACCCACGACAGGATCCTCGCCACCGCGGTGGCCGCCCAGTGGCGGCACGCCTCGGCCGCCGCCGACTTCGGCAAGTCCTACGCCGACGTGCGACAGGCACTGCTCGACGCCTTCGCCGAGACCTACAGCCTCTCGCTGCAGCAGACGCTGTACGCCATGGGACGGCGGGTACTGGAGACGAGGCAGGAGGTGTGCGAGGTTCGCTTCGCGATGCCGAACAAGCACCACTTCCTCGTGGACCTGGCGCCGTTCGGCCTGGACAACGACAACGAGGTCTTCTACGCCGCCGACCGGCCCTACGGGCTGATCGAGGGCAGCGTGCTCCGCGAGGACGCGCCCGACGCCGCGTTCGCCTGGGAGTGAGACATGGACTTTCTGCGGCCCACGACATGGGCGGAGGCGCTGGAGGCCAAGGCCGACCAGCCGGGGGCGGTGCCCATCCAGGGCGGCACCGACGTGATGGTCGAGATCAACTTCGACGTGCACAGGCCCGCGTCCCTGCTGGACCTGAACCAGGTCGCCGAGCTCCAGACGATCGAGCTGGTCGACGGCGCGTACAGGGTCGGCGCGGGCGTGCCGTACGTGCGGATCATCGAGGAGCTGCCCGGCGCGCTGCCGGGCCTCGCGCAGGCGGCGCGGACGGTCGGCTCGCCGCAGATCCGCAACCGCGGGTCGGTCGGCGGCAACCTCGGCGCGGCCTCGCCCGCCGGTGACAGCCATCCGCCGCTGCTGGCGGGGGACGCCGTGATCGAGGTGGAGTCACGCGACGGAGGGGTCAGGCTGATCCCCGCGTCCGAGTTCTACCTGGGGGTCAAGCGCAGCGCGCTGCGCCCCGACGAGCTGATCAGGGCCTTCCACATGAAGCCCGCCGAGGGGCCGCAGTACTTCTCCAAGGTCGGCACCCGCAACGCCATGGTGATCGCGGTGTGCTCGTTCGCCGTGGCACTGCACCCGTCGGAGCGGCGCGTCGGCACCGGGATCGGCTCCGCGGCTCCGACGCCGCGCAGGGCGCTGGAGGCCGAGGCGTTCATGGCCGCCGAGCTGGACTG
The DNA here is from genome assembly GCF_040648355.1 of Nonomuraea sp. NPDC049152. Lineage (NCBI taxonomy): Bacteria > Bacillati > Actinomycetota > Actinomycetes > Streptosporangiales > Streptosporangiaceae > Nonomuraea > Nonomuraea sp. NPDC049152. Next base: position 322,995 of record NZ_JBEZDO010000001.1, on the reverse strand, counting down.
GGACGCGCGTCTCGACCCCGCCGTGCTCAAGCGGTTCGGCGAGCTGTGCGCGGCGGCGGCCTCGCCGATCGACGACGTTCGCGGCACGGCCGACTACCGCAGGCACGCGATCGCGGTCATGGCCCGCCGAACTCTGACGTGGGCCTGGAACGACTACAGGAAAGTGAGGGCCGCGTGATGCGCGTGAACTTCACCGTCAACGGCCGCACCGAGGCCGTCGACGATGTGTGGGAGGGCGAGAGCCTGCTCTACGTGCTGCGCGAGCGGGTGGGCCTGCCGGGCTCCAAGAACGCCTGCGAGCAGGGCGAATGCGGCTCTTGTACGGTCTACCTCGACGGCACGCCCGTCTGCTCGTGCCTGGTCGCGGCGGGCCAGGTCGAAGGACGCGAGGTCCGCACGGTGGAGGGGCTCGCCGACGGCGACAGGCTCGACCCCGTGCAGGAGGCCTTCGTCGAGTGCGGCGCCGTGCAGTGCGGCTTCTGCACGCCCGGCCTGATCGTCCAGGCGCACGACCTCATCCAGCACAACGACCGGCCGTCCGACGCGGAGATCCGCGAGGCGCTGGCCGGCAACCTGTGCAGGTGCACGGGCTACGAGAAGATCCTCGACGCCGTACGGTTGGCCGCCAGCAGGAAGGCGGCGCTCCGGTGATCATCGAGAACGTCCGCATCGCGCCGGTCGTGGGCCCCGAGATCGAGTCGGGATTCATCAGGATCCAAGGCGACACGATCGTCGAGATCGGCCACGGAGCCCCCTCGGGCCCGCCCGAGGGCGACGCCGAGCGGATCGACGGGCGCGGCTGCCTGGCCACCCCCGGCCTGGTCAACACCCACCACCACCTCTACCAGTGGGCCTCGCAGGGCCTCGCGCAGGACGCGACGCTGTTCGAGTGGCTGGTGGCGCTCTACCAGGTATGGGCGGCGATGGACGCCGAGGTGGTGCACGGCGCGGCGACGGCGGGGCTCGGCTGGCTGGCCCTGTCCGGCTGCACGACCTCCTCCGACCACCACTACGTCTTCCCCAAGGGCCGCGGCGACCTGTTCGGCGCCGAGATCGAGGCGGCCCGCTCGATCGGGCTCAGATTCCACCCCGCCCGCGGGTCCATGGACAGGGGCAGGTCGCAGGGAGGGCTGCCGCCGGACGTCGTGGTCGAGAAGCTCGACGAGATCCTCGCCGCCACGCAGGAGGCGATCGACGCCTACCACGACCCCTCCTTCTCCTCCAAGCTGCGGGTCGCGGTGGCGCCCTGCTCGCCGTTCTCCGTCAGCGCCGAGCTGATGACCGAGGCCGCCTCCCTGGCAAGGGCCGCGAACGTGCGCCTGCACACCCACCTGGCCGAGACCCTCGACGAGGACGAGCACTGCGTGGAGCAGTTCGGGATGCGGCCGGTCGACTACATGGAGAAGCTCGGCTGGCTCGGCCCCGACGTGTGGTTCGCGCACACCGTCCACCTCAGCGACGGCGACATCGAGAAGTTCGCCGCCACCGGCACCGGCTCGGCGCACTGCCCCTCGTCCAACGGGCGGCTCGGCGCGGGGATCGCCCGCGTGTCGGAGATGCTGGCGCGCGGCGCCAACGTGGGCCTCGGCGTCGACGGCAACGCCTCCTCCGAGCTGACCACGATGGCGGGCGAGATGCGGCAGGCGCTGCTGTTCCAGCGCGCCCGCTACGGGCCCACCGCGCTCACCGCCAGGCAGGCGCTGGAGATGGCCACGCTGGGCGGCGCGCGCAACCTCGGCAGGCAGGACGAACTCGGCTCGCTCGAGCCGGGCAAGCTCGCCGACATCGCGCTGTGGCGCGTGGACGGCCCGTTCGGCTCCGCCGTCACCGACCCGGTGTGCCAGCTGGTCTTCGGCACCAGGCAGCCGCCTCTGGCCAGGCTGCTGGTCGGCGGGGAGACCGTCGTCGAGGACGACGAGCTGCGCACGGTCCCCCAGGACGTGGCCGGACGCGCGGGGGCGGACGCCCACCGCAGGCTGCTGCGCCTGGCGTCCGAGCAGGGAATCAGCGCCGCGAAGGAGGTGCACGGGTGAACGGCTCCCGGCAGAGCACACCGCTGAGAGCGCCGCACGAGATCGCCGTGCCCGGTCAGGGCGGCGTGGGCGACAGCCCGCTGCGGCCCGACGGCACGCTCAAGGTCAAGGGGGAGTTCGCCTACTCCTCCGACCTGTGGATCGACGGGATGCTGTGGGGCGCGACGCTGCGCAGCCCGCATCCCCGCGCCCGCATCGTGTCCATCGACACCTCCGCGGCCCTGGCTCACCCGGGCGTGCACGCCGTGCTGACCGAGGAGGACGTGCCAGGACGCAAGCACTTCGGGCTCGACCACACCTGGGACCAGCCGGTCCTGGCCATCGGCGAGGTCCGCCACCAGGGCGAGCCGATCGCGCTGGTGGCCGCCGACCATCCCGAGATCGCGCGCAGGGCGCTGGAGAAGATCGCGATCGAGTGGGAGGTGCTCGACCCGCTCGTCGACGCCCGCAGGGCCGCCTTCGACCCGAGCTATCCGCGGGTGCAGGAGCGGCCCAATCCCGCCAGGCACCAGCCGGTGCGGGTGGGCGACGTCGAGTCGGCCAGGGCCGCCGCCGAGGTCGTGGTCACCGGCACCTTCGAGGTCGGCATCCAGGACCAGGCCTTCCTCGGGCCCGAGTCGGGGCTGGCCGTACCGGCCGACGACGGCGGGGTGGACCTCTACGTCGCCACCCAGTGGATGCACAACGACCTCAAGCAGATCGGGCCCTGCCTCGGACTGCCCGAGTCCAAGATCCGGATGACGCTGTCAGGCGTGGGAGGGGCGTTCGGCGGCCGCGAGGACCTGTCGATGCAGATCCACGCCGCGATGCTGGCCATGCGGACGGGACGGCCCGTCAAGATGGTCTACAACAGGCACGAGTCGTTCTTCGGCCACGTGCACAGGCACCCGGCCGAGATGCGCTACGAGTACGGGGCCACCAAGGACGGCAGGATCGTCTACGCGGACGTGGAGATCCTGCTCGACGGCGGCGCCTACACCTCGGCCACGCTCAACGTGGTCGGCAACGCCGCCTCCCTCGGCGTCGGGCCCTACGACATCCCCAACATCAAGATCGACGCGTACGGCGTCTACACCAACAACCCGCCGTGCGGCGCGATGCGCGGCTTCGGCGCGGTGCAGGCGTGCTTCGCCTACGAGTCGATGATGGACAGGCTGGCCGCCGCGTGCGGGCTCGACCCCGTCACGGTCAGGCAGCGCAACGCCGCCTCCCAGGGCACCAGACTGGCCACGGGACAGGTGCTGTGGGCGCCGCTGCCCATGGCCGAGATGCTGGAGCAGGCCCGCACCCTGCCGATGCCCGCCGATCTCGACGCCGCCGACATCAGGAACCTGCCGGGCGGCGCGTCGCAGACCACCCACGGCGAGGGCGTCATGCGCGGCGTCGGCTACGGCGTCGGGCTGAAGAACATCTGCTTCTCCGAGGGGTACGACGACTACTCCACCGCCAGGGTCCGCCTGGAGGTCGTCGGGGGAGAGGCCACCGCGCTGGTGCACACCGCGGCGGCCGAGGTGGGACAGGGGCTGGTCACCGTCGAGGCCCAGATCGCTCGCACCGAGCTGGGCGTCGAGAGGGTCGTCATCCACCCCGCCGACAACCAGGTGGGCGACGCGGGCTCGAGCTCGGCCTCCCGCCAGACCTACATGACGGGCGGCGCGGTCAAGGCGGCCTGCGAGGCCGTGCGCGACCGGCTCTTCGAGCGGCTCGAGCACGACGACCTGTCGCTGGTCGGCGGCAAGGTGGTCTCCGCGAGCGCGGGCGTGATCGCCTCGCTCGAGGAGATCCTCGGCGACGACGCCATCGAGGAGACCCGCGAGTACCACCATGAGCCGACCACCGGCATGGACAAGGTGACAGGGCAGGGCGACTCGCACACCCAGCTCGCCCTGTGCGTCCACCGCGCGGTGGTGGACGTCGACGTCGAACTCGGCCTGGTGAAGGTCGTCGAGCTGGCGGCCGTCCAGGACGTCGGCCGGATCATCAACAGGCTCTCCCTCGAGGGCCAGATCCACGGCGGCAGCGCCCAGGGCCTCGGCCTCGCGGTGATGGAGGAGATCGTGGTGCGCGACGGCAAGGTGCGCAACCCGTCCTTCACCGACTACCTCATCCCGACCATCCAGGACATGCCGCCGATGCGGCTGGAGATCCTCGAGAACGCCGACCCGCGCGCGCCGTACGGGCTGCGCGGGGCCGGAGAGCCACCCACGCTCTCCTCCACGCCCGCGATCGTCGCGGCCATCCGCGACGCCACGGGTCTCGCACTCAACAGGGTGCCGGTCCGCCCCGAGCACATCACACTCGGCGCAGCAGTGAGTTGATCAACGGGGGCCGCCCTGTCCGCGGCGGCCCCACAACCACACCCCCGCGGCGCGGCCTGTCATGCCCCGCCGCAGGTCGACCATGCCCTGAGGAGGGCCCCGACCATGACCCAGCTGAAGCCCAAGCCCGTCACAGGAGACTTCTTCGACCTGGCCGCGAGGGGCACCACGGTAGGCCGAGAGGTGCGCGGCGGCATCACCACGTTCGTGGCCGTCGCCTACATCATCCTGCTCATCCCGATCATCCTGAGCGGCGCCAAGGACGTGACCGGCGCCACCATGACGATCCCGCAGCTCACCACGGCCGTCACGCTGTCGGCGGCGCTCACCACGATCCTGATGGGCCTGGTCGGCAACGCGCCGTTCGCCCTCGCCTCGGGCCTGGGCGTCGCGCCCGTCGTGGCCTTCCAGGCGGCCCCGCACATGACCTGGGCGCAGGCGATGGGCCTGGTCGTCCTGGAGGGCGTGGTCATCGTGATCCTCGCCCTCACCGGGGTCAGGCAGCTCATCATGGACGCCATCCCCACGCCCATCAAGCACGCCATCGGCGTCGGCATCGGCATGTTCATCGCGCTGATCGGGCTGGTGGACGCCGGATTCGTCGGCAAGGGCGCGGGCACGCCCGTGACCCTCGGCGTCGGCGGCCACCTGGCCGGCTGGCCGATCGTGGTCTTCTGCGCGGGACTGCTGCTGACCATCGCCCTGTTCGTCAGGAAGGTGCCAGGCGCCCTGCTCATCGGCATCGTCTCCGCGACGGTCCTCGCCATCGTCGTCAACGCCGCGGTGCCGGGGCTGAAGTGGGGCGTCGTCACGCCCGAGATGCCCTCGCAGATCATCGCCACACCCGACTTCGGGCTGCTGTTCGGCGTCGACCTGTTCGGCGGGTTCGGCTCGGCGGGCTTCCTCACCGCGACCGTCGTGCTGTTCACACTGGTCCTGTCCGGCTTCTTCGACGCGATGGGCACCATCCTCGGCCTCGGCGAGGAGGCGGGCATGGCCGACTCCGAGGGCCGCATCCAGGGCATCGGCAAGATCCTGACCATCGACGGCCTCGGCGCGATCATCGGCGGCGGCACAGGGGCCTCGGCGAACACCGTCGTCGTCGAGTCCGCCGCGGGGGTGGGGGAGGGCGCTCGCACCGGCCTCGCCAGCCTCGTCACAGGAGCGCTGTTCGCCGCGGCCATGTTCCTCACGCCGCTGGCCGCCGTCGTGCCCGCACAGGCGGCGGCCCCCGCGCTGGTGCTGGTCGGCGCGCTCATGATGACCGCGGCCCGCAAGATCGAGTGGGACTCCCTCGACCTGGCGATCCCCGCGTTCCTGACGATCGCGCTGATGCCCTTCACCTACTCCATCACCAACGGCGTCGGCGCGGGCGTCATCGCCTACACCGTCATCAAGGCCGCCCGCGGCCGCTTCGACGAGATCCACTGGCTGCTCTGGCTGATCAGCGTGATCTTCGTCGGGTACTTCGGCGTCGGCTTCATCGAGAGCCTGATCGGCTGATGTTCGAACTCCTGGAGGAGCTGAAGGCCTGGGCCGCCTCGGGCAGGCCCTTCGCCGTCGCCTCCGTCGTCTCGACCACCGGCAGCGCCCCCCGCCCCGCGGGCGCGGCGCTGGCGGTGTCGGCCGACGGGGAGGCCATCGGAAGCGTGTCCGGCGGCTGCGTCGAGGGCGCGGTCTACGAGCTGTGCCTGGAGGTCGCCGCCGGCGGCGTCCCCGTCCGCCAGACGTTCGGCTACGGCGACGACGACGCCTTCGCGGTCGGCCTGACCTGCGGCGGCATCATCGAGGTGCTCGTATGGCCCAGTCCCCGCTTCCTCCAGCCCGTACGGCAGGGCGAGCGCGTCGCGGTGGCCAGGGCGTTCGGCGACGCGGCCGACGCCATCGTGGTGTGGCCCGACCGCCACGAGGGCGACATGGGCGACGACGACCTCGACGCGGTCGTCGTCGCCGAGACCAGGGCGATGCTCGAAGCGGGACTGACCGGCGTACGCGAGATCGGCTGCGGCGAGCGGAGAGTCGAGCTGTTCGTCGAGTCGCACACCCCGCCGCCGCGGATGCTCGTCTTCGGCGCCATCGACTTCGCCGCCGCGCTCACCAGGGCGGGCCGCCTGCTCGGCTACCACGTCACGGTCTGCGACGCCCGCCCCGTCTTCGCCACCAGGCGGCGCTTCCCCGACGCCCACGAGGTGGTCGTGGACTGGCCGCACCGCTACCTGGCGGCGACCGAGGTGGACTCCCGCACGGTCATCGCCGTCCTGACCCACGACGCGAAGTTCGACGTGCCGCTGCTGGAGGTGGCGCTGCGGACGGGAGCGGCGTACGTGGGGGCGATGGGCTCACGCCGTACGCACAGGGACAGGATGCGGCGCCTGCGCGAGCAGGGGCTGACCGAGGAGGAGCTCGGCACGCTGCGCTCGCCCATCGGCCTCGACCTGGGCGCGCGCACGCCTGAGGAGACCGCCGTGTCGATCGTGGCGGAGATCGTCGCCGCCCGGCGCGGCGGCAGCGGCGTACCGTTGTCGAAGTCGGACGGGCCGATTCACACGTTCACGAACGACCGGCTCAGCGGAGCGCGCGCTCCAGCGGGGTCCTGAAGCGCGGCGTCACCGTCACCCCGTCCAGCCACGCCGTGACACCCTCCGCCGCCCGCTCGACGGCCTGGCGGGCGTCCGAGCCGACGTCCTCCAGCAGCCGCCACACCACCTCGCCGTCCGCCCGCTGGCCCCACCCGCCGACGACGGCGCCGTTCCACCACACGGTCGGGCCGACGTTGCCCGACCGGTCGAACAGCTCGGCCCGATGCGCCTGCGGCAGGTACCAGTCACGCTGCTGCCAGCCCATCGGCGTCGGGTCGAGCGCGGGCAGGAAAGCCGCCCACGGCTCGGGCTCGTCCGCCTCGACGTCGCCCGGCAGGACGTAGCCCGCCGGCCCGTCCTCCAGCTCGACCTCCGTCGCGCCCACCGCCGCCAGAGCCTTGCGCACGTCGCCGAGCGACCAGCCGGTCCACCACTTCAGGTCGGCCTCGGTGCCGGGGCCGTAGGCGGCCAGCCACCTGCGCACCAGCTCGGCCCGCGCGTCCCGCACGGCCATGAGAGGCATCTCGGGCGCCAGTGCCCACCGGTGCTGCCCGCTGATCCACGAGCCCGAGGGCCGCCCCTGCCTGACGATCAGGCCCTCGGCCGCCATCAGGAACAGCAGCCTGGTGCCGACCCCCTGCCTGGCCTCGTACGGCTTGCCCGCCGCGTAGACGAGCTGCTCGCGCAGCTCGGGCACTAGCGTGCCCAGCGTGGCCGCCGTCGCCTCACCGTGCAGGCGCAGCGCCTCCAGCACCTTGCCCTCGACCCGGGAGATCCACTCCCCGTCGAAGCCGCCGCCCTCCTCGAAGTGCCGGGTGAGCAGCTTGCGCTCCTTCACCGCGACGGCGAGCGCGCTGGAGTGGTGGACGACGGGAGCGAGAGCGCGCGGCACCACGAAGATCGTGCGCCGCATGCCGGTCATCCTGACCAGCGTCCTGTCCTCGTACAGGGCCCTCTCCATCGGCTCGGGGCCCTTCGAGCCTGCCCGCGCCGCCGCCGACAGGAACACCGTCGCAGGGTCGGTGCCGTGCAGCGCCACCACGGCCTCGGCCGCCTCCTCGACGCTCCCGCCCTGCTCGGCGAGCAGGTGCCTGACCCCGAGGCGGGCGCGGCGCTGTGCCGTACTCATGCGCATGCATGGAGCATAAGGGTTGGACCAACGCACAATCCCCCCGCGCTCTCGGCCCCGCAGCTTCGGACTTCCTGCCGGTAGACCCGGCGGAGGGCGGGTGTGTCTACTGGTTGGCACACTAGGTACCGCGCTGCCGACGGCAGAACTACGGGCCTCTCCCGACGAGAGGAGCCTGCGATGGCCCTGATGTTCCTCAACGGCGGCGCGATGCGAGGCGGGCCGCTGCACCACCTCCTCGACGGCGCGCCGCTCGTCGCCCAGACCGAGACGGCGCCCAAGTACCGGTTCTACTCGGTCGGCGGGCGTTGCCCCGCGCTCGTGCCCGTCGCGCACGGGGGCGCCGCCATCGCGGGCGAGCTGTACGACGTCGACATGGACGTCCTGCGGGACCGCCTGCTGCCGGCCGAGCCGCCCGAGCTGGAGCTCGGGGTGATCGAGCTGGCCGACGGCGGCTCGTCGCTGGCGATGCTGCTGCGCAAGCCGGTCACCTCGCACGTGCCGCTCATCGACATCACCTCGCAAGGAAGGTGGGTTTCGTGAGGTTCGACGTCAACTGCTCGATCCTGTTCACCCAGCTCCCGCTGCTCGAACGTCCCGCCGCCGCCAAGGCGGCCGGCTTCGACGCGGTGGAGTTCTGGTGGCCCTTCGACCAGGCCGTGCCAGGCGACAGGGAGGTGGACTCCTTCATCGACGCGATCAGGAACGCGGGCGTGCGGCTCGTCGGCCTGAACTTCGTCGACGACATCGCCGACGGCGGCCGCGGCCTCGTCGGACGCCCGGGCGACGCGGCCAGGTTCAGGGACAACATCGACGTCGCGGTAGGGATCGCGGGACGGCTCGGCTGCCGGGCGCTCAACGCCCTCTACGGCAACAACGGCGAGACCGAACCGGCGCTGGAGAACCTCGCCCTGGCCGCCCGCAAGGCCGCGGCGATCGACGCGGTCGTGCTCGTCGAGGCGCTCAACGTCTACGAGTCGCCCTCCTACCCGCTGGTCTCCGTCAAGGCGGCGACCGACGTGATCGAGGCGGTCGGGCAGCCGAACGTGCGCTTCCTCTGCGACCTCTACCACCTGGCGCGCATGGGCGAGGACCTGCCCGCCGCGCTCGCGCACCCGCTGACGGGGCACGTGCAGATCGCCGACAACCCGGGCCGCGGCCGTCCAGGCACCGGTTCCCTGCCGCTACCCGAGCTGCTCGACGGCTACGAGGGCTGGGTCGGCCTGGAGTACAAGGACCCCGATCTCGACTTCGGCTGGGTCTCGCAGTGGCCGGCCCCGACACATGAACAGGAGTTCGTCGCGTGAGGATTGGTTTCATCGGGCTCGGGATCATGGGACTGCCCATGGCCGAGCACCTGGTCAAGGCGGGACACGAGGTCGTGGGCTACGACGTCGTGCCCAGGCCGTTCCCTGCCGCGGCGAGCCTCGCCGAGGCGGTCCGGGAGGCGGAGGTCGTCATCACGATGCTCCCCGCCGACCCGCAGGTCGAGGCCGTCTTCCCCGAGATCGTCGCGCACGCCCCTCAGGACGCGCTCTACATCGACTTCTCCACCATCACGCCGCAGACCTCGCGCAAGCTGGCCGAGCGGTGGAAGCGCACGCTCGACGCCCCCGTCTCCGGCGGCGAGAAGGGCGCGATCGACGGCGTCCTTTCCATCATGGTCGGCGGCGCGGAGAGCGACTTCGAGGCGGCCAGGCCGATCTTCGCGGCCGTGGGCAAGACCTTCAAGCTCGTCGGCGGTCCTGGCGCGGGACAGTTCGTCAAGGCCGCCAACCAGCTCGTCGTCGGCGGAACCTACGCGCTCGTGGCCGAGGCCATCGTGCTGATGGAGGCCGCGGGCGTGGACGCCGCGGCCGGGCTCGACGTGCTCGCGGGAGGGCTGGCCGCCAGCCGCATCCTCGACCTCAAGCGTGAGTCGATGCTGGCCCGCAGCTTCCAGCCGGGCTTCAGGATCGACCTGCACCACAAGGACATGGGCATCATCCTCGACGCCGCTCGCACCGCCGAGGTCGCGCTGCCCATGTCCGCGCTCACCGCGCAGCTCATCGCGGCCGCCCGCGCGCAGGGGCACGGCTCGCTCGACCACTCCGTCCTTCTCCTGGTGATCGAAAGGCTCAGTCGTTGACATCCCCCCTCCCTGAGGGGAGGGGTTCCCAGGGGCGCCCGTGAGGTTTCCTGCTTCACCGCCGGTCGCCCGCCAGGAAGGTCTTCCCTTGAGGTCTTACACCAGCTCCACAGGCGTTTCACCTCTCCGCCAGCCCGGCGGCGAGGATGGTGCGTTTCACGCATGCGGCGGCTTGGTTATCGACGCCATCGAACACGATATCGAACCGTGCGGCTTCGTGCCGCGTTTTCTCCCCCGTCTGAAGGCGGGGTTCTCCACACTCAAGGAGCTGCGATGAAGATGCCCGCGATGAACGCGGTCGTGGAGGTCCTCAAGTCCGAGGGCGTCGACGTCGCCTTCGGCTGCCCGGGGGCGGCCATCCTGCCGCTGTACAAGGCGATGGAGGAGCTCGGCGGCATCGAGCACCTCGTCGTCAGGCACGAGGAGGGCGCCACCCACATGGCCGACGGCTGGGCCCGCACCAACGGCCGCGTCGGCCTGGCCATCGGCACCTCGGGTCCGGCGGGCACCAACATGATCACCGGTCTCTACACCGCGCTCGCCGACTCCATCCCGATCGTCTGCGTCACAGGGCAGGCCGCCTCCACCAAGCTGCACCAGGAGGCCTTCCAGGCGGTGGACATCGTCGCCATCGCCACGCCCGTGACCAAGTGGGCCGTGCAGATCAAGGAGGCGGGACAGGCGCCGTGGATCTTCCGCGAGGCCTTCCGCATCGCCCGTTCCGGCCGTCCGGGCCCTGTGCTGATCGACATCCCCGTCGACATCGCCCGCCAGATCATCGAGTACGACCCCGCCATCGACGCCCCGCTGCCCGTGGCCGCCGTCGAGCCGCACCTGCCCCGCGTCGAAAAGGCGCTGGACCTGCTGCTGGCCGCCGAGCGCCCGCTGCTGCTGTCGGGTGGCGGTGTCATCGGCGCCGGCGCCTCCGCCGAGCTGGTGGAGCTGGCCGAGCTGCTGCAGGTGCCCGTGCAGGTCACGCTCATGGGCAAGGGCTCCATCCCCGACGACCACCCGCTCCACAGCGGGATGACAGGCATCCAGACCTCCCAGAGGTACGGCAACGCCTCCTTCCTCGAGTCGGACCTCGTGCTGGCCCTCGGCTCCCGCTTCGGCGACCGCCACACCGGCTCGCTGGACGTCTACCGGGGCGAGCGCACGTTCATCCACGTCGACATCGAGCCCACCCAGCTCGGCAGGGTCTTCGAGCCCGACCTCGGCATCGTCTCCGACACCAGGCTGTTCCTGCGGGCGATGATCGACCTGGCGAAGGCGCGCGGCGTCAGCCGTGCCCCGGGAGCGTGGGTCGAGCGGGTGCGGGAGCTGCGCAGGACGCTCACCAGGCGCGAGGACTTCGACGACATCCCCGTCAAGGCGCCGCGCGTCTACAAGGAGATCAACGACTTCTTCGACGAGGACACCTACTTCGTCACCGCCATCGGGCTCTACCAGATCTGGGGCGGCCAGCACCAGAAGGCCTTCAAGCCGCGCCGCTACCAGGTGTGCGGGCAGGCGGGGCCGCTCGGCTGGGAGATCCCCGCCGCGATCGGCGTCAAGAAGGCGGCGCCGGACGCGCAGGTGGTCGGGGTGGTCGGCGACTACGGCTTCCAGTACCTGGTCGAGGAGCTCGCCGTCGCGGCGCAGTACGACGTGCCGTTCGTGCTCGTCATGCTCAACAACGAGTACCTCGGCCTGATCAGGCAGGCTTCGCTGCCGTACGAGATGAACTACCAGGTGGACATCCACTTCGACGAGTACGGCACCGACAACGTCAAGATCATGGAGGCGTACGGCTGCGCGGGCGTCCGCGTCTTCGACCCCGCGGAGATCCGCTCCTCGCTGGAGTGGGCGACCAAGGAGGCGGCGCGCACGTCGCGGCCGGTGCTCGTGGAGATCATGATCGAGCGGGAGGCCAACACCCCGCACGGGCTGTCGATCGACGCGGTGCGCGAGTTCGAGCCGCTTCCGGCCGAAGTGTGATGATGGGTCATCGCAGGCACGCCCTCCTGCCCGCTCGCACCGGGCAGGAAGGCGTGCCAGCCCATTCTTCATCATCGGCCTGGGAGTGTCGCAGTGGTTGAGCATGTTCTTGTCGCCCCTGACAAGTTCAAGGGGTCGCTGACGGCGGCGGAGGTCGCCGCGAGGGTGTCGGCGGGCCTGGGCGTCCCCACCGTCGAGCTGCCGGTGGCCGACGGCGGCGACGGCACCGTCGACGCCGCCGTGGCGTGCGGTTTCACCCGTGTGACGCTGAAGGTGACGGGGCCGACGGGCACGCAGGTGCAGGCCTCCTACGCCTGGCTCCCCACCGCGGCCGCCCACGCGGACGCCGATCCCTATCCCGTCGCGGTCGTCGAGCTGGCCGAGGCCTCGGGTCTGCGCAGGCTCCCAGGCGACCTCGAGCCGCTGACGGCCACCAGCAGGGGCACCGGCGAGCTCATCGCCGACGCCGTACGGCGCGGCGCCCGCAGGATCGTGCTCGGGCTGGGCGGCAGCGCCTCCACCGACGGAGGGGCGGGGATGGTCCAGGCGCTGGGCGCCCGCCTGCTCGACGCCAATGGTGACGAGCTGGGCAGGGGCGGGGCGGCGCTGCGGGAGCTGGCCAAGATCGATATTTCCGGATTTGTCGACATTTCAGGGGTGGAGTTCGTCGTCGCGAGCGACGTCGACAACCCGCTGCTCGGCCCGCACGGCGCCGCCGCCGTCTACGGCCCGCAGAAGGGCGCCACCCGCGACGACGTCGTCCTGCTGGAAGGCGCGCTCGGCCGGCTGGCCGCCGTCGCCACCCAGACCCACGGCCTGCTCGGCGCGGTCGAGCACGACGGCACCCCCCGCCCCATGGGCGTCGCGGGCGCGCCGGGCGCGGGCGCGGCGGGAGGCGTGGGCTTCGCCGCCCTCGCCTTCCTGCACGCCGAGATCCGCCCCGGCATCGAGTACCTGCTCGAACTCCTCGGCTTCGAGGACCAGGTGCGGGGCGCGCGGCTGGTCGTCACCGGCGAGGGCTCGCTCGACGAGCAGTCGCTGCGCGGCAAGGCCCCCGTCGGCGTCGCCCAGGCCGCGGCGAAGGCGGGCGTTCCCGTGATCGCAGTCTGCGGCCGCCGTACGCTCAGCGACGAGGCGCTCAGGGCGGCCGGCATCGAGGCGGCCTACGCGCTCACCGACATCGAGCCGGACCCCGCCCGCTGCATGGCCGAGGCAGGTCCCCTCCTCGAACGTCTGGCCGCCCGCGTCGCCGCCGATCGGCTGAGCTGATGCGCCCCGCTTCGAGGAAAGGCAGGAGATGACCGGATACGAGCTCGTCGTCCGATCCCGTAGGGCGATCACGCCCGACGGTGAGCGCCCCGCGGCCGTGGCCGTGCGCGAGGGGAAGATCGCGGCCCTGCACGCCTACGACGCCCCTCTCGACGCGGGCCAGGACGTCGACCTCGGCGACCTGGCCCTGCTGCCCGGCCTGGTCGACACCCACGTGCACGTCAACGAGCCCGGCCGTACCCACTGGGAGGGCTTCGCCTCCGCCACCCGCGCGGCCGCCGCGGGCGGGGTGACGACGATCGTCGACATGCCGCTCAACTCGCTGCCGCCCACCGTCACCGCCGGCGCGCTCACCGCCAAACAGGAGGCCGCAGGCGGCCAGTGTTACGTGGACGTCGGCTTCTGGGGCGGCGCGATCCCCGGCAACCTCGGCGACCTGCGCCCGCTGCACGAGCGCGGCGTCCACGGCTTCAAGTGCTTCCTTTCCCCGTCGGGCGTGGAGGAGTTCCCCCCGCTGACCCCCGACGAGGTACGGCAGGCGCTCAAGGTCATCGCCGAGTTCGACGGGCTCATGGTCGTCCACGCGGAGGACCCCTCCCTGCTGCTGGAGCCCACGGGACCGACCTATCCCGAGTTCCTGCGCTCGCGCCCTGGCGCGTCGGAGCGGCGCGCGGTCGAGCAGGTGATCGAGCTGGCCAGGCAGACCGGCGCCCGCGTCCACATCCTGCACGTCTCCGGCGCCGAGTGCCTGGAGCCGCTGGCGGCGGCCCAGCGTGACGGCGTGCGCGTCTCGGCGGAGACCTGCCCGCACTACCTCACCCTCACCGCCGAGCAGGTGCCCGAGGGCGACACCGCCTTCAAGTGCTGCCCGCCCATCCGCTCCGCCGACAACCGCGACCGCCTCTGGGCGGGGCTCGCCGACGGCGTGCTGAGCTGCGTCGTCTCCGACCACTCGCCGTCGACCGCCGATCTCAAGCTGCCCGACTTCGCCGCCGCGTGGGGCGGCATCGCCTCGCTCCAGCTCGGCCTGCCGGTGATCTGGACCGAGGCCGCGACCCGCGGTCACGGCCTGGCCGACGTGGTGCGCTGGATGTCGGCCAACCCCGCCGCGCTGGCGGGCATCCGCGGCAAGGGCGGCCTGGTCCCTGGCCACGACGCCGACCTCGTCGCCTTCGACCCCGCGGCCGACCTCCCCGTCGACGCCGCCGCCCTCCACCACAAGAACCCCGTCACGCCCTACCACGGACGCACGCTCAAGGGCGCCGTCCGCACCACGTGGCTGCGCGGCGTCCCCGTGGACGTCACCGCGCCGCCCCGCGGCGCCTTCCTCTGACCCGCATCGAGACCGACCAGGAGAGAGCGAACCACATGCCCGACTTCACCACCCTTCCCGATCTGGCCCTGCGCACCGTCGGCGGCTCGGTCGTGGCGGCCAACGACGAGTCGTTCGCCGAGAAGGAGAGCCTGATCAGGCCCGGCCGTCCCGGCTTCAAGGCCGAGACGTTCGGCAACAAGGGCCAGGTGTACGACGGGTGGGAGACCCGCCGCCGTCGTGAGCCCGGCCACGACTGGGCGATCGTGCGCCTGGGCATGCCGGGCGTGATCCGCGGCGTGGTGATCGACACGGCGTGGTTCAAGGGCAACTACCCGCCCCACGCCTCCGTCGAGGCCTGCGCCGTGGAGGGCTACCCGAGCGCGGCCGAGCTGGCCGAGGCCGACTGGGTGGAGATCGTCCCCAAGGTCGACCTGAAGGGCGACGCCGAGCACGCCTTCGAGGTGTCCGACGAGCACCGCTACACCCACGTCA
Organism: Nonomuraea sp. NPDC049152; assembly: GCF_040648355.1. Lineage (NCBI taxonomy): Bacteria > Bacillati > Actinomycetota > Actinomycetes > Streptosporangiales > Streptosporangiaceae > Nonomuraea > Nonomuraea sp. NPDC049152. The sequence goes on along the minus strand of NZ_JBEZDO010000001.1, from coordinate 307,755 downwards.
GGCTCAACATGTTCCCCGACGGCGGCATCGCCCGCCTGCGCGTGCACGGCGAGGTCCGTCCCGACCTGTCGGTGTACGAGGGGCTCGGGCTAGACCTGGCGGCGCTGGCCAACGGCGCGGTCGTCACCGCCTGCTCCGACGAGTTCTACTCGGCGCCCAACAACGCCCTCGCTCCGGGCCTGGCCAGGCACCAGGCCGAGGGCTGGGAGACCGCCCGCAGGCGCGACGAAGGCAACGACTGGCTCGTCATCCGCCTCGCGACGCTCGGCGTGATCAAGCTGGTCGAGCTCGACACCACCAACCTGTTGTTCAACGCGCCGGGCGCGGCGTCGCTGAAGGGCAGCGTGGACGGCGAGACGTGGTTCGAGCTGCTGCCCGAGACGCGGCTGCAGCCCGACACGGCACACCGCTTCCGGCTGGAGGACGCGCCCGCGGCGGCGTACGTCCGGATCGACATCTACCCCGACGGCGGCCTGGCCCGCGTCCGCCTCCTCGGCACGCAGGCCTAGCAGAGGAGCGGTCCCGTGTTCTGCTCCTCTGCTAGGCCTGGCCTGGTGGACGCGGGCCCGTGTGCGGCTCCACGGAGCGTTACGGCGGGCCCTCGCAGGGCGGTGGACGGGTCGGTCAGTGGCGGGCCAGGAGCAGCGTCCAGTAGCCGCCCGTGGGCGCGTACCCCACCCCGATGTGGGTGAGTTCGCAGTCCATGATGTTCGCCCTGTCGCTCGGGTTGTTCACCCAGGACTCCACCACGTCGGCGGCGGTGTGCTCGCCCTTGGCGATGTTCTCGCCCCAGGCGCTGACCGGAGCGAAACCCGACTCGGTGATGCGGTCGGCGGCGCCGCGATCGTCGGGAGAGGCATGGCTGAAGTAGTTCTTGAGCGACATGTCGGTGGAATGGTCCACCGCGGCGGCGCGAAGCTGCGGGTCGAAGGTGAGCGGCTTGCAACTCATGGTGGCGCGCGCCTCGTTGATCAATCTGACGACCTCGTTCTCCATCCCCACGTCGAGGCTGTCGAGCCTGCCGAGGTCGTACAGCGTCCTCGCGTAGCCACAGTGCCCGACGGGGCCCGTGGAAGAGTCGTACTGGCAGACCTGCACGCGCATCCCCTTCACGCCGTCCACGCTGAAGCTGAGGGTCCTGGGGAGGGAACCGTCGCACTGCCGGGCGTCGTAGGCGTTCTTCCAGCCGCCGGTAAACGTGAGGGTCTGGAAGGCCACGTACGCGCAGCCGCCGCCGGCATTGGCGGGACGGCTGTCCAGGTCGTAGAGGGCGAAGGTGACCTGCGCGGACGTGCTGTCGTCGCCGGAGCCCATGACGGCGATCTTGCCGTCGGCCTTGGCGAGCGCGTTCCCCGAGTAGTAGAACCCCCATGGCGCGGGGTGGTCGGCCGCGCTCGTCACGGGCGGCACGGCGGTCGAGGCTCCGGCGGTGCCGGAAACCGACAGCGCCAGCGCCACGATGGCCATGACCGTGAGCGACCCCGGCACGAACCTTCTGGTCATGATCTCTCCAGCAGCCCCCGCGCTCCGGCCCCCTGCCGAAACCCGGCTGTGTGAGTCAGTGCTAACCCGTGCCGCTTGCAGGTCTCCTACAACCCGCCGAACGAATCCTTGCAGGTCACAGGACCTGAGCCGGAAATCCGCGACGTGGCAGGGCCTTCAGGGGCTGAGCCTGACCTGGTGGCGCCGCGGCAGGTCGAGCCTCCGCAGTGAGAGCCGGGGCTCGCCGGGCCGCCACGCCACGACGAAGGAGGCGTAGTCGGACTCGGCGGGCATCACCTTGTCGGTGGTGACGAAGTCACCGGCCAGGACCAGCCGGCCGTCGCGGGTCCACGCCATCGAGGTCGACTTGATCGACGTGGGCACCGGCATGGACGGCAGCCGCGTCCACGCCCGCGTGCCGAGGTCGAGCACCTGCACGTCGAGATACTGGCGAGGCCCCGGCCACGCGGGATCGGCGAACCAGACCGCGATCCGCCGCCCGTCGGGACTCACCTCGGCCGTGGAAGGGATGCCCTCGGTGGCGGGAGCCCGCAGCGGCGTGCGCCGGGCCGCCTTCGGCTCGACCAGTGCCAGCCGCGATCCCTTCGAGACCAGGACGAAGTCGCGGGTGGCGGCGTGCACGCGCTGCTCGGCGAACACCTCGTCGCCCGTGGCCCTGTCGAGCAGCAGGGTGCGTCCTTGCTCGGCGAACGACAGCAGGCCCTGCGGAGTGTCCTGTGCGGGGGCCCGCGAGCAGGCGACCCGCAGGGCCCCGCCGTGTTCGCGGCCGCGGAAGTCGAGCGGGCGCAGGCTGCAGTCGTCGCCCCTGACCCGCTGGAGCGCCCACACGCCCTCGCCGTCCGCCGCGGCGAACGCGAACAGCACGCGTCCGCCGAGCCGCCTGGCCCGGTCGCCGGACAGCAGGAACAGGTGGCCTTCGGCGTCGGCGTCACTCGGGGTGGTCAGGACGAGCTCGCGGGAGCCCGCGGTGAAGGCCCACGTCCGCTCGCCGTACGGCAGGCCGCGCACCCTCGTGCGGACACGCGAGTCGACGTCGAGCCTGAAGGCGCCGGCCTCGCCGGTGACCAGCAGCCGCAGCCCGCTGCCCGGCGCCAGCGGACTGCCCGAGACGGGCGGCATGGGGTCGTGCGGACCGTGGCGGCCGGCTCCCGTCGCCGCGCCGCCGCCGGGGACGGCCGGGGCGCTCAGGGCGGCCCGATCGGACGCGCCGGGGCGCGGGGCGGTCGCGGAGGTGCCGACGGAGGGTGCGCATCCCGTGGCGGCGATCAGCGCGGCGGCCAAGGCGGTGGTGAGTCTCACACCCCGTCTACCTCGCCAGGCCGTAGAACGTTCCGGCCCCTCAGTGCCAGATCGTCACCGTGGTGTTGGTGGGTCGCTCCTCCCCGGCCAGCGGGCGCTGGAAGCGCACCTGCTCGCCGTTCGTCAGGTTGCGCACCTTCACCCGGTAACCCTGCTGCTGCAGCTCCGTCGTCGCGTCCCGCACGCTCTTGAACACCACGTTCGGGACGATCCTGAACTCGGCCTGGTCATCGGCCTGGCTGTTGTTCCTGCCGAACCAGTCCATCCAGCCGCCGCCGCAGCGCGAGACCGTGACGCTGGTCATCGTGCCGGGGTCGACCTCGGCCTTCGCCCTGGGGTTCTGCGAGATGACCTCGCACGGCTCGGCGTCGTCGTCGACCTCGTTGACCTGCACCTGGAAGCCCTGCTCGGTGAGGAACTGGGCGGCCTCGTCCTTGGACATGCCGATGACGTAGGGCATCACCAGGCCCGCGCTCAGCACCAGGTTGACGCGGGTGCCCTCCTTGACCCTGTCGCCGATGCTCGGCCTGGTCTGCGTCACGAGGCCGCGCTGCACCTTCGGATTGGCGACCTTGGTGATCTTGCCGACCTCGAGGCCCTGCTCGGCCAGCTTGACCGCCGCGTCGTTCTGGTCGAGGCCCTCCACGTTCGGCACGGTCACCCGCTTGGCGCCGAGCGAGGGCACGATCGTGATCGTCTGGCCGATCTCCACCTCGGTCTTGGAGGCGGGGTCGGTGCTGAGCACCTTGCCCTCCTCCATCTTCTCGTCGTACTGCCCCTGCGCCACCTTGACGACGAAGCCGTTCTTGGCGGCCTCGCTCTTGGCCGCCACGACGCTCCGTCCGACGAGGTCGGGCACGATCGCGTACTTGCTCTGCGAGAAGTACCAGCCGGTCAGGCCGACCGCGACCACCATCAGCGCGGCCAGCGTCACCAGGAACCAGTTGGGCCTGAACCCGCGCCTGCGCGTCGGCGGCTCGCCACCCTGCCCCGCGGGCGCGGTCAGCACCTCGGTGCGGGGCGCCACCAGCGTCGGGTTGGGCACCGCCGCCGCCCTCGGCTGAGGGTGCGGCTGCGAGGCGTTGGACGTGAAGTGCTGGCCCGTGGTGTACGGCGGGCTCGACTCCCTCGGCACCATCCTGTGCGCGTCGACGGCCGCCACCAGCATCGCGGAGGCGTCGGCGGGACGGTCTTCGGGATCGCGCGCGGTCGCCTGCGCCACCAGCGTGTCGATCAGCGGCGGCACCTCGTGGATCAGCGACGAGGGCGGCGGGACGGTGTCGTGCACGTGCCGGTAGGCGACCGACATCGGCGTCTCGCCGTCGTACGGCTGGCGCCCCGTCACGAGCTCGAACAGCATGATGCCGGCGGCGTAGACGTCGCTGCGGACGTCGGCCCCTCCGGTGGTCACCTGCTCGGGCGACATGTAGCCGATCGTGCCGATCATCACGCCCGTGCGCGTCTGGTTCGTCGCCTCGATCGCCCTGGCCAGGCCGAAGTCGACGACCTTGACCCTGCCGTCGTCGGTGAGCAGGACGTTCTCCGGCTTCATGTCACGGTGGACCATGCCCTGCTGGTGGGCGGCGCCGAGCGCGGCCAGCACGGGGATCATGATCTCCAGCGCCTCGCGGGCGGGCAGCCTGCCCCGCGCCCGCAGCACGTCGCGCAGCGTCTTGCCCGGCACGTACTCCATCGACAGGTACACCACGTCGCCGTCGGTGCCCTGGTCGAAGACGTGCACCACGTTGGGGTGAGAGAGGCTGGCCACCGACTTGGCCTCGCCGATGAACCTGCGCACGAACGCGGGGTCCTCGGCCAGCGAGCGGTGCATGACCTTCAGCGCGACCGTGCGGTCGAGTCGGATGTCGAGCGCCAGGTAGACCGTCGCCATCCCGCCCCGGGCGATCCGGGACTCGATGCGATAGCGCCCGTCGAGTAGTCGCCCTACCAGGGGGTCAGCGATCGTCGTGTCCACCTGGCCGAGTTTACGGGCGATTCGCCCCCGGCAGGGCCTGACAATCCCAAACCGATGCCCGTTTGATTCTTGATCTTAGATGGCCTGGCGGGACGTCATGGTAGCGACGGGGCTGGGGTTTCCCTGGAGGTCCACGACCCCGGCCGCTCACCGCATCGCCGGGTCTCGTCGGCCGTGCGGGCGGGTTCGGGGTCGTTCGGGTCGGGACGGGATCAGGGGGTGGTGGGGGAGGAGGCCTCGGCGTAGCGGCGGCGGGGGATGCGGCCCGCCTGCCGCGCCAGCCGTCCCGCCTGCACCGCGGCCCGCATCGCCGACGCCATCAGGTCGGGCCGCTGCGCCCGGGTGACCGCGGTGGCCAGCAGCACCGCGTCGCACCCCAGCTCCATCGCCAGCGCGGCGTCGCTCGCCGTGCCGATGCCCGCGTCGAGGATCACCGGCACCGACGCCGCCTCCACGATCAGCTCGATGTTGTGCGGGTTGCGGATGCCGAGCCCCGAGCCGATCGGCGCGCCCAGCGGCATCACCGCCGCGCACCCGGCCTGCTCCAGCCGCCGCGCCAGCGCAGGGTCGTCCCCGATGTACGGCAGGACCACGAACCCGTCGGCCACCAGCCGCTCGGCCGCGTCGAACGTCTCGATCGGGTCGGGCAGCAGCGTCCGCTCGTCGTTGATGACCTCCAGCTTCACCCAGTTCGTGCCCAGCGCCTCGCGGGCCATCCGCGCCGTCAGCACCGCCTCACCGGCCGTGAAGCATCCCGCGGTGTTCGGCAGGACCTTGATCTGGCGCGAGCGCAGCACGTCGAGCACGGACCCTCTGGCGCCCGGGTCCAGCCGTCGCATGGCGACCGTGGTCAGCTCGGTGCCCGAGGCGACCAGCGCCTGGTCGAGCACCTCGAGGGAGGGCGCGCCACCCGTGCCCATGATGAGTCTGGAGGCGAACTTCTCTCCAGCGATGATCAGCTCATCCACCCTGCACCGCCGTGAGGATCTCGATCCTGTCGCGGTCGGCCAGCGCCGTGGTCGCCCACGTGCCCCTGGTGACCACCTCGTCGTTGACCGCCACGGCCACACCTGTGGTCTGCGCGGTCAGCCGCTGGACGGCCTGGGCCACCGTGGTGCCGTCGGGCACGTCGTGCGGAGCCCCGTTGATCGTCACGTGCATCAGATACTTCCTTGTCCGGCTGTCTGGAACCGCTGAGGCGAGCACAGGGCGGCCAGTTCGCCCTCCTCGCCGTGGAGGAGCGCGGTGGTGAGCGGGGCCAGCAGCACGCCGGCCCTGTGGTGTCCGGTGGCGAGGGCGAGGCCGGGGCCGTACGGGCCGATGAGCGGCAGGTTGTCGGGGGTGCACGGCCGCAGCCCCGCCACGATGTCGGCCACCTGCAGCTCGGTGACGCCGGGGACCAGCTCTCTGGCGTCGCGCAGCAGCTCGTACAGGCCGCCGGCCGTCACGCTGGTGTCGAAGCCCAGCTCTTCCTGGGTGGCGCCGACGACGAGCTCGCCGTCGCCGCGCGGCACCAGGTAGATGGGCGAGCCGTGGACCATGCCGCGCACGCACCTGCCGAGCAGCGGGGACGGTGAGCGAAGGCGCATGATCTGGCCCTTGACGGGGCGCACGGGCAGGCCGGTCAGCTCACCGCTCCACGCGCCGGCCGCGAGCACTACCCGCTCCCCGAGCAGGACGTCGCCCGGCGAGCCCGCGGAAGGACCGGGGAGGCCGGTCGAGGCGCCGGGGGAGGGCGGGGCCAGCCGTACGCCCACGACGGCCGAGCCATCGCGGACCAGCTCTGTCACGCGCCGCCGCACCAGCGGGACGCCCGCCCGCTCCAGCGCGGCCAGCAGGGCCGCGGTGACGCGCCTGGGATCCACCCACGCGTCGCCCTCGGCCAGCACGCCGCCCCTGACCGACGGCGCCAGCATCGGCTCCAGGCGGCGGCATTCGCGCCCCGTCAGCCGCCGCACCGGCAGCCCGAGCTTGTCCATGAACGCGGCCAGCTCTTCGAGCGCCGCCATGTCGTCGCCGCCGAAGGCGAGATCCAGGGTGCCCTGGGTGCGGTAGTCGAGGGCGAGCCCGCTGTCGGCCTCCAGCTCCGCGGCGAAGGCGGGCCAGCGGCTCAGCCCCGCCAACCCCAGCCTGAGCAGCGGCTCCTCGGTGTAGGAGACCTCGCTGACCGGGGCCAGCATGCCCGCGGCCGCATGAGAGGCGCCGGAGGCGGGGGCAGGGTCGATCACCGTGACCTTCGCGCCCGAGCGGCCCAGACGCCAGGCGACGGACAGGCCGACCACGCCGCCGCCCACGATCAGATCCATCTCGCTCCCTTCGCCGGCATGATCCGGATCAGGTGTCTTGCGGTCGAAGGCCCGTCAAAGCCTTCCTCTCAGCCCGGTACGGCCGGACTCCCGCGCGTCTTCTCCGAACAAGCCTACTCAAGCCCCGGGCCCTGGTCGTCAGCGGTGGATTGGTTAAGGTCATGAGCGTGAATCATGTCGTGGTTGTGGGCGCGGGTCTGGCAGGCATACGCAGCGTCGAGGCCCTCAGGTCTCGCGGATTCAGCGGCAGGATCACGCTGATCGGGGAGGAGCGGCACCGGCCCTACGACCGCCCGCCCCTGTCGAAGGCCGTGCTGCTCGGCGCGGCCGACTCGAGCTTCGTCGACGCCGACCTCGACGCCATGCGGGTCGAGCACAGACCGGGGGTGTCGGCCAAGGGGCTGCGCGACGGCGTCGTCGAGACGACCGAGGGCGAGATCGCCTACGACGGCCTGGTCATCGCCACGGGAGCCGAGCCGATCAGGCTGCACGGCGAGGGGCACCAGCACGTGTTGCGCACCCTCGACGACGCCCTGACCCTGCGCGCCGGCCTGGTCGAGAACGCCAAGGTCACGATCATCGGGGCGAGCTGGATCGGCGCCGAGGTGGCCACCGCCGCGCGCAAGGCCGGCTGCGAGATCACCGTCCTGGAGGCCGGCCCCACCCCGCTCTCGCACGTGGTCGGCCGCGAGGTGGGCGCCGACACCATCCCCTGGTACGAGGGCATGGACCTGCGGCTCGACACCATGGTCTCGTCCGTGGACGAGGGAGGGGTGACGCTGGTCGACGGCGGCTTCGTCGAGGCCGACGTGGTGGTGTCGGGCATCGGCGTCCGCCCCGCCGTCGAGTGGCTCGCGGGCTCCGACATCGACCTGCACAACGGGGTCGTCACCGACGAGCACCTGCGCACCTCGCTGCCGAACGTCGTCGCCGTCGGCGACTGCGCCGCGTGGTGGTCGCGCCGCTTCCACACCAGGCTGCGCGTGGAGCACTGGGACACCGCGCTCAACGCCCCCGAGGTCGCCGTGGCGACGCTGCTGGGCGACGATGCCGTGTACGATCCGGTCCCGTACTTCTGGTCGGAGCAGTTCGGTCACATGGTGCAGTACGCGGGCCACCACGCGGGGGCCCGCCTCCTCCGCCGTGGCGACCCCACGGCGGCCAAATGGTCGGTCTGCTGGTTGACCGACGAGGACAGGCTGGCGGGGGTGCTGACCGTCAACAGGCCTCGCGACCTCGTCCAGGGCCGGAGGATCATCGAGTCAGGGCCGCGCATGGACCCCATCAGACTGGAAGATCCCGAGGTCGCGATACGTGACTGTGTAGTTTGAAGACGAATGCGATGTGGTAGTGGTGGATTCGTGACGCTTTCTGTTGCGCAGATAGACCGGGAGACGGACCAGCTCGTCGGCGAGTGGCTGACGCTCCCCCAAGTGGCCGACCGCCTCGATCTGTCGATCGGGCGGACCAAGCAGCTCCTGAAGGACCACAAGCTCCTCGGCGTACGGCGGGGCTCGGGCGGTCCTCAGGTTCCAGCGGTGTTCCTCGACGGCGGAGAAGTGGTGAAGGGCCTGTCGGGCACGCTCATGCTCCTGCTCGACGCGGGCTACGACGACGTCGAGGCGATGCGCTGGCTGTTCACCCCCGACGAGTCCCTGCCGGGCTCGCCCATCGACGCGATCAAGGCAGGTCGCCATACCGAGGTCAAGCGGCGTGCCCAGGCGCTCGGTTTCTGAGGCCAGGCTCTACCTCTGCACCGATGGCAGGAGGGAGCGCGGCGACCTGGCCGACTTCCTCGACGCGGTGCTGAGCAACGGGGTCGACATCGTCCAGCTCAGGGAGAAGGGTCTGGAGGCGCGCGAGGAGCTCGCGCTGCTGGAGGTCTTCCGCGACGCGTGCGACCGCCACGGCAGGCTCATGGCGGTCAACGACAGGGCGGACCTCGCCTTCGCCGCCCGCCCCGACATCCTCCACCTGGGCCAGGACGACCTGCCGGTGACCGTCGCGCGAGAGATCCTCGGCGACGACATCCTCATCGGCCGGTCCACCCATTCGACGCAGGAGGCCTCCGCCGCCGCCGTCGAGGAGGGCGTCGACTACTACTGCTGCGGCCCGATCTGGCCCACCCCGACCAAGCCCGGACGGCCGGCGCCAGGGCCCGGCCTGCTCAGGCACGCGGCGGCGCTCGGTGACCGTCCGTGGTTCGGCATCGGCGGCATCGACCTCGACAACCTCGACGAGGTCAGGTCGTACGGCGTGAACCGCGTCGTGGTCGTCAGGGCGATCACCGAGGCCGACGACCCCGGGGCGGCGGCCGCCGAGTTCGCCAAGCGGCTGGCGTAGCGGGCCTGTCAGGTCTTGCGCGTGGTCGCGGCCACCGCCAGCTCGGCCAGCGCGGAGCGGGCCTCGGCGGTGATCGGCGCGTCGTCGAGCGAGGTCAGCGCCTCCTCCAGGTACGTGCCGATCATCTCCTCGCACGCCTCGAGCGCGCCGCTGCCCTCGATGACGCCGCGCAGTTTGGCTACCCCTTCCGAGTCGAGGTCGGGGTCGCCGAGCAGCCTGCGGACGGTCGCGGCGTCCTCGGGGGTCGCCGAGGCCAGCGTGCGGGCGATGAGCATGGTGCGCTTGCCCTCGCGCAGGTCGTCGCCCGCGGGCTTGCCGGTCTCCATGGGGTCGCCGAACACGCCGAGGATGTCGTCGCGCAGCTGGAAGGCGATGCCGACGCGGTTGCCGTACTCCACGCACAGCTCGTCGATCCACGGGGCGCTCCCGCCCGCGGCGAGCGTCAGGCCGAGCCTGAGCGGCTGCTCCACCGAGTACTTGCCGCTCTTGTAGAGCGCCACCCGCAGCGCCGACTCGAAGGTGTTCTCACCGTGCGCCTGCTCCAGCAGGTCGAGGTACTGCCCGCACATCAGCTCGGTGCGCATGTGGTCGTGGAAGGGCTGGGTGACGTCCAGGTGGGGCAGGCCGCACGAGCGCCACATCTCCGCGGACCAGATCAGCAGCAGGTTGCCCAGCAGGATCGCCGCGCCCTCGCCGAACTGCTCCGCCGAGCCGTACCAGTCGCTCTTCTCGTGCAGGCGCTGGAAGCGGCGGTGCGCCGAGGGCATGCCCCTGCGCAGGTCGCTCTTGTCCATCACGTCGTCGTGCACCAGCGCGCTGGCCTGCAGCAGCTCCAGCGAGGCCGCCGCGACGAAGATCCCGGGCTCGTCGAGCCCGCCCGCCGCGCGCCACCCCCAGTAACAGAAGGCGGGACGCAGCCGCTTGCCGCCCGCGAGCAGCTCCCTGGCCGCGCTGAGCAGGGGGGCGAGGTCCGGGCCGTTCACGATGGGGCGTTGCCGGTCGAGGAACTCCCCGAGGGACCGATCCACCTCGGTGCGGAGGGTGTCCATGCTCATGCCATGAGAGTAACGGGCTGTAGCTGACGTTACGATCTCCCGCTCCCGTCATATGGACGTGGCGGCAGCGCCCGCCCCCGTACCGGTAGCCTTGACATATGGCTCTGGGTCGACCCTCCGTCCTTCCCGATCGCGTCCCCACGGTCCGCGATCTGCTCGCCTCTGGCGGCCGTTCCTTCTCCTTCGAGTTCTTCCCGCCGAAGAACGAGGAGGGCGAGCGCCAGCTCTGGCGGTCCATCAGGGAGCTGGAGGCGCTGCGGCCGACCTTCGTGTCCGTGACGTACGGCGCGGGCGGCTCCACCAGGGACCGCACCGTCGACATCGTCGAGCGGCTGGCCCACGAGACGACGCTCACGCCTGTGGCGCATTTCACCGCGGTCAACCACTCCATCCGTGAGCTCCGCCACCTGGTCGGGCGCTTCGCCGACGCGGGGGTGCGCAACATCCTGGCCGTCCGCGGCGACCCGCCGGGCGACCCCAACGGCGAGTGGACCCAGCATCCCGAAGGCGTGCTCTACGCCGAGGAGCTGGTCAAGCTGATCCGCCAGGCGGGAGACTTCTGCGTCGGCGTCGCGGCCTTCCCCTACAAGCACCCGCGCTCGCCGTCCATCGAGAGCGACACCGAGCACTTCGTCAGGAAGTGCGCGGCGGGCGCCGACTACGCGATCACCCAGATGTTCTTCCAGGCCGACGACTACCTCAGGCTCAGGGACAGGGTGGCCGCGCGCGGCTGCGACACCCCGATCATCCCGTGCATCATGCCCGTCACGAAGATGAGCACGATCGCCAGGTCCGAGCAGCTGTCGGGCGCGCCGTTCCCGCCCGATGTCGCCGCCCGCTTCGAGGCCGTGGCCGACGATCCCGCCGCGGTCCGGCAGCTGGGCATCGATCACGGCGCCGAGCTGTGCCAGCGGCTGCTCGACGAGGGCGCGCCCGGCATCCACTTCATCACCTTCAACAGGTCGAGCGCGACGCGCGAGGTCTTCCAGCTGCTCCAGCCCGCCGCCCTGTCCGCCTGACACCGTCCGGGGGCTTTCCCGAAGGCCCCCGGCGTTTGGGATCAGCGGAGAGGCAGCGGCGTGCCCGCGATCGCGTAGTGCTCGTAGCCCCCGGGGAAGACGAACTGGGTGAGCAGGTCGGTGAAGCCCAGCGCCCGGTAGAGATGCCTGGCCACGGTCGGCTGGTCGTGCGTGGACAGGACGGCCGACCGCTCGGGACGCCCCTCGCACAGGGCGTGGATGAGCGCCCTGCCGATGCCCTTGCCCTGGTAGTCGGGGTGGACGTGGATCTCGGCCAGCTCCAGCGAGTCGCCGAGCCACGCGTCGGCCACCCCGATGCCCGACCTTTCGAGCAGCGCGCGGTAGACGACGTCGTGCCACCACTGTCCCGCCTGGCCGTGGAAGCCGTAGGCGAAGGCCACGGCGTGGCCGTCGGGCAGCTCGGCGAACAGGCAGCGGAAGGCCGGGTTGGCGCCGTGCCCGCGCATGATCGCCCGCCTGCCCGCGATCTGGTCGACCGGCGGGTTCATGGCGGCGGTGTAGATGCCCATCACCGTGTCGAGACAGTCGGTGAACTCCGCAGGCCCCGTGCCGCGGATCGCGGTCACTCGACCTCGACCGCCGTGCCGCCGGTGATGCGGACAAGCTCGTCGAACGTCGTGGGGAAGACGGTGTGCGGGTGCCCGCCCGCGGCCCACACCTCGTCGTGCTTGTCCAGCCACGTGTCGACGAACGTGCGGATGGGGGCGGGATGCCCGACGGGCGCGACGCCGCCGATGGGCTGCCCCGTCGCCTCGCGCACGAACTCGGGAGTGGCCCTGCGCACCCGCTGAACCCCCGCTGTGCGGGCGATCAGCTCGACGTCCACGCGGTGCGCGCCGCTGGTCAGAACCAGCAGGGGCGTGCCGTCGGCGTCGAAGATCAGGCTGTTGGCGATGGCGCCTACCTCGCAGCCCAGCTGGGAGGCCGCCGCGGTGGCCGTGGGCGCCGACTCAGGCAGGACCACGATCTCCCCCGGGGCGCCGAGCTCACGCAAGGCGGATGCCACGCGAACAGCATTCGGGTGCAAGAACTTTTCGGGCATGCGCCCACTCTAAACAGATTGACCCAAGAATTGCCGGTCCATGGTGGTGCGCTAGGGTCCTTTGATTCGATTGTTAATCATTTGAGGGGATGGATGCATGGGAGCTCGACGCCAGCTCGGCCTGGCTGCTCTCTTGACGGTGGGCACCGTCGTTCTCTCAGCGTGCGGCTCGGCTGTCCCGCAGGAGACGCGGCCTGCCGCCGCGGTCGCGCGCATCGCCTCGCCCGTCGCGGCGGCGGGCGCGATCGCGCAGGTGGACAAGACCGTCACCGCGCCTGACAAGATGCTGAAACTCGGCTCCAAGGGCGCCGCGGTCGTGTGGCTGCAGACGCGGCTCAAGGAGCTCAGCTACATGCCGGGCAAGCCCGACGGCAGGTACGGCGGCACCACGCTCGCCGCCGTGTGGGCGTTCCAGAAGGTCAACGGGATCAAGCCGTCCAGCACCATCGGCAAGCGCATGTGGGCCGCGCTGGAGGACCCGAAGTCGCCGCAGATCCTGGTCAAGAACGGCAAGTCCACCAGAGTCGAGGTGAACCTGGCCAAGCAGCTCATGGTCTACTACGTCGACGGCCAGGTGAAGCTGATCTCCCACACCTCGTCGGGCAGCGGCGTGCCGTACTGCGAGACGGCCGTGTGGCAGGGCAAGTCGCAGCGGTTCTGCGGGTCGGCCAGCACGCCGGCGGGCGACTTCAAGACGACGTGGCGGGCGTCGGGCTGGCACAAGTCGTACCTGGGCCAGCTCTACAACCCGATCTTCTTCAACGGCGGCATCGCCTTCCACGGGGCGCTCTCGGTGCCGCTGTACCCGGCCTCCCACGGCTGCGTGCGGCTGCCGATGAACGTCGCGGAGGTGCTGCCAGGGATGCTCGGCAAGGGCGTGCCCGTGCACGTCCGCGGCCGTTTCAGGCGATAGCCGCACGGCACGCCGGTCTGGCGCCTCCGCCGCCGCTGGGCGCGCGTCCGTCGAGGGCGCGCCCAGCGGGACTCCGGTCCCCGCCGTCACGGCGCGCCGATCACGTCGAGTTCCCGCCAGAGGGCCTCGGGGATCGGCCGGTGGAAGTCGGCCACGTTGGAGGTGACCTGCTCGGGTGTGTGCGCCCCGATCAGGATCGAACGAGCGCGCGTGAAGCTGCCCGCCCTCGGCCTCGGGGGCGGGCCCCTCGGCAACTACCTGCGACCCATCTCGGAAGCCCAGGCCGACGCGGTCGTCGAGGCGGCGTGGGAGGCGGGCATCCGCTACTTTGAGACCGCCCCGTTCTACGGCCTCGCGGCGAGGTCCACCGAGATCTGCGGCACCGCGAACAGCTGCACCGCCACCCGCGCCGGGCTCTCGTCCTCGTGCCACATCATCATGTCCGCGTGGACGGCCAGCGGCCCTGCGATCAGCCGCAGGTCGACCGTGCGCTGCCGGTTGTGCGCGGGGCTGAGCGGGCAGTCGGAGGCGCGGATCATGGTCGCGTACGGCCACAGCCCAGGGCTGGTGTACGGCTGTCGCAGCTCCACCAGCGCCTCAGCCGGCAGCCGCGCGGCTTGCGCCAGAACGGCGGCAGGCCCCTGTGCTCGTTGCTGTCATGGCTCCAGTAGGCCGTCACGTCCGCGCAGGGGAGCCGCCAGGCGAGCCTGACCACTCCGGGTGACCGCGGGCCTTACCAGGACCTCCTGGACGCCCTCCGGGCTTTCCCTGACGTTCCACGTGAGCGCGGAGGTGGAGGTGGCTTCCATGACGAGCCGCCCCGCGGGGATCTCGGTCATCCGGAGCTCGCCGCCCGCCTGGTCGTGCGGCTGCCAGATCTGCGTGGTCGTCAAGGGCATCCTTCCCGAAGAGTGGAGGCCTGTCGTGTGGAGACGGGGGTGGAGATCTGGGAGAGAGACCCGGGGTGTGGAGAGACGTGGGGTGTGGAGAGACGTGGGGTGTGGAGAGACGTGGGGTGTGGAGAGACGTGGGGTGTGGGGATCTGGGGTGTGGAGACCCGGGGTGTGGAGACGTGGGGTGTGGAGACCTAGAGCGTGAAGAGCGTCTGGATGGCGACCGCGGCGGCGCCGCGGGCCCACTGCTCGAAGGGCCTCGGCCGCAGGATCAGCCTGCAGTCGGCCGCGGCGCCGAAGGCCTGGCCGGCGAACGAGGCGGTGATCTGCTCCTCGAACAGGTCGTAGGCGGCGAGACCGACCACGTCCCCGGTCACGATGATGCGTTCGGGGCCCACCAGGTTGGCCATCGCCGCCATCGCCAGGCCGATGGCGCGGCCCGCTCTGGCGAACACGGCCCTGGTCACCTCGTCGCCCGCGTGCGCGGCCGCGATCGCCCCGTCGATCGTCAGCTCGGGGTCGCCCGTGGCGGCGCGGGCGGCCTCGAGGATGGGCGCGGTGCCCGCGACCGCCTCCACGCAGCCGCGCCCCCCGCAGTGGCACGGCGGGTCCTCGCCGCTGATGGGGATGTGGCCGATCTCGCCCGCCACCCCGTGCGCGCCCGCCACCACCTGGTCGTTGATCACGAGACCGCAGCCGATGCCGACCCCGACGGTGACCAGGGCGAACGAGGAGGCGCCTATGCCCTCGCCGAACCACTGCTCGGCCACGGTCAGGGACTTGACGTCGTTCTCCACCGTCACGCTCAGCCCGGTCGCCCGCGACACCAGGGCGGCCATCGGGACCTGCCGCCAGCCGAGGAAGGGGGAGTAGCGCACGAGGCCCGTGGCCCTGTCGACGT
This sequence comes from Nonomuraea sp. NPDC049152, assembly GCF_040648355.1. Lineage (NCBI taxonomy): Bacteria > Bacillati > Actinomycetota > Actinomycetes > Streptosporangiales > Streptosporangiaceae > Nonomuraea > Nonomuraea sp. NPDC049152. Next base: position 292,485 of record NZ_JBEZDO010000001.1, on the reverse strand, counting down.
CGCCCGAGACGGCGAGTCCGAGGGAGTGGCAGCGCTCGCCGTACGAGGGGGAGGTCGCCAGCAGGCCGGCGACCAGGTCCGCGATCTCGGCCACCACCTGCTCGACGGAGTAGCCGGTCAGCGGCTTGTGCGCGGACACCAGCACCTGTGCCCGCAGGTCGGTGACGACGCCGATCAGCTCGTCCTCGGTGATCTTCACGCCCGCGAAGAACTCCCTGTCGGGCCTGATCGCCAGCGGGCTGGCGGGCCGTCCCGCGCCCGGCCCCGTGCGCTCGGTGGCCCCCAGCTCCTCCAGATAGCCCGCCTCGATGAACGGCCGCGCCGACTTGGTCACCGCCGCCGACGACAGCCCCGTACGGCGGGCGATCTCCACCCGCGAGACCGGGCCCTGCGTGAGGACCATGGTGAAGACCGTGGCGGCGGCTGGGCTGGTGAGTGGTTCGGGCCGGCGCTCAGGAGCAGGCATGGACGCATGTTAGCACTAATTAACTTCCTCAAGAATTGAATTGCGGGCGTGTCAGCGCGACGCGTCAGACGGCCTCTCCGGAGGCTGATGCCCGGGTGGCGTGTCCGCTGAGGGTCAGACGGGCTGTCTCGCGGGGCGGCCGAGCGAGTCGAGCCCGCTCGCGACGACCTGGGCCGCCTTGCGCACCGCCTTCCACGCCGCCTCGTACGGCTCGCCCTTCGCCAGGCTCATGACGGCCGCCAGCTTCGCCGCGCCGACCATCGCCCCCACGGCCGCCGCCGCCGACACCGAGTCGAGCTCGTCCGGATAGGCCGCGCACAGCGCTTCGGCCACCCGCCGCTGGCTGTCGAACAGCAGGTGGAGCGCCCTCGCCTGGAGCGCGGGCACCGTCATCACCAGCCGGAAGCGCTCGGCCGCGAGCCGGGTGGCGAGGTCGTCGTCCCAGGTCGCGCCCGCTTCGACCACCCGCAGGAGCAACTGCGTCACCGACTCGCCCTCTCGCCTGTGCCCGACGATGGCGAGGGTCCTGTCGAGACGCTCCTCGGCGTCGAAGAAGACGACCTCCTCCTTGCCTGCGAAGTAGCTGAAGAACGTGCGCGTCGACACCTCGGCCGAGGCGGCTATCTCCGCGAGCGTGGTCTGCTCGAACCCCTTCTCGGCGAACAGCCGCATCGCGCCCTCGACGAGAGCGCGCCGGGTTTTGGCCTTTTTGCGCGCTCTAAGCCCTGCATCGTCCATCATGGAACTAATGTACTGCACTGATTGAATTTTTGCATTCGATGATGTTTTCTGGAGGAGTGTCGATCTCACGAAGGAGTGCGGAATGACCTACCCGATGAGCCGCCAGCGCACGTTCGATCCGCCCGACGAGCTGTTCGACGATCCCGCGCCTGTGCAGCCGCTGACGTTCGCGGACGGGCACCAGGGCTGGCTCGTGACAGGGCACGCGGCGGGTCGTGCCGTACTGGCCGATCCCAGGTTCAGCACCAACCCCCAGCGCCTGCATCCGCTCCTCATGTCGCGGCGGCTGCCGGAGGGGGAGGTGCCGCCGGGGTTCTTCCTTCGCATGGACGCGCCCGACCACACGCACTACCGCCGGCTGCTCACCGGGCAGTTCACCGTGCGCAGGATGAACCTGCTCAGGTCCCGCATCGAGGAGATCGCCGCGGACTGCCTCGACGACATGGAACGCGAGGGGCCGCCCACCGACCTGGTGCGATCCTTCGCGCTGCCGATCCCGTCGCTGGTCATCTGCGAGCTGCTCGGCGTGCCGTACGAGGACAGGGAGCAGTTCCAGCGCGACTCGTCACAGCTGCTGAGGCTGGAGAGCTCCCCCGAGGAGATGGCGGCGAAGGTCGGCGACCTGATCAAGTACTTCTACACCCTCATCGCGCGCAAGCGGGTCGAGCCGGAGAACGACATGCTCACCGGGCTGATCGCAGGGGGTGAGCTGAACGACGACGAGATCGCGGGCATGGGCTTCCTGCTGCTGGTGGCAGGGCACGAGACGACCGCCAACATGCTCGGGCTCGGCACGTTCGCGCTGCTGCAGAACCCGGACCAGCTCGCGATCGTCCGCGACGACCCCTCCGTGATCGACAACGCGGTGGAGGAGCTGCTCCGCTACCTGTCGATCATCCATTTCGGCCCGACGAGGACCGCCACGGAGGACGTCACCATCGCGGACACGCTCATCAAGGCCGGGGACTGCGTCGCGCTGTCCATCCCCGCCGCCAACCGCGACCCCGCGCGCTTCCCCGACCCCGCGGTCCTGGACGTGCGGCGACCCGCGAGCGGTCACCTGACCTTCGGGCACGGCATCCACCAGTGCCTCGGGCAGCAGCTGGCCAGGATCGAGATGCGCGTCGCCTACCCCGCCCTGCTCAAGCGCCTCCCCTCGCTCCGGCTGGCGGTCCCCGCCGACGAGGTGCCGATGCGCACGGATATGAGCATCTACGGCGTCCACTCCCTGAGGGTGGCCTGGTGAAGCTGGAGGTGGCTTGGTGAAGGTCAACGCCGACAGAGGCGTGTGCATCGGCGCAGGCATGTGCGTGCTGACGGCGCCGCTGGTGTTCGACCAGGACGAGGACGAGGGCCTGGTCCTGTTGAAGGTCGCCGAGGTGCCCCCTGAGGCCGAGGCCGCGGTCGCCCGCGCGCTCACGCTCTGCCCTTCCGGCGCCATCACCCGCGCGGATCAGACTCGCTGACCTCTCGGACGGCCGCGGTCATGCCGCGTCCTTCCGACGTCATCGCACTCGCACGCCGAACTCCGTGGCCGAACCCGCGTCCGCGGGTTCGGCCACGCCCGTGCTGTGCCTTTCCACGGTCCTCGCGTCGCAGGTCAAGCCGGTTGATCGAACCTGTGTTCGCGGAATTGGTTGACATTCCAGGTCGTCGAAATTATGTTCGACGGAGTGGCGTGAGGCTCGCGGCTCACGTCGAAGAACCTGGTCGCGGGCTCCCGCTACCCCCATGCGGGGCCCGCGGTCGGGTTCCACGGGCGAAGGGCGCGTCCTCGTCGTCGGCGGAGACGAGTGGGCGCGCCTTGACCGGACGGGGAGAGGGGAAGCTCCTCGTCCGGTCGCCCGGCGGAAATGTCGGTGGGGTCTGCAAGTGTTGGCTCCACCGGCGGAAACGCCGGGTGCCGCCAAGACCCCTCAAAGGAGGCTGGCATGACGACAAGGCTCAGTGACACGCACGGGCCCCGCCTGTCGCCCGCAGTCAGGGCGCACCTCACCGACTCACGCACCTGCCTGGCCGACGCCGTGACGGCCCGCACCCCCGCCACCCGCTACGTCGCCGCACACCTCGCCGCGCTGCGCGCGGCGGCGGCGATCCTGGCCGCGCGTCCCCGCCCGATGGAGGGGCGCAGGCGCAGGTTGCGCAGCGCGTGGGAGCTGCTGCCCGAGGCCGAGCCCAGGCTCGCCGAGTGGGCGACGTACTTCTCGATCAGCGCCGCCAAGCGCGCGGCCGCGGAGGCGGGCATGGTCCGCGGCGTGACCACGGCCGACGCCGACGAGCTCATGGCCGAGGCGGAGACGTTCGTCGCCACGGTCGAGGAGCTCCTCGGCATCCCCGGGCAACCCGCCCTTCCCGTCAACGTCCCCCTGGCGGGCTGAGGGTCCCGCATCCCGGTTCCCCCAGGCTTCACCTGCGGCCGGTCGCGTCATTCTCGTCGGTGGGAGGATGAAACGCCCCACAGCCGTCCGGCTCGATCCCTCCGCGAGCCGGACCTCCCCTCCTGAGTCCCGCGCCGGGCGGGCATGACTTCGAGGTCTTCGGAGCCGGTGGATCGTGTGCGTCTCGAAGGCCACGAGGCGGCAACCATCTCCGCTCAACACTCTGCGTGATCTAATCGTCACCTAAGGCGATCGCTCGTGGAGGATGAGGGCACACATGATGGCGTCGGCAGGTCGGACCCGTTCAAAGGCTGTGGCGGCCGCAGGCGTGACAGCGCTCACGCTACTGGGAGGCCCCGGGGCCAAGCCGCACCCGCCGCAGCCGGTCCCAACCGGGACCACGGCCCGTCACGCTCCCGCGGATGTCACCTGCGCGCTCCCGGTCCTGGGCGGCAAGCCGTTCGCGATCGATGTGACCGGCACCGTGCCTCCGCAGCTCGCCTCCCGTCAGGCATTCGACATGACCACCGAGCGCATCAGCCTCACCATCCCCGCCGACACCGTCGACGCTCTGAGGGGCCTGAGAGCCAGCAGCGTCGACGGCAGTATCACCGCGCTACGTGTCACTGCGACCAATGCCACCCCACCCTTCTTGGACATCGCGGACGGGGCGACGCTGCTGTTGCCGCGGGCCCCGCTGAACGAGGGCCAGCCCGCCGTCATGGCGCTGCCCGTGCCCCCCAGAATCGGCCCCTGGGTGGCCGCCGGCAGCGGCGCCGTCACGATCGACCTTGTCTCTTCCGGCTTCTCCCTGAACCTGTACAACGCCTACGGCGGCAATGTCGCCAAGTCACTGCCAGTGGTCTGCCAGGGACCGTTGCCTTCTCACGCCATCGCCACCACGAACATCGTCATCTGAGCAGCCGCTCGGGCCTCGTCGGCCGTCGCGTGCTCCACCGCGACCTGTGTCAGGAGAACGTGATGCTCAGGCCGCGGGGCCCGGTGATGATCGACTGGCGGACGCCGGGAGGGCCGCCCGCCGTCTGAAACGTCATGGCCGTCGTCATTCGGCCCCTTGGACCACCTGCTTGAACTCCGGGCAGGCGATGAGCGGGTCGTGCGTGCACGAGGCGGCGTGGCGCAGGCTGTCGCGCATCCTGGTGAGCTGCGCGATGCGGTCGTCGAGTTCGCCGGCCTTCTCCGCCATCCGCTCGCGCAGCGCGTCGTCGGACGGCTTGGCGTGCAGCAGCCGGCCGATCTCCGTCAACGTGAACCCCGCGCTCCTCGCACAGGCGATCAACGCCAGCCGGCTGAGCGTCTCCGGTTCGTACGTCCGCCTGATCCCGTTCCGTCCTGTCGCGCTGATCAGCCCCTTGCGCTCGTAGAACCGCAGCGCAGAGGCCGCGAGACCCGACCGCTGGGCCACTTCGCCGATGTCGAGCAGCATCCGTGACGCCCCCTTGACTTGAACCGCGCTTCAAGTCGCAGTCTAGGGGCATGACGAAAGTTCACCATCTGAACCTGGCCTCCATGCGTACCGTCGACCCCACCTACGAAGGCCTCGAACCGGCCGCCGCCGTCAGCCACGCGCTGCTGGTCGAGACCGAGGCCCACGGCCTCGTCCTGGTCGAGACGGGCCTCGGCGTCGACTCTGTCGAACAGCCCGGCCGGGTGCTCGACCCCGAGTGGGTGGAGCTGGTCGCCCCCAGGCTCGACAGGGGCGAGACCGCGCTCCGCCGGCTGACCGACCTCGGCCACGACCCCGCGGACGTGCGCCACATCGTGCTGACCCACCTCGACGTCGACCACGCGGGAGGGCTGCCCGACTTCCCCGATGCCGAAGTGCACGTCATGGACGCCGAGCACGCGGCGGCGATGGCCGAGGCGCCGAGCCGCCGCTATCGCCCCGCCCACTGGGCGCACGGACCCAACTGGCAGCTGTACGGCACGGGCGCGGGGGAGGAGTGGTACGGCTTCGCGGGCGCCCAGCCGCTACGCGGGCTGTCGCCGGACTTCCTTCTCGTGCCGCTGGGCGGACACACGGCCGGGCACGCGGCCGTGGCCGTCAGGGACGGGGACGGGGACGGGTGGTGGCTGCACGCGGGCGACGCGTACTTCTACCACAAGGAGGTCGACCCGACGGCTCCCGAGTCGCACCCGCTGTTCGACTTCGTGCAGCTCGACTCGCAGGTGGACGCCGAACTGCGAGTGGCCAACCAGGAGCGGCTGCGAGAACTGGTGCGCGACCACTCCGACGAGGTGCGGGTGTTCTCCGCGCATGACCCGTGGGAGTTCGCCCGCCATATCGGATCCGCCTGACCAGGCTCCTGACACGGCCCGGGAAAGGATTCCGCAAGCCGATCGACCGTCAACGCGAACGCCTGGCACGGCCGAACGAGACCGAGGACGCGGGGTCCGGGGGCAGGCAGGCCACCCCGGTGCGGGGGAGCTCGGCTCCCACGAGAGGCCGGCCCGAGCCCTCACGCGCGCAGCGCGCCCCGTCGCGAAGGTCCATAGCCGCTGGGGGAGGCCGACGAAAGGGGCGCTTCCCGGGATCACCCAGGAAGCGCCCCACCCGCGCCTACAAGAGTCTTTAGAAGGACTCGACGGCCCTGCGGGCCTCCGCGTCCAGCACGCCCCAGCTGATGAGCTCCTCGGTCAGCTCACTGGGCGACTTGTCATAGATGACGGCAAGCGAACGCAGGTCCTCCTGGCGGATGGAAAGGACCTTGCCGTTGTAGTCGCCACGCTGGCTCTGAATGGTGGCCGCGTAGCGTGCCAGAGCCCCCGCCTTCTCCTTGGGTAGCGTCGCCAGGCGCTCCAGGTCGATCACAAGCTTCGGCGTAGGCCCGAGCGGGCTGGGCGCCGCACCCCCGGGCAGCAGTTCGGAAACCGGCACGCCGTAGAAGTCGGCAAGCTCGGCAAGCTTCTGCACCGTGACCGCCCTGTCACCACGCTCGTAGGAACCCACGACGACGGCTTTCCAGCGTCCACGCGACTTCTCTTCGACTCCATGCAGGGACAGGCCCTGCTGGGTGCGGATGGCGCGGAGTCTTGCACCCAGCGACTTGGCGTACTCAGACGGCATCGTGTGGCCCCCCGGCTCTTGTATGTGCTGCTCTCAGTAAATTGTGCTCCCTTGCGACGATTGCCTGGACCACCGGGGGGTGGGTGCCTGCACAGGCACCTTCGGTAGCCGAGCCACTGGGTTTACCCCAGAACGCCGCGAGGTGTGGTTACGGACAGTGACGGTAAAGCGGTGGACGCCTAAGGTCAAGCTGATTGGAAAAAAGATGCCGAATCCGGTCCGCGAGGGTCCGCCTCAAACGTCTCCATTGTCCCTTGCGTAACACTACTTCGTCACTGTTTGCCGAGAACTGAGGGGCTGTCTGGTCAGAACGAGGACAGGACGCGGCGCGGCCCTTATGATCTTGACCGATGTGTCGCCGAGGAAGACCCGCCGCAGGGGTCCCGAATCGCTGGAGGCAAGGATGATCAGCTCGCCCTCCAGCCAGTCCGTCTGGCCCATGGCCAGAGCGACGTTCCTGCCCTCCACCGTCTCGACCGCCACCTCGGGCCGCCGTCCCGAGGCCGCCTTCTCCAGGTCGGTCATGGCCTGGGCGCGCAGGCCGTCCATCATCCGCTGCTCGATCTTGGCTCGGCCGGTGCCGACCACCAGCGTCACCAGGCGCAGCGGTACGGCCAGCGTGGTGGCGCCGGTCGCGGCGACCGTGAGAGCCGCGTCGCAGGTGGGAGCGCGCCGGTAGGCCACGGTCAACCGTTCGATCCGCCCTGGCGGATGCTCGGCGTAGCCCTTGGGGGTCAGCAGCACCGGCACGGGAGAGGCGTGCAGGAGTTGGTCGGCCGTGCTGCCGAGGGAGATGCGCCCCTTGGCCCCTCGCGGGCCTGAGCCGATCACCACGACGTCGGCGTCGGAGGCGCGCGCCACCTCCACCAGCCCGCGCCCGCTGCCCCTGTGGAAGTGGGAGACGTACTCGGCCCGCTCGCCCAGCCGCTGCCGCGCCTGCTCGAAGCCCACCTCGACCTGCTCCATGAGGTAGGAGCGCCACGCGCTCTCGTCGGCCTTGCCTGGGCCAGGAGTGGTCCACGGCGGGGGCAGGATCGTGGCGACGGTCAGGCGCGCTCCCGCCTGCTCGGCCAGCAGTTCGGCGAGCGCCAGGCCGTCGTGGCCACGGGGGTCGGGCAGGAATCCGGCGAGGACGTGCTTGAGCTTCATCGGACGCTCCCGGTGTTGAGCCGCGAATGGCTGTAGCCGTACAGGAAGTAGGCCAGCAGACCTCCTGCCGTCCACAGCAGGAACGCCACCCAGGTGACCCAGGCCAGCTCGTACATGAGGATCAGGCAGAAGATCACGCCGAGGACCGGTGTGACGGGGAACAGCGGCGTGCGGAAGGTGCGCGGCAGGTCGGGTCGGGTACGGCGGAGCACCAGCACGCCGACGTTGACGATGGCGAAGGCGAACAGCGTGCCGATGCTGGTCGCCTCGGCCAGCTGCCCGAGCGGCACGAGCCCGGCGAGCACGGCGACGAACAGGCAGACGATGAGCGTGTTGGCGACGGGCACCTGGCGGCGTGGGTTGACCTTCTCGAAGATCTTGGGGATCAGCCCGTCGCGCGACATCGCGAACAGGATGCGGGTCTGGCCGTACAGCACGGTGATGACGACGCTGGCGATCGCGATGACCGCGCCGAAGGAGACGATCAGCCCAGGCCAGGTGGCGCCGGTGGCCAGGTCGACGATGAGGGCCAGGCTGGCCTCTGTGTTGTCGGGGTCGAAGTCGGTCCACGGCATGGCGCCGATCGCGGCCATGGCGACCAGGACGTAGATCACCGTGACGATGGCCAGGGACAGAATGATCGCCAGTGGCAGGTCCCGCTTGGGGTTCTTGGCCTCCTCGCCCGCGGTGGAGGCGGCGTCGAAGCCGATGTAGGAGAAGAACACCTGGGAGGCGGCGGCGGTGATGCCGGCCACGCCCAGCGGGGCGAAGGGGGTGAAGTTGCCCGCGTTGAAGGCGGTGAAGGCGACCACGCAGAAGAAGATCAGCACCGCGACCTTGATGTACACGAAGATCATATTCGCCGTGGCCGACTCGGAGGTGCCGCGCAGCAGCAGCCAGGTGGCCAGCACGACGATCGCGATGGCCGTGACATTGATCACACCGCCCTGGTTGCCGGGGGAGTGGGTGATCGCGGCCGGCAGCGTCCAGCCGAAGGCGCCTTCGAGGAAGCGGTTGACGTACTCGCCCCATCCCACGGCCACGGCCGCCACGGAGACCGCGTACTCCAGCATCAGGCACCAGCCGCACACCCACGCCACGATCTCCCCGAGCGTGGCGTAGGCGTAGGAGTAGGACGAGCCCGACACGGGGATCGTCCCTGCCAGCTCGGCGTAGGACAGCGCCGAGAACAGCGCGGTGACGGCGGCCAGCACGAAGGCCAGCACCACCGCGGGTCCCGCCTTCGGCACCGCCTGGCCGAGGATGACGAAGATCCCCGTGCCGAGCGTGGCGCCGACGCTGAACAGCGTCAGCTGCCAGAGGGTCATGGTGCGGCGCAGCTCGCCGCCCTCTCCGTGCCCGGCCTCCGCCACGATCTCGTCGGTGGGCTTGATGCGGAACAGTCGCTCGGCCAACCCCACGGGCCCCTCCTTACAAAGTGCTGGACAGCGGCCAGGTGGCGTTGGGCGTGACGATCGTGCCCGCCTTGCCGTCCAGGATCTCCAAGGCCTGGTCCAGCTTCCCGATCGCGGCCATGTCACCCGTCGTCTCCACGAACCTGCAGACCGCCTCCACCTTCGGGCCCATGGACCCGGCGGGGAAGTCGATCGAACGCAGCTCGTGCGGGGTGGTGTGGGCGATCTCGGTCTGCTGGGGAGTGCCGAAGTCCCGCATGACGCGCGGCACGTCGGTGAGGATGAGAAAGGCGTCGCATTCCAGGGCCTCGGCGAGCAGCGAGCCCGTCAGGTCCTTGTCGATGACGGCCTCCACGCCCGACAGGCGTCCGTTCTCGTCGCGGATGACGGGCACGCCGCCGCCTCCCGCGCACACGACGGTGACGCCGTCGCGCACCAGCTTGCGGATCAGCCGCGTCTCGACCACGCGCTGCGGCTTGGGCGAGGGCACCACGCGACGCCAGTACGGGCCGTCGGGCTTGACGGTCCAGCCGTACTCGGCGGCCAGTTTCTCCGCCTCGGCCTGGTCGTAGACCTGGCCGACGAACTTGGTCGGATTGTGGAAGGCAGGGTCGACGGCCGACACCAGGGTCTGGGTGACGTGCGCGATCACCTGGCGGCCCGGCAGGCCGTTCTGCAGCGCCTGCTGCATCCAGTAGCCGATCATGCCCTGGGTCTCGGCGCCCAGCGTGTCGAACGGGTAGGGCTTGGTCAGGTTGGGGTCGTCGGCGCTCTCCACCGCCAGCAGGCCCACCTGCGGGCCGTTCCCGTGGGTGATGATCAGCTCGTGCCGCTCGGCCACCTTGGCGAGCGTCTTGACCGCCACGGCCACGTTCGCCTGCTGCGTCTCGGCGTCCGGCTTCTCGCCGCGCCGCAAGAGCGCGTTGCCCCCCAGCGCGACCAGCACCCTCATGTCGTCAGCTCCCCAGGGTTGCGCAGTGTGCGCGTGCCTTGATGGTGTTTGCCCGCAGGGCACCGATGGAAGGCATGTCAGCTCCCCAGGGTTGCGCAGTGTGCGCGTGCCTTGATGGTGTTTGCCCGCAGGGCACCGATGGAAGGCATGTCAGCTCCCCAGGGTTGCGCAGTGTGCGCGTGCCTTGATGGTGTTT